>JAEUVR010000262.1 GCA_016786785.1 Chitinophagaceae bacterium
GATTGCAGAAAATGCTGATCCCGGCAATGCAGGATAACGCCTACATTCAGGAATTCCTCGCGCTCAACCCTGGGAACCACTCGAATAACGGCATACTCAAATAAGTGATTTTCTTGCATGTTGGGCTTCTTTTACGAAAACATCAGCATTGGCTGCGCGTAGGGTTAAAAAATCGGCATAGATCTGCCGTTGTTTTGCCGGCGATGATTCTTCAGGAGTAACGGCGAGCCATTCGTCGGGGATCAATGAAACGATATATTGGATAACCTCTTCATTCAATAAAGACCGGTATTCCCTGTCGACCGTTTCCAACTCGGAAGCCTGGCGAAGCAATACATGGTCTTTCACCTGCGCAAAAGGGCGCAGGGCCTGCTCTTTCCAGTTTTTCCAGGAGTGGTGAAAGTATAACGATGCGCCATGATCGATCAGCCAAAGCTCCTTATTCCAGATCAGCATATTGGTATTGCGCGCGGTCCGGTCTACATTGGTCAGCAGGCAATCCAGCCATACGATCTGCGAAGCCAGCTTAGGGTCGATAGCCGTTACAGCCGGATCAAAGGTAAGCGCGCCGGAAAGAAAATGGACGGCGAGGTTAAGCCCCACGCTTGCCCGGAGGAGGTCCTGTATTTCCTGGTCGGGCTCTATGCTGCCAAAGGCGGCGTCGAGATGAGCGAATACGATCTCTGGCGTTTTCAAATCCAACGCGCGGGCTATTTCGCCGCCAATAAGGTCGGCGATCAGTGATTTAATGCCCTGTCCCGCTCCGCGAAATTTAATAACGTATAAAAAGCCGTCGTCAGCTTCGGCGATAGCGGGCAGCGAGCCGCCCTCGCGCAGAGGGGCAACATACCGCGTTACCTGTACGGTTCTCAGTAAAGGATGATAATTATTCATGAATGAGCATTCGAATTTAAGTTCTCCCGTAACAAAAATATTTTATATTCGGGGAACGCAAATTTTAATTTATTGAATTGTCTTGTATATGGATACAAACCTTTCTGAAGAGCTACCTTTCATCCTATTGAAAAGAGAATGGCAACCCGTAGCCATTAGCAGGGAATTAAAGCAAGGCGAGGTTAAGGGTTTTGTATTGTTGGGCGTAGAGATTTTTATCGCCCGGCTCAGTACCGGCCTTTTAGCGGCAGAAGACATCTGCCCGCATAAAGGAATAAAATTAAGCCTGGGCGCCGTATGTAACGACTATCTGCAATGCGCTTATCATGGCTGGCAATTTGATCAGGAAGGAGACTGTATCAATATCCCTTCATTAATCAACCCGCCGCCCAATAAATTAAAAATGTCCAGGTTAAAAAAATATGAAATACAAGAACGTTATGGCATGATCTGGGTGCAATTGGAAAAGGACGGATCCAATAAGCTTCCCGATATTCCTGAATTTGAAGATCCTGATTGGACCTATATGGCGGCTAACCCTACCGTATTCAAATCCGGGTTTCGTAGAGAAATTGAAAACTATCTGGACATGACCCATTTTGCTTTTGCGCATGGCTCAACGCTGGGAAAAGCGGCGAGCCCTGTTGTACCGAAAATGGATATACGCATTTTTGACGATGGGTTTCAAATGAACGCGCCCTTCCCATCGCTGGCGACTCCCGATGAGCAACCAGGTAAACTTCAGGAAGCGCACATGCGTCAGCAGCGCTGTTACCTGCCTAATTTCACTACAATACGGCAAACTTTTCATGATGGGGATATGCGGCTATTGGTTCATATTCCAACGCCCAATACAAGGGAGGAGTGCACTGTATTTTGGGCTATAGCTATCTCGCCGGGTTTTAAAGGGCCAGCGCCGGAAGATCAGATGTCTTTTGCCGTAAAGGTGCTGGATGAAGATCGTATCATGTGCGAAAATCAGTCGCCTAAAGAAATACCGTTAGCGCCGTCGAAAGGGGGATGGGGCGTATTGGTATCTCCAGGCGATCTATTGGCCAATACCTTTCAAAAATGTTTCCGTCAATATTTATTGGATCGTTTATCCTTGTATAAGGAAAAGGACCCTTCGGAAGGAGGCTATCCCGTTTAGGCCTATCATTAGGGTTTCCCCGAAAGTTCATGGCCAAACGCTATTTTCTTATTTTAGAAAGTTTTTTCTTTTTCGAATGGATGGGATAGGCCGCTAACGAAAAGGAGAGGGGATGGATGAATTAGGGATCAACCGGCAGAGGAACCCAGGAAATATTTTTCGAGCTCGAGGGGAGCGATATATTGCCCGTCTTTATAAACACGCATATTGCCGCCCGATATTTCATCGATGAGCATGATCTCGCCAGTCGTCTTGTTCTTGCCGAATTCCAGCTTAATATCATACAGCTCCAATCCCTTTTCCGCCAGCGCGCCTTTGATCAGATCGCATATTGTTCGGGTAGACCGCTTGATCTCCTGGTAAGCGTATTTGGAAAGTATGCCCAGCGCTTCCAGCGTATCTTCCGATATGGTTGGATCCTGGCGTTCATCATCTTTAATAGTAATTTCGATAAGTCCGTCCAGGGGTTGGCCCTGTTCGCAGTAAGCGCCATATCTCCTGTAAAAGCTTCCTACGGCCCTGTATCTGCAAATCACTTCCAGCCCCTTTCCGAATGTGTCGGCCGCTATAACGGTCATGGTTGCCTCTTTAATATCGGAGGATACATAGTGCGTAACGATATTCTGTTTTTTCAGCAGTTCGAAGAAATGACTGGTCATCTTTAGCCCGGACCTGCCTGCGCCTGCTATGGTCAGGCCTACCGTGTTGGCGCCGGGGTCAAATACGCCGTTTTCGCCGGTAACATCGTCTTTAAACTTCAGCAATACTTCGTTATCGTTCAGCTTGTATACATTTTTGGTCTTACCCGTATATATTAACTCCATACTGAGGCTTTTGATTTAGCCGGCAAAATTAAATCATTTGAATCAATAAGATGGTTATTCCCCGAAACTTCAGGCCATAGCCTAAGGCTTATCTGAATCGCCGTATTGATTTTATCGCAGACATGTTAAGGCGATGGAGGTTTGGCTCTTGGTATATTGATAATAAAAACGACAACGCAGGCGCCCCTAACAGGACAATTTTCGAACTATCGCCGGGCATTGCCCGACATAGCTCGCTAAAGTGGAGAAGAAAGTTGCCTGAAATGAGAAAGCCTACCTTCAACCGCCGTAGCTCAAAGAGCGAAGGCGGCAAGCTTAGGTGGGCAAAGTCGGGACGACTGGATTATCTCCGATGATCCTAATGAGGGGTATTCAAATAACTCCGCCTCTACGCACTTCGTGCGTTTGGGCTTTTCGTTTTTCCGCTTATACGAGCACGCTCGCAACGCTGCAAAACAAAAAGCCCCTGGCTTTGCCAGAGGCTCTGTCATTTGTCGGGACGACTGGATTCGAACCAGCGACCCCTTGCACCCCATGCAAGTGCGCTACCGGGCTGCGCTACGTCCCGAAACCGGTTAAGGGCTGCGAAGGTAAGGCATAATTTGGAATTAAAAAAGGCTTTTAGAGGGTTGTTGCAGAAGGAGTTAGGCGCTCAGAAAAGGGACTGCTGACGATAGCGCACGAAGCCGCGTCAGACCTGGATTTTAACCCCCAAATCCAGATGGTATTCAACTTGGATTTAAGATAGGCTTAAAAACAGGAACGCCTAAGCGACAGGTATTTTATCTATTAATCAGATTATTTGCCTATAAAACCTGGGAAAGCTGATGCCATCAGCCGATCCGAAAAGATTTTAAGCGCCAGCCAATAAAGCGATTAAAAGAAGGAAAGGCAAGATAAACCAGCTCCATGCAAACATCCGGCAAGGAGGTTTTGCCATGATCTACCTGTCCTGAAGAAAAGCCAGTAGTCTCATGCAACCGACCGACGGGCTGCGCTGAGTCGTGAAATTGGCGAGGGGCCCAGGCTTGGGAAGAAAATCAGAATAAGCCTATATTACGTATTAAATCCTATTACATGAAGCTTATACCTGTTATCGGCAAGGCGCTGCTTATTTTGGCCCCAGCCTGCGTGCTTGGACAGGTGGATAGCGCCGCAATTAAAGACCCCAAGCAAACCGATACGCTCGCGCCACAGGTACTCAAGGAAGTGATAGTCGCCGGTAGTAAAAGGCAGTTCGTCTCGAAAGACGGCAACCTGATCGCCAATATCGAAAATACGCCATTGTCGGCCGTAGCTGACCCGATTGATCTTTTATCAAAGCTGCCCTCGGTAATAGTCAGTCCTGATGGCGCTTCCATATCTATTCCGGGAAAAGGCGAACCATTAATTTATATAGATAACCAGCAAATATCGCCGGAAGACCTCAGATCGCTTGCCGTCAGCGATATTAAACAGATAGAAATTATCAATAACCCATCCTCAAAATATGAAGCAAATGGGCGGGCGGTGATAAGGATAATACGGAAACTAAACAAAAAGGATGGGTGGAAAGCGGAGATCATGGAGACCGCCGCGCAAAGGAGATATTTTCTGAATCGGGCATCGGCAAATATCAGCGTTCGAAAAAAGAAACTGGAGCTAAAAGGAAATATTCAATACAACTATCTCGAAACCTGGGAAGGTAATGCATTCGATTTTTATATCAGCGATAGAGATATATTCTCGAAATATAGCGTTACGGCCGTAACTACGCGCCCTCAGTTGATAGGTTCAGCGGCTATGTTCTATCAGATCAATGAAACTGATTATTTTTCATTTAACGCTACCGCCCGAAGACAGAATGAAAGTTTCCCCATTTATACAGATTCTTATTTAAGCGCCCCGGATAAACAGGAAAGCGTATTAACCAGTAATTACAATTATGAACCTATCAGGTATTATACGGCTAACCTGAATTACCATAAAAAGATCAGGGCAAATACAGCTTTTATTGGCGCTCAGTATACTAAGCATACAAAGGAAGAGAATAGCGCCGTATTTAATGCGATAGATAATAATCCTGAAATTCTTTCGCAAAACCGGTCGCAGCATGCAGGAATAGAGGTTGTTGCAGCAAGGGCAGATATCGAGTCCGCTGTAAGTAAGCCGTTGAAATTTAACTGGGGCGCGTATACTGCTTTCGTAAGGACAAAGGGAAATACAGATATTATCATGCATCAACCCGATAGTATCCGGCATTCAACATTTTATTATAAAGAAAGAAATCTTGCGGCATATGCCGAGCTGGTTGGGAAAATAAGAAAGCTCTCTTATACCGCAGGAGTAAGAATGGAAGATGTAAAAGTACAAAGCGGTTTTGCTGATAACGGGTCAAACGCTTCTCTTCAGAAAGACAATAAGAAATTATTTCCTAAGGCCTCCCTTAGCATTCCTGTCGATTCCACTTCTTCCGTAACAATTAAATATGCAAAAACCGTAGGGCGTCCCAATTACACCAATGCCAATCAGGCGTCTATTTACATCAACCCTTATTTTGAATGGGCCAATAATATCAATTTAAATCCTTCTTATACTGATGGGGTAGAGGCTTCTTACCAGCTTAAAGATTATTCTCTTGCATTGAGCATTTATCGGATTAAGGGGCCGGCGTATTCTACTTTCAGTTATAATGAGCGGGAAAACTTATTGCGCAGATCGGAAATGAATTATGAAAGCGAAGCTGGCGTTTATGCTACCCTGACAGCCCCTTTCAAATACCGGATATGGAATTCGACGAACGTTGTGAACCTGGTCTATTCTTCATTAAAAGATCCAGTCGCCCTCTCCGGTAAGCCAAGGCCATACGTTTATATTTATTCTTCTAATGAGATAAGGCTGCCAAAAAGATATGTATTTACTGTTGCCGGCTGGGCGATTACAAAGAAGCAGATAGGAGCCCTTGAGCAAGGCGGACTGTTTTCGGTTGATACCTCCCTAACCAAAACGTTTGGTAAAAATCTTTCATGCACGTTGAGGGTTACTGATATGTTCGCTTCGATGGATTCGCGCGAAGCGCTTGCGGTAAACAGGGTTGTCGCAAATGGGATTTATTATGACCGTCTTCAGGAAGTCTCTGTCGGGCTTAAATATTCTCTGGGAAAACTGAAAGAAACGGCATTTAAAAATAAAGATGTTGACGAAAGCGTCGACAGGATCCGGTGATTATCTCCGGATGTTATGATGACGGTAAGAATGATGTATTTGTTTATTAATAAGCTTAACTACCTACTAAGTTTAGTTGTTGCAGAAAGAGTCAGACTCCCTAAAAGGAGGCATCGCCAGTTGCTTACCCCAGCGCCGAAATAAATCATAGAATTTCAGCCCTCAAAACGCCGGATATGTTTTTAGTGTGTATATTAGTCGTATGATCAGGCGAAAATCAAAGTTGAATGGAGGGATTGCTTGCCTTATGATTATTTTTTAAGTATTCAATCGAAGGATTTATATTGCCGGTCATTTAGAGAATCTATGTATAGGTTATCGTAACGCTTTTATATTTTATATTCAACTTTTGATTTAGTATGACGAGTCTCCAACAGAATAAGACAGGCAATTATCGCTGGTTTATTTGCTTCCTGCTTTTTGCGGCTACTACCATTAATTATATCGACAGGCAGATCTTTGGCCTGCTTAAGCCTGAGCTGGAAAGAGTATTTAACTGGTCGGAAACCGATTACTCAAGGATCGTAATGGCTTTCACCGCCTGTTATGCCATCGGGCAATTGGTTTATGGTAAAATAATTGACCGGATTGGCACGAAGCTCGGTTATATGATCTCTGTATCGATATGGAGCGTAGCGGCGATGGCTCATGCCCTCGCCAGAGGCGTGCTGGGTTTTGGCATTGTAAGAGCCATTCTCGGATTGGGCGAATCGGGCAACTATCCGGGCGGCGTTAAAACGGCGTCAGAATGGTTTCCGAAAAAGGAAAGGGCGCTGGCTATAGGTATGCTGGATTCCGGATCCAATATCGGCGCTTGCGTGGGGCCTATCCTGGTTCCCTGGCTGCTTGCCGTTTACGGGTGGCAATGGGCTTTTATCATTACCGGCTCCCTGGGTTTTATATGGCTGACCGTTTGGATACTGTTTTATGATAGTCCCGCTAAAAATAAACGGTTATCCCAAGCCGAACTTGAATATATCAATAGCGATGCGGACGATAAAGATGAAGAAACCACCGGTAAGGTTAGCTGGGGGCAACTGCTGAGGTTAAAACAAACCTGGGCTTTTATTGCCGGCAAATTTTTTACCGATCCTATCTGGTTCTTCTTCCTGTTCTGGCTTCCTTCTTATTTCACTACCTATTTTCATCTTGACCTGAAAAAGCCAAGTCTGCCTTTAGTCATCGTTTACGCTGGAACTATGGTCGGAAGCCTCGGCGGAGGATACCTCTCTTCCTGGCTGATTAAAAAGGGATGGCCTGTTTATAAGGCGAGAAAACTGGCTTTACTGGTAGCCGCATTCTGCGTTATTCCCATTATCGCTACCCGCTATACGACAGATATGTGGGTGGTAGTGGGACTGATCGCGCTTTCTGTAGCGGCCAACCAGGCATGGAGCGCCAATATCTTTTCCATCGTTCCGGATATGTTCCCTAAAAAAGCCGTTAGCTCGGTAGTGGGCCTGGGGGGAATGTTTGGCGCCATCGGAAGCGTATTGTTCCCAATCTTTATCGGGTTTATACTTGATTTTTATAAGGCGCAGGGTAATATCGTAACGGGCTATAATATCATCTTCCTGGTTTGTGGATGTTCTTTCCTGATAGCCTGGGCCCTCATCCATTTTATTACCCCGAAAATGTCCAAGGTTAAACTATAACAAATTGTTTACTTTTCATCGGACTGTATACCCGGCCTTCCCGGGAACGGCCGTATAGCATTGCCTGAGCGCAATCCATTCCGCGATGCTTATTATTTTATCGCTCATACCCGGCGTTGCGGTTCTAAAAGCAACAATAGCATTCCTTTAACAAATAAATGGAACAATACTTGCGTTAATAGTATAATCTTCAGTTCCAAGATTCCCAAATCCGGATTTTAAGAAAAACCTCCAATAATCTTTTGCCCTGGCAATTCCGTTGCTATTTTTGTACTATTAATCGTAAACATGCGGAAACTCCTGTTTTTATTGTTGGCGCTTCCTTTTTGTGGTTATGCTCAGCGTAAATTAAACCTCACCTTCTTTGGAGGTTTTTCTAATTATAGCGGCGACCTTCAGAGTAAACGTTTTACCATGGATGAATCGAAAGGGGCTGTGGGAGCCGGACTTCGGTATGAGCTTACTTCGCGGTTTGCCGTTCATGGCAATCTCCTGTATGCAAAGGTTTCGGGGGATGATAAAAAAAATGAAC
>JAEUVR010000328.1 GCA_016786785.1 Chitinophagaceae bacterium
GGATTAGAGAAATTTAAAGATCTAGACACCTGATTTTAACACTTAGACATAAAAACTGGTTATGCCTAATCCGAAAAGAAGACACTCCCAACAAAGGAGCGCAAAAAGAAGAACTCACTACAAAGCTGAGGAAGTAACATTAAGCAAGGATTCTACTACCGGCGAAATGCATGTTCGTCACCGCGCTCATGTAAGCGAAGGAAAGTTATTTTACAAAGGGAAAGTAGTAGCTGAAAAATCTCCTGTTAAGTAATTTTCGCTTGCATTAAAGCGTAATCTGTCGGTAGATGAACATTGCCATAGATATGATGGGCGGAGACTTTGCGCCGGCGGAAGCGGTAAAGGGCGTTCAGCTATTTTTGTCGGAGCATGGCGTTTCTACTCCGGATCACTCTTCCCTGCCTTCCCGTTCGTCAGCTCCAGGCCTTATTTTGATAGGGGACGAAGCCCGGATCAACCCCCTGCTTGTTCAACACGGGATCGATGGTAAATCGGTCAATGTGGTACATGCGCCCGAAGTCATCGGCATGAACGAGCATCCCACTAAAGCATTAAAAGAAAAGCAGCGTTCGTCCATCTCGGTCGGTTTTCAACTGCTGGCCTCGGGAAAAACAGACGCGTTTATCAGCGCGGGGAACACCGGCGCCATGCTGGTCGGCGCCCTGTACAGCATTAAACCGCTGGAAGGCGTTTTACGCCCTACCATTTCCACCATCATTCCAAAAGACAACGGCGCGCAGGGGCTGCTCCTCGACGTGGGACTGAACGCCGACTGCAAGCCGGAGCATCTCAACCAGTTTGCGCTCCTCGGGTCAATGTATACGCAGTATATCTCCGGCATAGAGAACCCACGCGTAGGCCTGTTGAACCTGGGGGAAGAAGAAGGAAAGGGCAACCTGCTTGCACAAGCCGCCTATACCCTGCTCAAAGAAAACAAGGATATCCATTTCGTGGGAAATATTGAAGGAAGAGATATCCTGAAAGACAAGGCCGACGTAATGGTCTGCGACGGGTTTACCGGCAATATCATCCTGAAGATGGCTGAGTCTATCTACGAGATCACCCGTTCCAAATCCATCCACCACGACTATCTCGACCAGTTTAATTTTGAAATTTATGGCGGCACGCCGGTACTGGGCGTTTCCAGCCCGGTGATCATCGGCCATGGCATTTCCCATGGCAAGGCCTTTGCCAATATGATCCGGCTGGCGGTAAAGATGATCGACGCCGACCTGATGAAAAAGATGAAGTCGCGGCTGGAGAAGATACAGTAGTGAATGCAGGGACAGCTTCCCTTGCCAATCCAATGACGACGATAAGCGATTGAGTAAGCCTCATCTCTATCAGACTCACCCGTTAACGCATCAGGTTTAATGAAAGAAATATTCCGCTATTTACAGCATTATGCCCGGCAGGCGGATAAAAAGCTGATAGCAGCCATTTCTTTTTTTGTCGCCCTGCTCATCTTCCTGAATTATTATTTCCGGCTTCATGTAAGGCTCTATTCGCCCGTCTCTTTCGGAGCCAGGTTCTCCGGCTTTTTCCTGCTCTTCGTTTTCATATTCGGCTTCAGCTACCTGCTGGTATTTTCGATACGGCGCAGGCCCTTCCCATCCGCTCCTTTTTTCTATGCGCTCATCGCGCTTGCTCCCGCCCTGTTTGCCCTGAAGATCGCTTTCTCGCCGCCGGTAGACTTTTTCGGCAAATGGTTTGCCTATCCCTGGGATCGATACCTGCAGTTGGCAACCTTATTGCCTTTAAAGGGGGCGCTGGTTTTCGGGATGGTCTGTCTATTATGGTATATTGGCGGGTATGGCAGACCGGTAGCTGGCCTTAGCGTTAAACGCCTGCCGCTGCAACCTTATTTTATCTTATTAGCGGCTATGATCCCCCTGATCGCAGCGGCGGGGATGACGCAGGACTTCCAGGAAGCCTACCCTAAATTACGGCAGGCAGATTTTATTTCAGGGCATACGGCTCATCCCTGGCTGTTCAGGATCATCTATGAGCTGTCTTACGGATTGGATTTTTTTACGATAGAGTTTTTCTTCCGCGGATTTGCGACGCTCGCTTTCATCCGTTATGCCGGTAAGGATGCCATACTTCCCATGGCCGCTTTTTATTGCGCCATTCATTTCGGCAAGCCGCTGGCTGAATGCATCAGCTCCTACTTCGGAGGTTTGCTCCTGGGCATCATCATCTACCACACCCAGTCCATTTGGGGCGGTCTCATCGTTCATTTGGGTATCGCCTGGCTCATGGAAGCGGCTGGGTATTGGTTGTGAATACAAGCGATTGGGCAATAATGCTATTGGAAGACAAAAAGACAAACGAGGATAAAAAATATAAAATGCCTTTTCATTAATGAGATGCTTGCTTCATAGTGACCTGAGATTTCTGAGCTGTGATTATTATCTTCAGAAAGAAATTACACAGAAGTTTATTGCTCCCGCGTAATTTCATTAAGATAGCAGCAAGGAAGGCCTTCATTTTGCCATTTTGCTTTTAATAAACCCTACAATAGCGGTTAAAACAGCGCCGCCGCCGGCTCCGCCTAAAATACCGCTGATAAGGTTACCTGAATCTGCAGAAGCAGCTACGTTAGTAAGCGAGCTAAGACCGGTTCCACCCAGCCATCCGCCGATTAAGCCCACAATAGAATTCAGAATAGGGCCCATATTCAGGTTCTTTAACAAACTACCCGCCACATTACCGCCTACTAATCCTGAAACTAGATTGATGATTAACTGTTCCATATTGTTGGTTTTGATTTAAAAACATCTTTAATGCCGCTAAAGATTTACTTCTCCATGCAGGAAGTTCTCTTAAGCGCAACAGCGTTCTTAAAATTCAATTGGCTTCTGTCGGTAATAACCATTTTACCATCTTTTTCTTCTACCGGCCCATAGCCTTCTGTTGCTGTACTGTCCCGCAACAAGAAAGCTATTTCTCTCACTGACGATTTTCCTTCCGACATAAAGGTATAATCAGCGATTAATGTGTCGCCAAAAAGCTTTCCCTCAAAAGTTCCTTTATTATCATCTTTTTCATTGAAATTGTAAAACAACCTGCCGGTAATTACATTCGGAAACCGCTCTACTACTAATTGTATGGTGTCTTTTTCCTGTATGCCGATATAGCAAGCCTGATCCGGTATCTGGATCTTCATTTCTTCTTTTTTAGCAACGGTATCATTAGCGCCTGTTTCCAATGGTTGGTTGCTATTATTGCAGGATAAAAGTATAATTACTGATGTGAGAGAAGAATAAATAAGGCGTTTCATAATAATCAATTTTTAAATAGTATTTGTATTCAATTCCATTACCTGTAAGCATAGACTGAGCCGGTCAACTGAACTGATAAAAGTTTTGCTTTCTCGGGTAATAAGGCATTAATCCTACGCAGAAGTGACGTCTGCATGGTAGTAGTCCGCGATCCTATTGGCCTCATAAGCAGCCATCACATTACCCTGTGCGCCGCGTACATACTAAATATAATTCTTTAATCCCGAATTGAACTCCATAATCTTGCCGATCCTGTTGCACTGCGCATCATAGCTAGAACTGATCTTGAGCATTTATAACCGGAATATCCCCGGGATCATTACCATAACGGCTAACGGGGGCGGGGGCATCCTCCTGGGCGTCATCATCTACCACACCCAGTCCATCTGGGGCGGCCCCGTCGTCCATCTCGGCATCGCCTGGCTCATGGAAGCGGCTGGGTATTGGTTATGAGAGGGCGTTACAGTATTAGCATCCGGTTACCTTTCGGGAGCGGTCCACATGATCAAGCTTTTGAAAAATAGCGCTAAAGTCGGGCAGCTAAGGGGATTTGTATCTCAAGGCTACCTGGCTTATTAAATATAAAGACGCTAAATACAGTAGAGGACAGTTCTTTAAATTAAAGGGAATAGTTTACGCCCTTATCAATGTTTAACCAAACACCACCATCAATTTTAGAAATATTCATTAAGTAAACTGCTTCTCATGAAAAAATTAAAATTGCTATTATTTCTACTTCCATTTTTGGGGATATCTCTTTTAACAATCGCACAATCTTTTCCTATCACGGGAAAAGTAATTGACGCGAGTGGAAACGCTATTTCAGGAGTGAACATCACCATTCAGGGTAAAACGACAGGAACGGTTACCAATGCGGACGGCTTTTTTAGCATAAGCGCGCCCCAGGACGCTACCCTGATCGTTAGTAGTATCGGGTATACCGAACAGAGTATTGCGCTTAATGGTAAAAATAACCTGACAATCACCATGGTTCAAAAAGAAAGCGAATTAGGCGAAGTGGTAGTGACCGCATTGGGGATCACCAGATCGCAAAAATCGCTTGTTTATGCTAACCAGGTGGTTGGCGGCGACGAGCTTAACACCGTCAAATCTCATAACCTGATGAATGCGCTTAACGGAAAAGTAGCGGGCGTAACCATTTCTCCGAATTCTTCAGGCGTAGGCGGATCAACAAAAGTAATCCTGCGCGGCAACAAAAATGCCTTTGGCGCAAATCAACCGCTATATGTGATCGATGGAATGCCCATTTCTAATTCGGGTAATGCAAATGGCCAGCCGAACAGTACTTTTTCGGGCGGAGCTGAAGGAGGCGATGGTATATCCAATCTTAATCCGGATGATGTCGAGAGCATTACCGTTTTGGAAGGCGCATCCGCCTCGGCGCTATATGGTAGCCAGGCTGCTAACGGAGTCATCATGATTACCACAAAAAAAGGCAAAGCAGGTAAGGGAACCGTTAACTTTTCGTCTTCCTATACAAATGATAAAGTTGCTTATAAGCCGGAATTTCAGAATAACTATGGCGCTACGCCAAATGGCAACCAAAGCTGGGGCCCGAAGCTATCGTCGCCGGCAAAGGATGACAGGTTGTCTGCGTTTTATGTAAACGGCCACAACTTCACAAATGCAGTAAATTTCTCTGCGGGTTCAGACAGGGCTCAAACCTATTTTTCA
>JAEUVR010000407.1 GCA_016786785.1 Chitinophagaceae bacterium
GGTCGACCAGTATGTTTGGGATGATACATTCGAGGGGAAGCATAATCAGAAGATCACCTGGGACAATTTGTTAACGCAATCTTCCGATTGGAGCGGTACGCTGTTTGGCATATCAGACTGGGCAGACAGGCCGCCGAAAGAAGGCGGCATTGATGACTGGAAATCCCGGAAGCTCCATGAACCGGGAACCTTTTTCAGGTATAATGATGTTAGGGTAAACGTGCTGGCTTATTCGCTCCTGCAAGTCTGGCGCAAACCCCTGCCAATGGTTTTAAAAGATAAGATCATGGATCCCATTGGGGCTTCTTCCGCCTGGCGTTGGTACGGCTACAACAATTCCTTTGTGAACATAGATGGAATCATGATGCAATCGGTAAGCGGAGGCGGGCATCATGGCGGCGGCATTTTTATAAGCGCGATGGACCAGGCGAGATTTGGTCTATTGTTTTTAAGAAACGGGAAATGGAAAAATCAACAGCTGATCTCAAAGAATTGGATCAATAAAGCCACCCAACCATCGCTTCCCAATAAAGAATATGGATATATGTGGTGGCTCAATGCAACAAAAAAATGGGAAGGCGTTTCGCCGAGGGTATATCATGCCGCAGGCTTTGGCGGCAATTATATAGTGATAGACAATGAGCATGACCTTGTAATAGTAGCCCGTTGGATGGATAGTAGTAAAATGGGCGCGCTGGTCGAATTAATTATCAAATCAATAGACAATAAATTATGAAAAAGAAATTTATCATTGCCTTCCTTATGTTGAGCAGCTTCGTTGTTGGCGCGCAAAAACCGATCGAACAATTCCGGGAGCCCTTTTCTAAATCATATCCTATCCGGAAAGAGCAGCACTTTGAAGTCAAGGCATATGTCGAGAAAATACTAAAAGAACAAACTGAGGCTTCTTTAAACAAATTCGCACCCGATTTTTTCAGTATTGAAAACTACGAGAACTCTCTTTATCCCTATCGCCAACAACTCGGAAGCTATTTTGGTTATACCCCTCCAAAATCGACTAAGGGAAGAATAACCAAATTTGAAAGAGTGGGGCAGGATAAATACAGCACAGTATACCGGGCCTGGATAGAAGTTGCCGAAGACGTTCATGCCTATGGAATATTTATGGTTCCTGTAAACCTAAAGAAGAAAGCGCCTATGATCGTTGCGATACACGGGGGCGGCGGCAACCCTGAAGCCATTTGCGGACTGGATGAACGCAAACCCTATCATAATTTTGGATATGAAGCGGTCAAAAGAGGATATATTGTCTGGGCTCCGGGATTAACCATGTTAAGCGACTATTCCGGAGATGAAAATATTCCCGGAGTATCAAGAGAGGTTCTTGATAAACAGCTTAAATTAGTGGGCAGTAGCATCATTGGTCTGGAAATCCATAAAATCATAGAGAGCGCCCGAACGCTAATGAGCGAGCGCGCCGAAATAGACGCAGAAAATGTAGGAATAACAGGGCTTTCCTGGGGCGGTTTTTTTACGATGTATTCCGCTGCTTTATGTCCCTTCGTTAAAGCGGCAGCCATTTCCGGCAATTTCAGGGATACTAAGGTTGAATTGAATAAAACTTTAAATAGCAGTTTATTGAATGGATTAACCAAGCCTTTTGAGGGTTTTGGCTATTTCCAGGCAATAGGAATGATTTGTCCGCGTCCTTGCTTTGTTCAGTTAGGCGAAAATGACGAAGTATTTAAAGATATGGAAGGCGCCCGCATCGAAGCGGAAAGAGCCGCATTCTTTTATAAAAAGCTGAACATTCAGGATAAATTCAAGTATGCCACTCATTCCGGCGGCCATGAGTTCGAGAATGAAAGCATATTTAATTTTTTTGGCAAGTATTTGAAGTAAGTTGGGATTATCCGCAATTTCGTTAGCTTTACTTGCCAAACTAATATGCCGGGATTGCAGACATACGATATTATCTTATTGCTTGAGCGGGTTTCACAAGATAACGAAGAGGCTTTTCGTATTGTCTTTGATCATTACAAGGCTCCCTTTTATGCCGCCGCCTTAAAAATGACGCATGTTGCGGGCATCGCCGAAGAGATTGTACAGGAGGTTTTTGTAACGCTATGGGTAAAAAGAAAGCTGGCGGCCGAGGCAAGAAATCCTGAAGGGTATATTTTCACCATTCTTCATAATTGTATTTACGCTCATTTCAGAAAGCTTGCGCAGGAAAGACAACTGAAGTCGAAAGTAGCGCTGGTAAGGGAAGAGAGTGAAAATCCCGTGGAAGCGCTATTGCTCGAAAAAGAACATAGGGCAGTCATTGAAAAAGTGATCAGCCAGCTCCCGCCCCAGCAGAGGATCATTTATAAACTCGCCAAGCAGGAAGGAATAAGCAGGGAGGAGATCGCCAGGCAATTGAGCATCTCTCCCAATACCGTAAGAAACCATCTTGCCGCCGCAGTCGAGCAGCTCCGGACTTGCCTGAAAAAAGAAACCTCCATCATGATATGGGCCGCTATCTGGGCTTGCCTGTAGTCTTTGAAGGCAAAGCATTGCCCCGCTGCTGCCTCCCTTGATCACATTGACGATTCCCTCAATAAGGGCGTTTTAAAAGAAATAAATACCGCGCATACAGGCAGGTTTATTATTGCCGTTAAAGGGATCTGCCTGTCCAATTAATATGCTGTCATAAAAAATCTTTCAGCGCGCTGGTACATTTTCATTTGCTCTTTCATCTTCTTTAAAGAAAGGGATATTTCAACTTAAAAAATCAGTATGAAGCTTTCCGGGAACAGGGCCGCCTATTTATTAGAAGTTTATTCGGCGGGTAAAGCCACCGCAGAAGAAGAGCAGGAGCTTTTCAGCTGGGTAACAGAGGGGAATGAGCAGCCCGTAAAGGAACATATTGAAAAGCTCGCGTCTTCTTATCGTTCCGATGAAGCGGCTTTGCGGGTAGATTGGGAGCAATTGTACCAGCGGATCATAGAAGAAAAAAATACCATCGATAGGCAGCCCGGGATAAGAAAGATGGCATGGATGCGTTGGGCCGCAGCGGCAGTGGTTTTATTGCTGGGCTCAGGTTATTATTTCTTTAGCGGCGCTAATAGAGAAGAAAAGCAAAAAGCGCTGGTCCATGTTCAGCATACAAATAAAAATGACGTTGCGGCGCCAGATGCGGTAAACGCAGTGCTTACCCTGGCTAATGGACAGCGGGTTATTTTAGACAGCGCAGGCAACGGAATGCTGGCAATGCAGGGATCCGTCGAGGTAAGAAAATTACCGGATGGCCAGATCGCCTACCAGGGAAAAAGCAAGGAAGTGCAATACAATACGTTGAGCAACCCCAGAGGCAGCATGGTCATCGCGTTAACCTTGTCCGATGGCAGCAGGGTATGGCTGAACGCGGCAAGTTCGTTGAGATATCCCACGGCATTTACCGGTAAGGAGCGAAAAGTGGAGATCACCGGCGAAGCTTATTTTGAAGTAGCGCATAACCCCGCAATGCCTTTTGTAGTAAGCAAAGGGGGAACGACCGTTCAAGTGTTGGGAACGCATTTCAATGTAAACGCATACGATGACGAGCGTTCGCTGAATGTAACCTTATTGGAAGGAAGCGTGAGCGTCAAAACAGCGGGCAGCGGGCAATCTAAGGTAATCAGACCGGGAGAACAGGCGCAGGTAGAAAAAGACGGTAGTATCGGGTTGGCAGGTTCAGTTGATCTTAATGAAGTGATGGCCTGGAAGAATGGATTATTTTCTTTTAAAGGCGCCGGTATCGAAAGCATTATGCGGCAGGTAGCGCGTTGGTATGATGTAGACGTAATTTTTGAAAAACAGGTAACGGAGCGCTTTTACGCCGAGATTTCCATGAGCACCAACGTTTCTACCCTGCTGAAAATGCTGGAAGCTACAAAAGCCGTACAATTCAGTATTGAAGGCAAAACGATCAGGGTGATGCCGTAAAGACTGCGAGCGGGAGAAAAGAACAGGCGCAGTTTATGCCTCGCCCTTTCTATAATAAAGGTTTAAGGTTATGGCGACAGGCTTACGAAAAAGCCGGATCCTCTGGTACAGGATCCGGCCAAATGATTGAGCCGACTCAATATTGCTATAAAACAATTCGCGCTGTCTTATTATTTCATCAACTCAAACCAAGCAAAGTTATGTCAAATGTTTTTCACAGATCGCTATTTTTTAAGCGGCGATCTGTTATCAAAACGCTGCGCATTATGAATTTCATAGCCATTCTGCTTCTCGCATGCTGCCTGCAGATAAGCGCGCACGCCAGTTCCCAGGGCGTCACCCTGAATGTTAAAAAAGCTCCTTTGGACAAGGTATTCCGCGAGATCAGGGAACAAACGGGCTATACCTTTATGTATACCGAAACCATGATAAGAGAGGCGAGGAAGGTGACCATACAGGTGAAAAACTCTCCGCTCCATAAAGTGCTTGATATTTGTTTTGACGCCCAGCCCTTCACTTATAACATTATTGACAAAACAGTGGTGATACAACCCCGGGCGGCCGCTACGGCTACTGTCGCGATCGGCGAAGCGATAGCTCCGCCCCCGCCGATAGAGATACGCGGAAGAGTGACAAACCCCCAGGGAGAACCCTTACAAAATGTCTCGGTGTTAATTGTAGGCACCCAAACAGGAACAGTGACCAATAACGAAGGGTATTTTACGCTGACCGCTCCCGACAATAAAAATATTTCTATTGAAATTTCAAGCGTAGGATACCAGACCAAGCGGATAAGCGTGGGTACGCAAAATGAGATCAATATTACGTTGGAGCCGGGTGTCTCAGACCTTAGCGACGTGGTGGTGATCGGATATGGAACGCAGAAAAGAAGCGACCTGACAGGATCCATTATCACAGTAAACATGAATGATAGCCGGTTGGCTCCAAATGTTAGCATTGCCCAGGCATTGCAAGGAGCCGCTCCGGGTCTGAACGTTGAAGGCGGCGGCGGAGCAGGCTATTCGCCATCCGTTTCCATTAGAGGACGCACTTCATTGTCGGCTTCCGATGATCCTTTGATCGTCCTGGACGGGATCATTTACCAGGGTTCTATATCCGATATTAATATTAACGATGTGGAATCAATAGATGTGTTGAAAGATGCCAGCGCCGCCGCAGTTTATGGAGCAAGATCTGCAAATGGGGTCCTGATCATCAGCACCAAAAAGGGTAAGATAGACAAACCTACTTTCGGGTTCAACGGATATTATGGCTTCCAGGATATCGCTAATAATCCAATGAAGGTCATGACGGCAGAACCTTTTGCTATACGACTGGTAGACTACTACTACCAGCAAAGCCTGTATGCCTGGTATGCGACTAAGCCCACTTCTGATGCAGGCAGGCCTGTCCGCGGAAATATTCAGGATCGCAATTTTGTGGCCTCTCTTTTACGAACCCAGGAAGAAAGAGATAATTATCTTGCCGGATATGAGATCAACTGGATCGATGAAGTCACGCAAACCGCCCCAATACAAGACTACAATGTCAATATTTCAGGCAAGTCCGAGAGATCCAATTATTACTTATCCGGTTCTTATACCAATCAGCAGGGCGTGTTGAAAAATGATAAGTTTGCCAGGTATACCGTACATGCCAACGTAGAAAGTAAAATTACCGATTGGTTCACCTTAGGCTTAAATTCATCGTATACTACCCGCGATTATTCGGGATTATCAGCTTCAATGTTGTACGCCAGGGCAGGAAGTCCCTTAGCCAATAAATATAATTCGGCCGGATCATACCCCATGGATCTTTTGGGAGAGCTTTATCAGCGGCATCCGCTCGGAGATATCTTAATTGACGACCAGGATATCAGGAATAGCTTATTTCTGGTAGCAAGCGCAAAAATCAATGTTCCCGGCATTAAGGGATTGACCTACGATTTTAATTATTCCACTACGCGCAATACGAGTACCGGAAAGGATTTTTATCCTGTCGAAAGCTATAACGGTTCGGCAAATAATGGATTGGCCATAAAAAATTATTCGCAAAACGATAATTGGATCATTAACAATATAGCGACCTATTCAAGATCATTCGCCCATGATCATAATGTAAACGTTACCCTGCTCTATAGCGTGGAAGAAAGAAAAGGAGATGATTCCAGGCTACAAGCCCAGGGATTTAGCAATCCCGTATTAGGATACAATAACATGGGGCTGGGAACGATCATGAACGTTACTTCTAATGCATGGCAGGAAAATAGCCTTTCCTATATGGCTCGCGTAAATTATGCATATAAAAGCCGGTATATGATTACGGGCACCGTTAGAAAGGACGGTTTCTCAGGATTCGGGCCTAATAAGAAATTTGCTACATTTCCCTCCCTTTCGTTGGCATGGGTCGCTTCAAAAGAGCCCTTTTTCAATACGCCGGATTGGCTGAATCTATTGAAGATAAGGGCTTCTGTCGGCGCAAACGGGAACCAGGGAATCGGACGATATTCCAGCTTCTCCAAAATGAGCGCCAGCGCCTATGTCTACGGGGCAAATACAGATATCGGGGTTTATCCGAGTTCTTTAGGAAATACAGACCTTGGCTGGGAATCAACCCTATCTTATAACTTGGGCATTGACTACGCCGCCCTCAACAATAGAATTACCGGCTCCATTGATATATACGACGCGAAAACCTCCGATGTGCTGGTTACCCGAACGCTTCCTAACATTACCGGGTATCAGAATATATGGACAAATATCGGCGGGATCAGCAATAAAGGCATTGAATTGGGATTAACAACGGTGAATGTGGACAATATTATTCGATGGGAAACCAGGTTCGCCTTTGCCCTTAACAGGGATAAAATCACCAAACTTTACGGAGGCGCAGAGGATAAAGACATAGGGAATTCATGGTTCGCGGGAAAAGGCATTAGCGCTATATATGATTATAAGATGACAGGAGGCGTATGGACAGAAGATGAGCTTTATAAAAGGACTATCTTATCTGAGTTTTATCCCGGCCAATGGAGATTAGCTGATCTAAACGGCGATGGCCTTATTGATGCAAACAACGACAGAAGTATAATTGGCTACAGAACTCCTAATTACCGTTTTAGTATCAATAGTTTTCTATCGTATAAAAACTTCACGTTTTCCTTCTTTATTAATTCCATACAGGGCGGCAATGGGTATTATCTAAAGAACAATGCCGCGGTTCTTTTTCCCAGCACTACGGCAGATATTGTCTTCAGAACGAACACTACGGCGATCCGTCAATACTGGACCCCCGACAATGGCGTCACTAATGCAGTGGGAATATTCAATTCTCCTAAAAGAATAGCCGGATACTATGAAGACAGGAGCTTTGCCAGGTTACAGGATATTTCTTTATCCTATCTTTTTCCGAGCGATGCGCTAAAGCCATTGCATATAAGCAGTCTTCAACTGTATATAAGCGGAAAGAACCTGTATACCATGACCAAATGGTCGGGCTGGGATCCTGAGATAGGAGACGATAACACGCCAATGATGAGAAGTTTTGTTGTGGGAGCGAGAGTCAGCCTCTAAATAATTTATAAAAATAACGCTTGTTATATAAAAAATTACGACTATGAAATATAGTTTTTTACGTTCTTTTAGCAAAAGATCTTCCCTGCTGCCAATGATTTTATTGTTTATCTTTTCATCCTGCAGCAAGGATTTTATTGAAGAGAAGCCGCTCGATTTTCTTGCGCCTCAGAATGCCTATTCCACTAAGGCAGGAATAGCGCAAGGGGTGACCGGACTATATGCCAGAGCCCGGGCAGACTGGTACTTGTTTCCTCACGACGACGCTGTAGCGCTGTACGGACTAGGAACCGATGAAGCTTATGACGGAGAAGAGCCGGGGGGATTACGGTTTCTGACAAATTATACGACAAGCCTTACGCCCGATCATTCGCTTCCTATCACATTTTGGAGAAATTGTTATGCGCTTATTCAGAGTTGCAACGTATTGATTGATAGAATTGACGCCGCTAATAAAGATATCTGGGAAAACGACGCTGAAAAAAACGCTTATCTGGCAGAAGCAAGGTTTTTCAGGGCCTATGCATATCGTATCCTCGTTATACTTTGGGGAGATGCGCCCATTGTACAAGAAGTGATCGCTTCTGCAAAAACCGATTTTACCAGGGCGCCCAAAGCTGATATCTACAAGCAAATTGAAGACGACCTTAATTTTGCCGCTACAAACCTGCCCAAGCGAGGCAATGAAAAGGCCCCGGGAAGAATAACCCAGGGCGCTGCCTGGCATTTTTTAAGCGAAGCCTATCTTGCACAATCTAAATTCCAGCTTGCTGTCGACGCAGCTTCAAACGTAATCAACGACTATGGATACGCATTGATGACAAACCGCTTTGGCACAAAGCTCGGGCATGATGTTTTCGGCTCAGGAGACGTATACTTCGATCTCTTTACGCTCGGCAATCAGAATCTGGCTGAAAACACGGAAGCCATTTGGGTAATACAGGTAGAGCCATATATCACAGGGGGAGGTCAGGTATCGGGTGAATATCAATTTGGACCCGCCTATTTCAGAATAGGGAATACGCCCGACGGAAAAAAAGCAATTCTTGGAGAATTGGTTAATGGGGTATACACCGGCTATAGCGATACGTTGGGCCGCCCTGTGGCCCGGGCAAGACCCACAAACTATCTCGCCTATGATATTTGGAGGAAAGACTGGAATAATGATATCAGAAATGCCGAGCATAATATCAAACGAAACTTTTATTTCGACAATCCCGCATCAATATACGATAAGCAAAAGATTGATTTCTCTTTATATCCGCCGGGAACCAGAGATAATATAAAGGATACCTGTCAATATATCTTTCCCTATTGGATAAAAGTTGCTTCGCCCTGCGAGCATTTTACGGAACCTCAGCGATCAGGCGGCGGAAGAACGCATAAGGACCTTTACGCAGTCCGCCTTGCCGAGACCCTGCTTCTGCGCGCCGAAGCCTATCTGGGTTTAGGTAAAAATGACCTGGCTGCCAATGATATTAATGCAATCAGGAACAGAGCCGGCGCAACGCCGGTCGACCCCGAAGAAGTTACCATCGACTATATATTGGATGAACGGGCCAGAGAACTTTATACGGAAGAGTTCAGAATGCTTACCTTAATGAGATTAGGTAAACTTGTTGAGAGGGTCCGGAAGTATAATAACAATCCCCTGATGCCCGCATTGAATATACAGGATTATAATAATCTCTGGCCGATACCTCAAAGCGAAATAGATTTAAATATCGAAAACAAGATGCAACAGAACCCTGGTTATTGACCTGCAGCGTAAATGGCATAAAGCGAGCTGGATTCGTCTGTAATCGTCAATGGCCATTTGCCATCAATACAGAAGCGACAGTAGGGCAAAACCCAGCCTCTGCGCTACTGTTAATAACTATAAAACACATAAAATGGAAAATCCCAGAAGACGTTTTTTAAAAAATACCGGAACCGCAATGGCTTCTCTGAGTCTTTCTGCTGTTATTCCGGATAGGGCGCTAGCTATTGATGATAAAACGACAGGTAAAAAGGAGGATCCGTTTAAAGTGGGGATTGCCTCCTGGACATTTGTAAAATTCAAATTGGATGCTTCGTTGGAGATGACCGAAAGAGTGAATGTAAAATATCTTTGTATCAAGGACTTTCATTTACCGATAAACAGTACTTCCGGGCAGATTGCAGCGTTTCTTGACCAATTGAAAAAAAAGGGAATAACAGGATATGGCGTAGGCCCGATATCAATGAGATCGGAAGATGAAGTGAACAGAGCGTTTGAGTATGCTAAAAACGTAGGCGTTAAATTAATCGTTGCCGTTCCGAATCACGAATTACTTCCCCATGTCGAAAAGAAGGTAAAGGAATACGGTTTCCATATTGCTATTCACAACCATGGGATCGGGGATAAACGCTATCCTACCGTAGAAAGTATTTATGAGAAAATAAAGGATCTTGATCCCCGCGTAGGCATTTGCCATGATATTGGATATTCAGCGCAGATGGGATTTGACCCGGCTACCCTGACTTTAAAATATGGACGCCGGGTTTATGAAATGCATATAAAGGATATGACCTCCAATACGGCTGAGGCGAAGGATTGTGAAATCGGCCGGGGAGCTATTGACTTTCCGAAGCTGGTAAAAGCGCTTAGGAAGACAGGGTACAGCGGAACGTGCAGCATTGAAATGGAAAAGGACAATATGGATCCCTTGCCGGGCCTGGCCGAATCGGTCGGTTTTTTTCGGGGAGTGCTGAAATCTGTATAAATTACCCTACTTACGTCAGCTATATCATATTAATCTTAAAATATTTAATAGACAAAAACCCCTCTTCTCACACTATGGTAAATCTTCCTAAAACGCCAACGGGCAACCCTGCTGATTTTAAAATAAAGACATGTCTTCATTCTGTAAGTTATAGCGGATTATGGCGCGGACAGGCCTTCCTTTCCGTTGATGAGTTCCTGATCAAAGCGGCTCAATTGGGGTTCGATGGCGTCGAATTGGGTTCTAAACGCCCGCATGCTTCTCTGATCGATTATAATGCCGCAAAACGAAAGGATCTGCGCGCAAGGTTTAATGACCTTGGCCTTGACCTGGTCTGCCTCGCAGGCTATAATGATTTTACGGCGGGTATTGACAAGGTCGGCGTTCCGAATGTTGAGATCCAGGCTATTTATATCGGCGAACTGGCCCGTCTTGCGCATGATCTCGGGACAAATATGCTCCGGATATTTACCGGCTATGAACGCCCGGGTCATCCTTACGACAAACAATACGAAATGGTGTTGGATGGCATAACGATTGCCGCCAGGATAGCCGCTGATTACGGCATTACGCTGATCGTACAAAACCATCATGATATTGCCCTGCACCATGACGCAATGAAATGGCTGCTCGATGAAGTGAACCTTCCTAATGTGAAAGCGGCATTCGATGCATGGTCTCCCACCATTGAAGGGTTGTCATCTGAAGAGATCAGGGACGCCGTCCATCTCATGAAACCCTATCTTGTGCATACAACTACGGCTGATTATCAAAAACATCCCCGGTTTAAATATGAGTTCCTGCAGACTTATTACGCGCCATTGCTGCCGCAAAACAGGATGGTTATGATGGGCGAGGGATATATTGATTATGCCACGTTTATCAATGCCCTGAAAGAGATCGGGTACCAGGGCTATATCGCCTATGAAATGTGTGAAGTGCTGAAAGGAGGAGGCGCTATCGAGAACCTCGATAAAAGCGCAACCACGTTCTTAAACTATGTTAAACAGTTTCAATAGCATAATAACAACCCTTATTGTCTGAACTGAAAAATAGTTATGAAAATCAGGAATCTTTTTATCACAAGCGTTTTATTGGGAATATTGATTGCCGGATGCCAAACCGGGCAGGAAAGCGAAGCCGGTATTTCTTTTGATAAGTATAAAGTTGCCGATGGTTTCGAGATCCAATTGGCCGCTTCAGAGCCTTTGATAGTAGCGCCTGTAGCGATGGACTTTGACAATAAGGGCAGGATATGGGCGGTGGAAATGCGCGGCTATATGCCTAACCTCGCAGGATCAGGCGAGGATGCGCCGAATGGAAGGATCAGCATCCTGGAAGACCCGGATAAAAACGGCAGAGCGCGACGCGCCAAAGTATTTTTAGACAGCCTGGTGCTCCCCAGGGCTATTGCGCACGTATACGGGGGACTGTTATATGCCGCGCCTTCTGAGCTTTGGTTTGTGGAAATAAACGATGATAAGCCGGGTAAAAGAACTCTCGTGGATTCATTGTATATAGATGGCGGAAATCCCGAAAATCAGCCAAACGGACTGATCATGGGAATGGATAATTGGATCTATAGCGCCAACGCTACCGCGAGGTATCAACTAAGGGATGGAAAATGGATCAAGGAAGCCACTTCTTTTCGGGGCCAATGGGGCATTACCAGGGATAATTTCGGCAGGCTGTATTATAATTATAATGAGATACAACTGGCGGGCGATTATGCGCTGCCCAATACCCTCATCAACAATCCCTATTTAAGGCCCAAAGAAGGCATTAACAGGATATTGACGAAGGATCAACGGATCTATCCGTTGCACCCTACTACCGTAAACCGCGGGTATGTGGAAGGGATCCTTAACAAAGACAGCGTGTTAATCAACTTTACGGCAGCCTGCGGACCTTTGATCTACCGCGGCGACCAGTTCCCGGATGAATACGATCAGAATGCCTTTGTTTGCGAGCCGCAGGCAAATCTCATCAAGCGGAATATACTCAGTTTCGAAGCTTTTACGACAACGGCAACGCAGGCATGGAACGACAGGGAATTCCTTGCTTCGACAGACGAAGGCTTCCGCCCGGTGAATGCATTAAATGCTCCCGACGGCGCCATGTATGTAGTAGATATGCATCGCGGCGTGATGCAACACAGAGCGGATGAAACGCCCTATTACCGCAACGGTATAGCGCAAAAAAAACTGGACACACTGTTAAATATGGGACGTATCCTGAGAATAAAAAATAAAAATAAAAGTCTTACTCCCATCCCGGAATTCGATAAAGCTTCAGGCATTGAATTGGCGGCGTTGTTAAAAAGCAAGAACGGATGGACCAGGGATCGCGCGCAGCAATTGTTAATTTATAAGCAGGACATGTCGGCGATACCGGCGCTGAAAGCCTTAGCGGAGGATAAGACATATCCTATGGCCGCGATACATGCCTTGCATACCCTTAACGGGTTAAAGGGGCTGTCTTTTGAATTTCTTCAGAAGATCGTAACCGACGCCAAAGATCCGATGGTAATAGCGCATGGCCTGTTGTTATTAGCGAACGATAGCGCTAATGATAAAATAAACGACATGGCCGAGCTGGCGAATAACCTAATGAGCAGGAACGATCCGGTTATCGACCTTTACCTGGCCATCTCCCTGGGTTCATGGGCCCGTCTTTCAAAAGAACGTTTTTTACCAATACTTTCGAAATTATCAGGAATGCACGCAGGCTCCGGCGTTTTCCAGGAAGCAGTAGTAAGCAGCTTGAAAGACCTGGAAGCGGATTTCATGGCATTGACCGCTAAATCAACCGCGGCTAAAAGCCCGGATGAGCCAATAAATATATTGCTGGCAAAAACCATAAAGAACAAACAGGAAAAAAGGATCAATTCAATTTTTACCCAAAGAAAAGTGCCCATGTATGGAAGGCAAAACGGGCTGGTCATTTATCGCAGCACCTGCTCTACCTGTCATGGACATGATGGCGAAGGGATACAGCATATAGGGCCTCCTTTGAATGGATCGGAATATGTATCCGGCCCCACGTCCAGGTTAGGGATGATCATCCTGAACGGGTTATCAGGCCCCATTCATGTCAACGGACAGCTTTATGAATTTAATGGCGCTATGCCTGCATTTGGAAGCAATTTTTCTGATGAAGATATAGCAGGCATTATTGATTATTTGCATAATGCATTTGTCGTCGCCGACCCTAAGCTTTCCTATGGCCGTAAATCGGTAAAGCCGGAAGAAATAAAAATTCTCAGGAATAAAACGACCGGACCGCTTTCTGAAGAAGAACTGATGAAAATAGTTGATTAATAGCGCATAAACTATATGAAAGAAACTAAAATCGGAAGTTATCGGTGGACCATCTGTTCATTGTTATTTTTCGCAATGACCGTTAACTATGTCGACCGGCAGGTGATCAGTTTGCTTAAGCCCATCCTGTCAAAGGAATTTAACTGGAACGAATCGGATTACGCGAATGTTGTTATAGCCTTCCAGTTGGGTTATGCATTGGGTATGCTGGGCGCCGGCCGTATAATCGACAAAATAGGCACTAAGATCGGATATGCATTATCGTTAATACTTTGGAGCATAGTGGCTATCTTACAGGCTACGGCAAAAGGCACATTGGGTTTAGGCGTCATTCGTTTTTTTCTGGGAGTCACTGAAGCAGGAAACTTCCCCGCCGCTATAAAAGCCGCCGCTGAATGGTTTCCTAAAAGGGAAAGAGCGCTGGCAACCGGGATATTTAATACAGGAACAACTGCCGGAGCAATTGTTGCGCCTCTTGCGGCGCCCTGGATAGCCATTCACTATGGCTGGCAAATGGCATTTATTATCACTGGCGCTATAGGCTTACTGTGGTTGTTATTTTGGTTTAGGATATATGAGATCCCCTCAAAACATAAAAAACTTTCAAAAGCAGAATACGATTATATCCATATGGATAACGAGGAACTGCCGGCCGGCAGTGAAAAAGAGAATGCGCCAAAAATCCCCTGGGTCAAATTGCTGACCTACAAACAGACATGGGCATTCATGGTTGGCAAATTTTTCACCGACGGCGTATGGTGGTTTTTTTTATTTTGGTTGCCGGCCTTTTTAACGCAGGAATATAAACTTGTTGGCGTAGAAGTGAGCTTTCCCATTGCGCTTGTCTACATTATGTCGGTTTTTGGAAGCATCATAGGCGGATACCTGCCTATCTGGTATATTAAGAAAGGATGGGATATCATACGGGCGCGAAAAATGTCCATGTTTCTTTCGGCCTTATTTCCTCTGCTGGTGATCTTTACGCAACTGGCCGGAAGTTACAATATGTGGTATGCCGTTATCATCATTGGAATAGCGGTTTCAGCCCATCAGGCCTGGTCGGCCAATTTCTTCACCATTGTATCGGATATGTGCCCTAAAAACTATGTAGCGTCGGTATGGGGGATAGGAGGGGCGACAGGCGCCTTGGGCAGTATAATCCTGGCAAAGGTTGCCGGCTGGCTTTTTGATCATTACAAGGATCTGGGACATCTTCAGACAGGTTATTATATCATGTTTTTTATTTGCGGGTTCGCTTATCTTAGCGCCTGGCTGATCATATTCAAAGTACTTGTTCCCAGGATGAAGCCTATATTGTAATGTTTAAAAACTTATTATTACTACTCCTGCTGTCAGCGCCCACGATTGCTGCGCTGGCGCAAAAGCCTGCCGCAACCTATTTATTTGCGGGAACCTATACAGACAATAAGCCGGACAAGGGTATTTATATCTACCGGTTCAACGCTAAAACAGGAAAACTAAAAAAAACAGGGAATGCCTCAAACATTACCAATCCTTCATACTTAGATATCTCGCCAAACGGGCAGTTTGTGTATTCCTGCACCGATACCCGGATGTCGACAAAAGGATCTGTGTCGGCCTTCCGGGTCGACAGCCTCCGGGGTAAGCTGTCCTTTATCAATAAACAATCCGCCGGCGCCGCCAATCCCGTTTACCTATCCGTGCACAACAGCAATAAATTTATCGTCAGCGGCAGCTATACCGAAGCCAGCGTTACCGTTTTTACGGCTAATGACGACGGCAGCTTAAATCCCTATACGCAACTGCTGGCATTCAGCGACAGCAGCATTATCAAGGGGCGCCAGGACGAAGCGCATGTGCATTCCGCCGTCTTTTCGCCTGCCAACGACTACCTGTTTTTGCCCGACCTGGGAGCGGATAAAATAAGGATCTTCCAATTTGACGCTTCGCAGGCTGAGCCGCTGATACACAAAGAAGATCATAAAAACGTACCGGGAAGCGGACCAAGGCATTTCGCCTTTCACCCGCGCCTCCCGTTCGCTTACTGTATTGAAGAGTTAAGCGGAATGGTTTCCGCTTACGCCTATAACAATGGAGGTTTACAGCCTATACAACGTATATTTTCTCATTCCCAGACCTATAGCAGTTATAGCGGCGCCGATATCCATATTTCGCCGGACGGACTTTTCCTGTATGCATCGAACCGCGGCGATGAAAACCGTATCGCTATATTTTCAATAGACCAAAGTAAGGGAACGCTTAGCCTCGTCGGATATCAATCCACCTATGGTAATCACCCGCGGAATTTCACGCTGGATCCCTCAGGACAGTTCCTGCTGGTTGCCAATCAATACTCCAATAATATCGTCGTGTTTAAAAGAGACAGCAAAACCGGCTTATTGCACAGGGTAGGGCGGGATATAAAAATTCCCTCGCCATCCTGCCTCAAAATGCGGAGTTATCGGCCATAACGCATAGGCTGACCAGCGTAAACAGGAAGAGGGCAGCGGTTCAAATTGAACTTAAGCTTATATGATGCGCGGCCTTGATCGCTATTGTTTTAAGCTGGAGCTGATTGGGTTTTCTACTGTACGGTATTCCACTAAATGTCAAGGCGATACCCTTAGTCAAAATTTTATTTAGTATCGAAGAAATAATATTCGCTTAACGCTGAGTTAATATAACTCGGCTTTCTTTGCGTATGATCCAGACATGCCATAGGGGTTGTCGTTAAACCCGGCGTGTGCTCAATTAGAAACATATCTTATTAAAAGTAGAACTTATGAAACAGCAAAATCCGGTCGACAGGATATACAAAAGAGTATCTTTCGTTGCGCAACGCGTAGCTGTTGCAGCGGCGATTACAGGAGTGATGGGCATCTATGGCTGGAAAATATGGAATAAGTTAGAAGAATGGAAAAAGGACGCGCAATCACAGTCGGTTACGCATAAAAATGAACCGGGTAAAAGTAATACCCTGCCGGCTACCCGATAACGCTGCCGCCCCGGCCGGGCAAGATCAGTGAGATCCGGCGATCCGGAGAGACCGGCAACAGGCTAACCCTCTTTATCAAGAAATTGCCTGAGCACGTATTGGAGGATGCCTCCATGACGATAATATTCCACTTCAATTTTAGAATCTATCCTGGCGATGGCCTGGAATACAATCTCCCGGCCGTCGGCTTTTTTAGCCAGAACCTGTATTCTTTTTAAGGGTTTAATATCTTCCGCAATGCCTGTCAGCGTATATATTTCTTCGCCGGTAAGGCCAAGCGTTTCCGCATTCTCTCCTGGCACATATTGAAGAGGCAATACGCCCATGCCCACCAGGTTGCTCCGGTGAATGCGCTCATAACTCTCCGCCAGCACAGCCTTAATGCCCAGCAAGAAAGCGCCCTTCGCCGCCCAGTCGCGTGAAGATCCGCTGCCATACTCTTTTCCCGCCAACACCAGCAAGGGCGTTTTGTTTTCCTTATACCGGACCGAAGCGTCATAAACAGAGAGTTCTTCGCCTGTAGGCAGATAACGGGTATAGCCGCCTTCTTTTGAAGCCAGCTTGTTCCTGATGCGCACATTGGCAAAGGTTCCCCTGACCATTACTTCGTCATTTCCTCTGCGGGATCCGTAGGAATTGAACGCTTCCCTGGGAACGCCCTTGCTTATTAAAAACGCCCCGGCAGGCGAGGATTCCTTAAAGGAACCTGCCGGCGAGATATGATCTGTGGTAATACTATCTCCCAACATCAGCAATACGCGCGCGCCCTTGATATCCTTAAAGGGTTCAGGCTTATCAGAAATATTGTAAAAGAAAGGCGCTTCTTTTATATACGTGGAATGCTTGTCCCAACTGTATAATTTGTCCTCCGGGATTTCCAGGTTTCTCCATACCTCGTTACCCTCAAATATCTCCCCATAGCTCCTGGCAAAGTCCTTAGGAGAAAGCGCCTTGTTCATGATATCAAGGATCTCTTCATCTGTCGGCCAGATATCCTTCAAAAAAACAGGCTGCTGATTGGGATCATAACTTATCGGTTCATTGATAAGATCAATATCGACCCTGCCGGCAATGGCGTAAGCGACTACCAGCATCGGGGACATCAGGAAATTCATTCTCACCTGGGGATGTATCCTTGCTTCAAAATTCCGGTTGCCCGACAGCGCTGAAGCGACCACAAGATCATACTCCTCCACCGCCTTTGCAATATGGGGCGGCAGCGGGCCAGAGTTGCCGATACAGGATGTACAACCATATCCTACCACATGAAAATGCAGCGCTTCCAGGTCGTCGAGGAGATCGGCTTTTGCGAGATAATCCGTTACCACTTTTGATCCCGGGGCAAGAGAAGTTTTTACCCAGGGCTTGACGTCCACCCCGCGCTCCCGCGCTTTCCGGGCTACCAGCCCTGCGCCGATCATTACAAATGGATTGGAAGTATTGGTGCACGAAGTAATCGCCGCAATAACAATATCGCCGTCGGCCAGCATAAATTTTTCCTGTCCAACGGTCACCCATACCGTCTTTATGCCGTTCACCACCTTTTCTTCAATCTGCGTTTCGAGAGGCATTGACTGGGGCGCCGGAACAATAGGCTGGCTTCCGCCCTCGGCAGACCAGCGTTCCACCTGCTTATCGTTAGCGCTATATTTCCGCCCGTAGGTCTCGTCGAGCAGGGCGATGAATTTGTTTTTGAAGTCCTTTAACAATATCTTGTCCTGCGGCCTCTTCGGGCCGGCCACAGAAGGTTGTATAGAAGAAAGATCGAGTTCTACTATATCCGTATACTGAATGGATTCCGACCCCGTTCTCCATAACATGTTGGCTTTGCAATAATCTTCCACCAACTTAACCTTTTCTTCCGACCGGTTGCTTTTTCGCATATACTCCAGCGTTTTATCATCGATCGGAAAATAGGTAACGGTACAGCCGAACTCCGGCGACATATTGCTTATCGTTGCCCTGTCGGGAACAGAAAGGGAATCCAGGCCGGAGCCGAATACCTCCACAAATTTGCCTACTACGCCGTACTTTCTTAACAACTCGGCGATATTCAATACCAGGTCTGTAGCGGTAGACCCCAACGGCATCTTTCCGGTAAGCTTCAGGCCGATGACCTCCGGCATGATAAAATAGATCGGTTGCCCAAGAATAGCGGCTTCCGCCTCAATGCCGCCTACGCCCCAGGCGATCACGCCGATGCCGTTGACCATAGGCGTATGACTATCGGTGCCCACCAGGGTGTCGGGAAAGACCTCTCCATGTCGTTCAATAATACCCTGCGACAGGTATTCCAGGTTTACCTGGTGACAGATGCCCATGCCGGGCGGAACCACGCTGAAATTATTAAATGATTTCTGGGCCCATTTCAGAAACTGGTAACGCTCCTGGTTCCGTTTGTACTCTTCCTCGATGTTATGATCATAGGCGTAACGCGTTCCGAAATAATCGACCTGAACGGAATGGTCGATGACCAGGTCTACCGGTATCAAAGGGTTTATTTCGTCGGGATTTTTTCCCTTCCTCGCTATTTCCGCGCGTAACGACGCAATGTCCACCACAGCGGGCACGCCGGTGAAATCCTGCATCAATACCCTGGCGGGTTTAAAGGGAATATCTTTGTCAGACGCTTCGGGCTTCCAATGCAGTATCGTTTCAATATTCTCTTTGGTGATCGCAAAATCATCAAAATTCCGGATGGCATTCTCTAATAATATCCTGATGGAAAATGGCAGTTTACCAATGTCATGCCCCTGCTTTTCAAGTTCCGAAAGACTATAATAGCTAAAAGTATTTGTCTTGCTGTTCAATAACTTCTTTACCCGGTATGGATTCTTATTCATATTTCCTCGTTCAGATATAAACAAACAATTCCTTCCTCGCCGATCAGGCTCCATCTGGCAGCGGCTCCTGCTAAGCTTTTATCTGGCTATACAACGTATAGGGTTGAATAAGTCGCCGACTTCCATCTATGCTGATCAACATTCTAATTTACTGATTTATTCACACATGCAGCCCGGAACCGATAGCCCGGTAGCGGCTCATCCTGAATTTTTATCCGCCGCCGCATAAGCGTTAAGGCTGAAACCGAGTCGCTGCCTATAGCCCCGTTCCCAATATGAAAATATTTTTCCCTCCCGGGGAGCAGAAACAGGGCGACCAAGGCGATTTTGAGCGTAAAACAAGATTGGCGCTCTTTTGGCCTATACACTATCGGTTTTTCATAGGATATTGGATTTTAAACCGGGGCTGGATTTTTATCCTGGCCCCTTTTTGTTTTAAGACAGATTAATTTCATGCCGCTCATCCTCGAATGCGCGACGAACATAGGGTAACCAGCATTATCAAGACAGATTAACTTTATACTGATCATCTGCCTGCAATATTCCCGCCAGCCTCTTTTTGATTATAAGTCCGGTCAGCCTGATCGCCGATCCTGCATCGACTGTATCACTGACCATAAAATAATCATACACCCCCTGTCTGCATCGATTGTATCCCGCCTGCGTCTTTGATCTTATAACAATCGACTTAAACCGTCGCAGACGCTTTCTCTTTTCCATGTTTCTAACGTTGTCGATAATACGAGATCTGGCGACCGGATTTTTATCCGGTATTTTTATTATATTTCTCTTGAATATTTATGATTTTTTTTGCCAAGAGGAACTCCCATAAAATTTTTCATTCATAAAATACACAAGGTATGAATGAAAAATTTTATGTACGTTTGATTGCATTTGTAAGTACGCCCCGGTTAATGATCGTTTTATCGACTTTTAAGGCTGTTATGGTTGCCGATGGCGTATGCCAGGCATAAGGCATGCCTGCCGCTACTTATTCGCTATCTTCCCGATCACGATCTGCGCTACAGTGGTCTTTGCCTGATAGCGGAATATTGTCCGTCATAATCAAACCGCTTAGCAATATGAAACGTAAACCGCCCGTTAAAGCTCCTCAAAAAAAACATACGCAAAGACCCGATTGGTTTTTTCTGGTCGTGATCATGGTTGTACTTATCGTGCTGGCCATATCGCTGAATTGGTTTTTCAGCAGTTAGCATGACCGGGGTTTGCATGGTAAGGGAACAGCGCGCTGTATCGGCGTTTAGCTGACGGCGGAAGGTAGCTAAAGGGAAATTTACCGATAGCGCTTGCGCTGCATAATGGTTAGCCGGCGCGCCGGCGCCTTATCCTTTAGCTACAAAATAGTGTAGCTTTTGAACAATATAGGGGAATGGCGTTGCGGATAACTACGATAAATTTGAATGATAACGCGCAATATGAAATATTTTTCCCTCATCCCTTTGCTTATATTCATTTTCGCTGTTCCGATCTGCTGTACGGAACAGCAAAATAACCCGCAGGCGATCGATGTTAAAGCGACCATTGACGGTTCGGCCAGCTTTCAGCGTCTGGACGGCATTGGCGTGAATGTCAATACCCGAAGCTGGAATGGGAGAGAGCTGGAGCCTGCATTGGATCTTTTTATTGACTCCCTGCAAATAAACCTTTGGAGGGTCATCGTAGAAACAGTAGAAAAATGGGAAGAGCAGAATGACAATAACGATCCTTTTGTTTTTAACTGGGATTACTATAACAAGCTGTATGAAACGCCTAAATTCCAAAGGGTCTGGGACATGATGTCCTACCTCAACAAAAGGGGCGTTACCGGCAACCTGATGATCAATTTTATGGGAATAATTCCCTTATGGATGGGAGGAGAGATCGTTAAGCCCGAATATGAAGATGAATATATCGAAATGCTGGTCTCCTTTTTTTATTACGCTAAAAATACGCGCCATCTGCAATTCGGATTGATCTCGCCAATGAATGAACCGGATATCCGTAAAGAAGGCCCCACGGTCGGACCGGAGCAATATGCCCGCCTCTTAAAAAAATTTATCTCCCGGATGAATGATGTTGGGCTGAATGGCATTCAATATGCCGGTCCTGACGTAGCCAGCATGCATACCGGCATTCAAAAATATTTACCGGAAATGATCAAAGAGCCGGTTATCATGTCGAACCTGGCTTTTTGGGCGCTTCATAGTTATGAGGGTTATTACGCCAATGCAGACTCTGCCATCAAACATTCGGCATATCCCCAGGCCAAATGGCAGGTGACGGAATGGAACGAATGGTGCAATGGTTGCGACGATGGCAAATTGGGAAATTACAATTATGATTATGCCGCCAGCTCCCTGACGCGCCTATTAGATCTATTGTCTAACGGAGCCAATGGCACTATTTTGTGGGAAGGATATGATAGTTATTATGAACATCATGCTCCCAGCCCCTTTAGCTATTGGGGCGTTTTGGAATACAATGCGGAGAGCAAAACCTATCATCCGCGTAAACATTTCTATACCCTGTCCCAGTTTACCCGGTTCATTTCTCCTGGCTCCGTCCGTATCGGGGTTAACGCTTCGGCAAAAGAACTGATGATAACGGCTTTCCGGGACGAGCGGGGGCAGATCGCTATCATCGGGTTAAATCCGCACGATCAGGATATCGTTATCGACGGTTCCTTAAAAGATATTCCCGGCGTAAAACGTTTGCAATACTATTATACCAACAGCGCAGAGAACCTGCAAAGAGGCGCGGATATAAAAGCGGGCAAAGGGTTTAAGGCGGCCATCCCGGCAAATACTATCTTTACCCTGAAAAGCTATTAAGGATCATTCAACTTTTGCTAACGACCCAGCGGAGGGGTCCGGCGGGAGGATATTCCTATACGATTCCAGGCATTGATCGTGGTAATGGCGATAATGAGCTGAGCGGTTTTGTGCAAACCGAAAGCCGCGATCGCCTTCGCGTAGGTATCATCAGTAAGACCATGCTGGCTGATCAGGGTGATTTCTTCTGTCATTGCCAGCATGATACGTTCCTCATCATTAAAATGCGGAGCCTCCCTCCAGGCATTCAGCAGGTAGATGCGTTCTTCCGTTTCTCCCAACCTTCGCGCATCCTTAGCATGTAAATCGATACAAAAAGCGCAGCCATTGATCTGGGATGCCCTTATCTTGATCAACTCTTTATGCAGGGGGGCGATATCGACCGCTGAGAGGTATTTTTCTAAGGCCTGCATAGCTTTATGCGCTTCAGGCTGAACATCCTTCAAAATAAATCGTTCTTTCATGTTATGTTTTATTTGCTGTTTGGTCAGATAAACGTTCCTTGTAAGGCAAAGGTAACGCTGAACATCCTATCTGTTCCGGTCGGGCTACGTCCTGCGATAAATGCCAAAATCCTGGCGCCTAACGCGCAGGCAACCGGACCGCCTATGGGTATTTTATTCCACAATCAGAAGCGAACCGTGAGTAAGTGAAAAGGAGCCGTTAACGCCCCTGCTTGCCCGCATCGGCTCTTCAACTTTAGCAAGCCGCCGTATAACCGCGATAATGCAAAATCTCCTTGCCGAAAATAGAAAAGAATGGAAATTCAGAAAAAAGTCTTACTTTCTCTGTAAGGATCCGGAAATAAAAAATCGGCAACCTGTCAAACGCCCGCTGATATTCCGGTTGGCGTTATTCTCAGATTTGCTCCGGGAATGAATTTTGAATGGATCGCTATAAAATCATAAAACATGAAAACAAATATTGGCATTAGCGAAAAAAACACGAAGGAGGTAGCTGTTATACTCAACCAGCTACTGGCGGACGAGCATGTGTTGTATATCAAGACGCGTAATTATCACTGGAATATTGAAGGGCGTAATTTTATGGAGTTACACAAGTTTTATGAAACCTTATATACGGAGCTTACCGAACTCATTGATGAAATTGCTGAGAGGGTGCGCAAAATAGGGCATTATGCAGAGGGCCGGTTAAAAGATTTTATAAAGCTCGCCTCCCTGGAAGAAGAAGATTATACCAACGATCAGTTGGTACAAATAAAGAACCTCCTGGATGATCATGAGACCATCGCCCGCGCGGTAAGAAAGAACATTAATAAAGTAGAGGAAGAATACAAAGACGCCGGAACGGCAGATTTTCTCACCGGCCTGCTCAAGCAGCACGAACAATGGGCCTGGATGCTCAGGGTTTACCTGAAATAAGATCATTCGGTTTAAGCTGAAATAACAATGGGCCAGGCTGTTTGCCAAGGCCCATGTTATTATAGGTTAATATCTCATTATTTCCTGCCTGAACAGGCGCGAGCGACGGAAATATTTTCTTGCAGGTTCATTAACTCCTCATTATTCTCTTATGCAAACAACGATCTGCCGAAAGATTTCCGGTTCTGTTAAGAAACCCGTTATTTTCCCTGGCGCTGAAGCTCCGCTTCATTGCGGACTTCTAAAACTTTGAGCGTTTTTAGTCCCGCCGGCATTTTCCATACCACTTCGTCGCCTTCCCTGAAGCCGATCAGGGCCGCGCTCATCTGCGTAAGTACAGAGATCTTTTTTTGTTTCATATCGGCCTGCCCCGGCATAACGATCTGGAACTGGTTCTCCCTTCCCGATTGTACGTCAAGGATGCGAACAGTGGAATTAATACGTATGGTATTGGAAGGAAAAGCGCTATCCTTTACTACTATGGCCCTACCGATCTCATGGGCAAGAGACATTTCAGGAGTAGCTTCCGAAACATTCGGCGTACCGATCAGCTGTTTGAGCTTCTGGTAATCTTCTTCACATAATACAACTGGATTTTTGGAATTGTCCATGATAATAACAATAAAAAGTTAAAAAATAAAGTGTGCAAGCGTTCCTCCCGGATAGCTGAAGAACTTAGCTACGATCCGGGATACGGTAAAGAAAGACGTGAAAACTGTATTCTCTAATAAACATATCTGCTACAAAGATATTGAATATCTGCAAATTCAGGCCTGTTTATTCCCTTAAATAATGATAAAGCGTGCTAATTCCGGCATTCCTCTCTATCTATTCAATTCATTCATGATAATCAGTAAATCGTTTCATGTATTTTAAACGGGCACAGCCCTATTTAAAATTAATTTTGCCATATGCAGGAAACGTTCGATACGCAGTCCAGCGGATCTTCTATAAGCGTATTCAAATTCCGGCAGAAGCGCTTATATTGATGATATCATGGAAACCAGACATCTTCGGCTGATAAAAGCCATCGTAGAGGAGGGAAGCATCGTCAGGGCAATGACCCGGCTGCATTTATCACAGAGCGCGCTGAGTTACCAGCTAAAAGAGGCGGAACTCCAGTTGGGCGCTCCGGTTTTTTACAGGAGAAATAAAAAGCTGATCCTCACGCCTATAGGAAAAAAGATGTATGCCACCGCCAATCATGTGCTGAAGGAAATAGACGCCGCAGAGGCGGAAATTAAAAAAATGATGAATGGGGAAAACGGGACGGTCAGGATAAGCACGGAATGTTATACCAGCTATCATTGGCTGCCGGCCGTATTGAAAAAATTCAAGGATGTATTTCCGAATGTGGATATTGAAATCGTTTTTGAAGCCACGCACCGGCCGATTGAAAAACTCCTTGAAGGAGAGCTGGACCTTGCCATCACCAGCAATCCCGAACAGATAGACAAGGTTGAATTCATTCAGCTATTCTCCGACGAAATGCTGGCCGTTGTTTCAGCGCAACACCCCTGGGCTCACAAACCTTATGTGGAAGCCGCGGACTTTGCAGATGTCAGCCTTATCATTCATTCCATGCCCCTGGATACGGTATCCATTTTCCGGACCCAGCTAACGCCAAAGGGAATAGAACCTAAGAAGCTGATCGTTCTGCCGCTGACCGAAGCGTCCATAGAGCTGGTCAAAGCCAATATGGGCGTGATCGTAATGGCCAATTGGGCCCTACAACCCTATATGCGGGACAATATCCGGGCGGTCAGGATCAATCCCGAAGGCTTTTTCAGGCAGCAATATATTGCCCGGATAAGGGCAAGGGAATATCCTGTGTTCTTTGATTATTTTATCAAATTCCTCAGGGAGGAAATTAAAATCAACGATTTAACCAATGAGGTTGTCAAATAATTTATTCATTTTAAATTAAAGGACCATGAGTTTACAAATTGGAGACGCCGCGCCGGATTTCAGCGCCCAGACAACAGAAGGAAAAATAAGTTTTTATGAATGGCTGGGCGATAATTGGGGAATACTCTACTCACACCCCTCTGATTTTACGCCGGTGTGCACTACGGAACTGGGACGGACAGCCCTGCTCAAAGAAGCATTTGAGAAAAGAGGCGCAAAAGTGTTGGCCGTAAGCGTAGACGATCTTCCTTCGCATGAAGGATGGGTGAAAGACATTAACCAAACGCAACAATGCACAGTCAACTTTCCCATCATCGCCGATGTGGACCGCAACGTATCTACCCTATACAGGATGATCCACCCCAACGCTTCCAGCTCGGTAACTGTAAGAAGCGTTTATTTTATCGGGCCCGATAAAAAGATCAAAGCGACGATCACCTATCCCGCTTCCACAGGCAGGAATTTTAACGAGATACTCAGGGTGCTGGACTCGCTGCAGTTAACGGCCAATTACAGCGTTTCCACGCCGGTAGACTGGGAGCCAGGGCAGGACGTAATCGTATCGCCCGCTATCAAAGACGAGGATATCCCTAAAAAATTCCCCAAGGGCTATAAAAAAATAAACGCATATTTGCGGTACACCCCGCAACCTAACAGTTAATGTATCGCGGTTATTCAGCCGCTATATAGAATCCCGGATACCTGGCGCCAACACAAATCAACAGACATGGAAAATTTCGAAACACTATGCGTACATCCCATAAGCGGGAAAGAGGAAGAATCCAGAGGTTCAGTAACCGGCCTGATATATCCTGCTACCGCATACGATTATATTAACGGAGAAGAACTGCAATATCCGGGATTCTATTCTACCTATAATCAAAAAAGGCTTGCCCGGATCATCGCCAACCTGGAAAAAGGCGAATGGGGCATTGTCTTCAGTTCTGGGATGGCGGCCATCAGCACGGCTGTTTTATCCTTTGCCCAACAAAATGATCATATTATTTTCTCGAAAGACCTTTATGGCGGCACCTGGAGCTTTGCTGAAAAAGAACTTCCTAAAAGAAATATTTCCAGCAGTTACGCAGACAATACCCCCGAAAGTTTTGCCGCCCTGATTAGGAAAAATACCAGGGTCATTTATATTGAAACGCCCTCGAACCCGCTCCTGAAGATCGTTCCGCTTAAGGCCATTGCGGAACTTGCCAGGAAGAACGGCATCGTTACCATTGTAGATAATACCTTTGCTTCTCCTATCAATCAACTACCGCTGAACGAGGGAATCGACATTTCCGTTCACAGCGGCACCAAATACCTCGGAGGACATAACGATCTTCCTTATGGCGCACTGGTTTCCAACCTTGTCGCTCACCGCGAACCCATCTTTACCACGGCAAAGATGTACGGCGGATCGCTATCTCCGGATCAGTGTTATCTTGCCGAACGCTCGCTGAAAACCCTGGCCCTGAGAGTAGAAAGGCAGAATCAAAATGCGCTGACGCTGGCCAAATGGCTTGCCGCGCATAAGGCCGTTAAAAAAGTATATTACCCGGGCCTCCCTGATCATCCAGGTTACGATATCGCGGGGCAACAGATGAAGGGCTTTGGCGGCATCTTATCATTCGAGCTGGATATCCCTGCAAACAAACTCCCGGTCTTTCTGAAAAACCTGCGCATCGTCCGCCCTGCATTAAGCCTGGGCGGCGTAGAGAGCCTGATCTGCTCGCCTGCGGTTACTTCTCACCGGTACCTGACGCCTGAAGAGCGAAAAAGCGTAGGCGTAACCGATAGCCTGTTCAGGTTCTCTACGGGAATCGAACATATAGACGATCTTGTCGGCGATCTCGACGACGCCATTGCCGCCGTTTACTTACCCTGATTATGCTAAATTTCGTCTTCCTCCAGTATCCTTACCGTAAGTTCATGCAGCGCATGGGTTAAGGGTATCTGGCAGGCCAGCCTGGTATTTTGGGAGGAAATACCCATCTTCTGCAAGGTTGCCGTTTCATTGCGGTCCATAGAATCCAGCGGCCCCGAATGATTCATGATTTGTACCCGGCAGGTCCCGCATCTTCCCATGCCCCTGCATTCCCCGAATGCCAATGCGTACACATGATCGTAGATAAGTTCCATCAGGCTCCTGTATTCGCCCTCATAGGCGCGCAATGTATACGCGTCTTCCTGGTATAATACCGTAATACAGATATCCTTCGTTCGCGGCAAAATAGATTTTTAAAGCGAAGACTTATTTAACCAGAACTCATCCGCATAGTCATCGCGCGGCCCGGCGGGCAATGCATCCAGCGCGTTTCCTATCCGGCTGAGTTCTTTCTCATTTAGTTTTTTCTCCAGATAAGGAAACAATTCTCTTTCTTCAAAACGAACATGGCTATCCAGTTTTTCGGCCAGGGAAGACAGTAAGCCGGTAACCTGTTCATCGTCCTCTCCGGCGCGGGAGATTATTTCTTCAAACAGCCGCCTCAGCGCGATATGTTCATCGACGGCTCTAAGGGTCATCTCATCGGGGAAATGATCGAAAATGATCTCTTCTTCTTCGCGGAAATGAGGCTCAGCATGATGTTTCCGGAAATAGTCGGCATAGTTGATCATCCTTTCGGGCGCTATTCCTTTTTTTACGCCCTGCCTGATCTTCCAGCAAAACAATAAACTGAAATGATGTTCCCTGGAAAGCCTCAAAATATGCTCGTTTCTCCGGATAGGCGTTTTTTCCATGATCATATATTTATGAGTAAAGGACGAAATGGATATCGGTATTACAAAGCGCTCTTCAGCAATTGCATCAATACTACGGCCTGGTTATGCGTTTCGTCGCGGGCGCCATACAACAGGGTTATTTTCTTATGTTTTTTCGCCAGGCCGATCAATGCTTTTGTCTTGTTTTCATCTTTCAGCTCCTCGCGGTATTTCCTGGCAAATTCTTCCCAGCGCTCAGGAAGATGATTGAACCATTTCCGTAGTTCGGCGGAGGGAGCGGCTTCTTTCAGCCAGGCGTCAATATGACCGTTCTCCTTTTTAATTCCCCGGGGCCATAACCCGTCCACCAGCGCTCTGAACCCGTCCGTTTTTTCCGGAGGAGCATAGACCCTTTTAATTTGTATGACCGGCTTAGCGCTCATGGCAGGAATAGTTGACTATTTACTTAGGTTTATAATAGATTTTTAAACCCCTGTTTCCGGTAATGATTGATCTTCAATTCAAACATCTCCGCCATTTTATTGGCGCGCCATTTGGCTTCTTCCGCTTTTTCGCCGGTAAATAAGTCATTTACCGTGGCATTGAACAGTTCCAGCCATTGTTGAAAATGTTCATGCGATACCGGAAGCTGCGCATGCGGCGGAAACGGGCTGCCGTAATAGGTATGCTCTCCCAGCAATACCGTTTGCCAGAAGGTATACATTTTTTCCAGGTGCTGCGGCCATCTGTCTTGTATGCGTTCATTAAAAATAGGGGCCAGCAGCTGATCTTCTCTCACCCTGCCATAAAAATTATCCACCAGCAATTTAATATCATCAAGCGTCAGTATCTGTTTTACTTCAGTCATACAGATTATTGATTTATGGAAATATAAGTAATAAAATAATACATTGCCCATCCCACAAAACCAATGATCAGTATCCATACCCAGGATGGAATGCTTTGAGGCGTTTCGCTGCCCTCGATCAGGAATTTTTTCTGATCGCCCTTTCCATATGCGTTGATCATTAAAGGCAATATGCCGTCCACTACCGCATTCTCCTTAATGCCTTCTATAGCAATTGCCGGGCCGTTTCTCACTTCAAAGGGGATCATCCTTATGCCTTCCTTTCCTGTCGGATCCTTACTCACTATTTTAAGGATATGTTTACCGTCGACCATCTTACGGGTATCGAGCTCAAAATTGACGGGCGACAAAAACTCGGCGATAGGCGCGGGGGAATCGTCAAGAAAAATGAATATGACGCTTTTGTCTTGCATGTTATTCATTATTTAAAATATATCTTTTGATATGATTGTTTGATCCTTCACCGGGTCTGATCAGCCATTTTACCGAAAAAAAAAGCGTAAAAACAACAATTGCCGCCATCGTTGCGATGATCACATAGTCCCAGTCGCTGTCCGGTCCGGTTCCATGCGTGATGCCCCTTAATAACTCAGGTTGTTGTTTTTCACAGGCGCCGCATGCCAGGGCCGCAAAACGAAGGGCGAGCAAGCCTGCGAGCAGGAACAGTCTTTTCATATTAAGGAGATTTAAGTTTGATGATATCGATGATCTTTTGTATTTCTTCCGGCGTTACGGGTTTGGCATTGTTGCCCCAGCTTGTTTTTTCGTGGTTCATGATGGCGGCCACTTCTTCCGCGCTCAGCCCGGCATTGGTTCCTACAGCAGGCATAGGGCCAAAACCCTCTGAAGCGCGCCCATTGTATCCATTCATGATGATCTCCGCCATAATCTCAGGATTTTCGTCGAGTACGATCTTACTGCCTTTAAGCGCAGGAAAAGCGCCTTTCAGGCCCTCTCCGTTTTCCTGGTGACAGGCCTGGCAATGAGTCATATACAGCTGCGCGCCATCCGGAGAAGCATTAGCCGCGCTGTCGCCCGCCGAAGACTTTTCCTTTTTTTTGTATAAAAATTCCGGCGTTACCGACCCATCCGGTAGCTTGGTTTGTTTTAAAGACTGGAGATAAGCGACCAGATACAGGGCTTCGGGACGGGCAATATATTTTCCTTCTTTTCCCTGCGTATAAGATTCGGGAACGTTCACTACCTTATCCCTTTCTCCGGGTTCTTTTTTAAAGGCGAACAGCCAGGGGTAGGCCGGCATGACCGATTCTTTTACCACGATGCGCGGGTTAAAAAGATGGGTAAGGTTCCAGTCTAAGCTAGGTTGGCGTACGCCGACATTGGTCAGATCGGGCCCTGTCCGTTCAGTGCCCATCAGCGTAGCGGTATTGCGCCAGAAATCCGTACGATGGATATCGGCGTAATCTGCAGCTATGCCAGGACGTTCGCCCCATACCTTATCCATGTCTACATTGCGCACCTGCTGAGTATGGCAGGCGACGCATCCTTCGGCAATAAATACGGCCTTGCCCTTCCTGGCATCCTCGCTCAGCGGAACGGCGCCGGGAAGCGGCGCATTGTTCCGCTGCACTTTCATTGCGGGAACGATGGCTACCAACAGGGTCAGCCCGATAAAAAATAAGGTTGCAGTCCTGAATAACTTGCGATGATTGTCAAATAATTCCATGTCAGTGTATTTGCTCCGTAACAGTTTCTGTGCGCGTTTTTAATTTTTCCACAGCGGCTTCCCTGATATCGGCAATGCCGTTTGCAGATAACATCTTGTAAATATTATAGGCAAAAAACAAATGAGACAACCACATAAAACTTCCGCCTATTGCCCGCCAAAGCCAGTGGGGGGCCATTAATACCACGCTTTCAATAAAGGGTTTGCCTTCCATCCACATCATCCCTTTTAAGGTTCCGCCATACATCAGGGGAATCGTATAAAACAATAAGCCAATAAGCGCCAGCCAGAAATGCGCGCCTACCGTTATCTGCGGGGCTTCCTTTCCAGTAAGCCTGGGGATCACGGCATAGATGCCCGCCCATAAGAAAAAACAGATGATACCATACATCGTCAGGTGAGAATGCGCCACGGTAAAATCGGTAAAATGCCAGATCAGGTTGGTGGAGCGGAATGCCTCGGCCGTGCCCTGCATGGAGCCGGTAAAATAAAAGATGATTCCCACGAGAAAGAAGGGCAGGGTATAGCTGCCGGCTATTTTATACCATGCTCCGTTAAAGGTGAGCAGGAAATTGGCCGTGCCGGCAACCACAGGAATGATCATACCTGCGCTGCCCACGATTGCCACTGTTTGCAACCACCAGGGTATGGAGCTGAATACAAAATGATGGGTGCCGATCAGGGTATAAAAAAGGATCTGCGTCCAGAAAGCCAGGATGCCCAGGCTATAAGAATAGATCGGTTTATTCAATTGCTGGGGGAGGAAATAATATACAATGCCCAGCGTAAAGAACATAAACCACATGCCCACTCCCTGGTGCATATAGTATCCCTGGATAATGGTTTCGCCCAGCCCATCCTGCCATAGCGGCACATAGGCGGCAATGGTAATCACCAGCGCAAAGATGATAGCGGAAATCATGTACCAGTTGGATATATATATTTCCTTTGTTTTTCTCCGGGCGATGGTTTGTAAGAAGTTGATCAGGGATAGTATCATGCCAATGCCAAACAGCGCCATCACAGGCCATATATATTCGCGAAATTCGCCGCCGCCGTTATTCACTCCGGTCATGAGGAAAACAGAGCCTATAATAACAGAGGCATTGATCAGGTAAAGCGCATACCATCCGTTCCGGATACTGGCCAGCGGGGTATTGCTTACCCGCGGCACAATATAATATCCCAGTCCCAACATGCCGAGGGAAGCCCAGCCCCAGAATACGCTATTGGTATGCACCGGGCGCAGCCGGCCAAAACTCAGCCAGGAAATATGGTCGGCGTCGGGGGCGACGAACTTAATGCCGAGATATTCGCCAATACTGGAACCAAACAACAACCAAAAAGTAGCAGAGCCGATATACCAGAGGATAAGCCTGGACAGAGCAGGATCGATATTTGGCCTTTTCTGAGCGCGTTTCTTTAAGGTAACAAAGGGCAGGCCGGCGTTGGCGCTGACATTGATAAGCCCTTTCTCATCCTTCGCCTGCAGGTTGCCCGACAACTCCGTATTGCTTAAGGTAAAATCCAATGCTGCCTTACGCTTCAGCAATCCCGGCTCCAGTTCTTCTGTCGGCAGCTCGCTGATATAGTCCGCAAGCTTTTCCGCTTCTCTGAGGTTTCGTTCATTACGGTATTGCTTGATAACGTTGACGACTTTAACAACCATCAGCAAAATGCCCGCAAGGATGGGGATAAGGATCAAAAACACGGTGATCAGCATGCCCGTCTCGCCAAAAATGTCGATAGACCTTTTCCCGCCTGATTGCGCAAACAGGGAAGCGCCCGACAGGACTGCAAGGATCGTTAAAGCGCCCGGAAGCGCCGACGCGCTTTTTTTCTGTTCTTTTGTTTTCACAACGCCGAGGCGCCGCTTACAGGCAAGGATAGCGTCGATCTGGCGGCTATCCATGCCGCGTATATACTGTTCAAGGCGCTCTATCTCATTTTCCTTCTGCATTTTCCGGTTGTCAAAAAGGATCTGTCTGGTTTTCAGCTGCAATAACCACACGGCGACCAGCAGGAACGATATGGCAAGGATCAGCGCCAGCATCCAGGCGGCGACAGGATGTAGACTATTGGACGATCCGCCGTCGGATTGAGCGGCGGAGGGAAGCGCAGCCAAAAAAACGATGATGGAGAATATGCCGGCGATAGATTTATTCTTACGCATGTCAATAAAATATATTAATACCTTTTTGTCCTTTTGTAAATCAAAAAAAATCAATTCCATTTCAGGAATGCCAGGTTGTTTTCGAGGCGCTCGGGGAATTCGCTTAACCTGGCTTTCTGCAACATATCAAATATATTCTTCCGCAGCTTTTTGAACTCATGATGAATAGGGCAGGGCCTGGATTCAGAACATTGGTTCAATCCCAGCCCGCAACCGGAGAAGAGCTTATCGCCATCTATCGCCCTCACAATATCCGCAATGCTGCATTTCATTAATTGCTTATCCAGGTAAAATCCTCCATGGCGTCCTTTAGCGGATTGAAGCAAGCCTCTCCGGGTCAGATCCTGCAATATCTTAGCAATAAAAAACTCTGGGGAATCAATTCCCCTCGCTATTTCTTTTATGCTGGTCTTATGCCCGTTCTTTGACTGCTGCGCAATAAAGATCATTGCCCGGATCGCATATTCACAGGTTTTTGAAAACATCGTTTCTTTTGATGCTGCAAAGATAAATACAAATATCTTTTAAAAGACTATTTTGTCTTTTAAAAGATAAGGGCAATATTTCCTGTAACCGGAACCCTTTAAACATATCGGGGAGGCGCGCATATTGCTGATACTGGGAGATAATCCTGAAGTTTGAAGCAATCCACTTTCGAGCATCCACCCGCAAACGACGCTGAGAAATAGCTGATGCCGAGGTTTGAAACAATCCACGTTCGAACGTCCACCGGCAAACCGACGCCGGGAGATAGTTAATCCTGAAGCCAGACAGGGATACGCTAAACGAAGCGGCCGGAGGAAGCAGGCTATTCAGACCTTGAGCATCCCGGCAAGCCCTGCATAGCAGGATAATACTCACCGAGGGAGAAGTACAAAAAATAAGGCGACGGATAAAACAGAATTGCAGACCTTTAGCGGAAAATTTCTATGAACTGCCTGATCATAGACGATAACAAGATTGCCCGGTCCATCTTAAAACAATTGGTAGCCCAGCGCCCCGGATTGGACTTGCTGGGCGAATGCGAGAACGCCGCCGATGCCTACAAAAAGATCGTCGAAGGGCCTGTCGACCTGCTGCTTTTGGATATTGAAATGCCGGGCATGACAGGGCTGGAGCTCGCCCGGAACGTAGGGTCTCAAAACCCGTTCATCATTTTTACCACTGCAAAAAAGGATTATGCCGCAGAAGCTTTTGACCTGAACGTAGTCGATTATTTGGTAAAACCCATCGCGCCCGCCCGTTTTTTCCAGGCTATTCAAAAAGTTGAAGAGATGATCGGCAGCCGGGAACAGCGCATACAGGTGGAACAGGACGACTTTATATTTATCCGCGACGCAAATATTATCCGCCGCCTTGGACTGGACGATATCCTGTATGCAGAAGCCATGGGCGACTATGTTAAACTCTATACCGCCAACAAATTCTACGCTGTTCATACCACGCTGAAATCTATAGAAGACAAGCTTCCCGCCGCAAGATTTTTACGCGTGCACCGCTCATTCATTATCCAGGTAAATAAAATTGACGCTATCCAGGATGGCGCGCTGATCATTAACGGGAAACCATTGCCCGTAGCGGACGCTTACCGAAATACGCTGAACAAACGCATGAAAATTATCTGAACTAAAGAAGCCGTACCGGGTCAATACCCTAACAAATGAGCTAACGCATGAAGATCATCCGAGCTTCGTCGACCGTTATTCCTTTTCCAACGATTGATTGACCGGTTTCGCCTAAAGCGCGCCGCTGTTCCCCAACGCAGGCTTATTTTTACAACGAGTTAAGAACATACAGTCTAAATACCGAAGATGGATGCAGTTACAGAAGCGGACAGGGTCTTTATAAGCGGGTATTTTAGGGGTATAGGGGCTGCATTTTTATGCAGCTCTTTTTATGTGAGCGTCATGAAAGTCTTATACATTATATTGTTTTGCATCGATACCATACTCCTGGCGTCGCTGGCTTTTTTATTGATGAGCCTGCTGGCCAAAGGCGCTACGGCGCTGAGCGTCCTTGCAGACATATCCGGGATCGCCGTAAGTATCGCGCTGCTCGTCCTGGTGATCGGCCTTTACCTCAAACTACCCCATAACCCGGGACAGAAATAGTTATCGGCTAAAGCTATGGGCCGTACAAGGGAACAGCATGCCGACTCCAAATAATTAAGGTAATTTAGCCTAAACATGATCCGATGGTCAGCCGCAGGTTTATTTATTATACGTTAACCGTTTTTATTGCCGGCATCCTCGCATTGGTATTCATGCAATATAACTCCTCGCTGAACATGGAGAACCTGATTACCGGCAACGACAGGCTGGTGAACGAATTTGCCGTAAGCAACGACCTGAAAGATCTCGAACGCAACATCAACTTCCTGGAACGCAGGGTGGAAGGCGTGGTTGCCAATAATATCATGCTTCCTATAGAGGGGTTTGGAGCAGAGATATCCGCTATCAAGGAAAACCTGGGCGAACTGCAACTGATCGACGACGACGATAGCACGGTAAAATATATCGGCGAGCTGACGCTGTTGGTTGACAAAAAACTTGCTTTCAGCAAACAGGTCCTTGATACTTTTTTCTTCTCGGGTAAGCAAAGCGCGCAAAACCTGATCGCGGCGCAGAAAGGAAACGGGCTGATGGCTTCCATTACGGATATCTGCGATAAGATCGACAATAGCCGGCAACATTTCCTGGCAGCTATCACGGCTTCCATTGATGAAAGCGGCAGAAAGGCGCGGCGCTGGGGAATAGTGTTCATCTCGCTGGCAATCCTTAGCGCCATGGGCCTGTTCTGGTTTATCGTAAACCGCATCAAACAGCAACAACTGCTGATAGAGCAGTTGGACGCATCTGAAAAAAAAGTCAGGGAGAGCGCGATGATAAAAGAAAAATTCATGGCCAATATGAGCCATGAGATCCGAACGCCGATGAACGCCTTGCTGGGCTTTACCGATCTGCTGAAAAACAGGGAGCTCGAACCGGAAGCCCGACGGTTTGTACAATATATCCAAACCTCCGGAACCAGCCTGCTCAATATCATAAACAATGTGCTCGACCTCTCCAAGATCGAAGCGGGCATGATGCGCATTGAATCAAATCCATTCAACATCCGTGAACTGGCGCAATCCGTAAAGATCCTGTTTAAAGAGAAAGCAAACGACAAGGGGTTGTATTTTAATACAAGCATAGCGGCATCCATCCCGGATATACTGGTTGGCGACGCCACCCGGCTTTCCCAGGTATTGGTAAACCTGGTCGGCAACGCTATCAAGTTTACAGAACAAGGAGGGATAGACCTGCAGATATATGACGAGGGGCAACACAACAATCATATAACGCTTGGCTTTACGGTAACCGACACGGGGATAGGCATCGAAAAAAATAAGCTTCCTTATATCTTTGATCGTTTTCAGCAGGCGGAGGACTCGATCACCAGGAAATATGGAGGCACAGGCCTGGGGTTGTCCATTGTCAAAGAACTTATATCCCTCCAGGGAGGCAGGATCAAAGCAGAAAGCGAACCGGGCAAAGGAAGCATTTTTACGGTAAGCCTGACTTATCCGGTTAACGCTTCGCAGGCCCCGTTAATACCTTCCTCTCATGATCATCCGGATATTCCCGGCCTTAGGCGGCTAAAGATACTGGCGGCAGAAGACAATGAATTGAACCAACGGCTGCTGGAGCATTTGCTGGCAGGCTGGGATATGGATCTGCAAATCGCGGGCAATGGGAGAGAGGCGCTGGATATGCTGAAGACTCGTTCTTTTGATCTTGTTTTAATGGACATACAAATGCCGGTGATCGACGGCTATACCGCAATAAGAGCGATCAGGGACGAGTTGAAACTCGCCGTGCCCGTCATTGCCATGACCGCTCACGCGTTGAAAGGCGAAAGAGAGAAATGCCTGGCGCAAGGCATGAATGATTATATCTCCAAACCGCTGAAAAAGGAAGCGCTATACCTGCTCATCCTCCGCCATACGGACGCGGAAGCGCTTAAAGACCATGCGCAAACGCGCGCTATCCAGGCCGATAATTTTGCCGTCATCGACCTGCAGTACCTTAAAGAGCTCAGCGGCGGAGATAAGGAATACGAAAAAGAAATGACTAAACAGTTTATGGAAGCGATCCCGGGAGAGATCCGGTCGCTCGAAGAAGCCTTCCATAACAACGATCTCCCCGAGATCCGCCGGATCGCTCACCAGCTCAGAACCACGATCTCCGTGATGGGTCTTAACGAAGCATTAAACCCGTCTCTCGACGGCCTTGAATACAATTATTCGCATGCGCAATCTTCCCTGAACGATTTTCATATCATCAAAACCATCTGCCTCGGAGCCCTGGCTGAAGCGGGAAAACTGCTGGAAAATTATTCCTGGTAGCCGCTGTTTGCAATTTCACCGATTGATTTTGCCCGTTCGGCGATTAGGCAAAACAAGCGGGTTTATCCGTTTTACTTTTACCTCGACAAACGATTTTATCTCATCTACTTTAAAAGAACAACACATGAAAAAGTTATTGATCGCCGCCATCGTCATGATGGGCTTTATGGTTTCAGGCATGGCGCAGACCGCTCCCGCAGCAAAAGCAAATGACCAGTCTGCCAAACATGCCGCAAAACTCTCGCACATGAAACAATCCGCCTCGAAAACCACGGACGCCGCTCCTGCCGTTAGCTCAAAGGCGAATACCGCAACAAGCAGCGCCGGCGAAAAGACAGCCCTGAAAAAAGACGGTTCCCCGGACATGCGGTACAAGGCAAATAAGGATCACGCGAAAAATACAGGAGTAAAACACCTTAAAAAAGATGGAACAGCCGATAAAAGGTACAAGGAAAACAAAAAGCATAGTTAACATTCCAACCTATCCGGTGCAAACCCCCGCGCCCTCTATTGATAACTACTAAAAACAATTACCATGAAAAAGATCCTGTTGTCATTTTTATTAATGACGTTTGGCATGGCCGCACTACATGCGCAAAGCAATGACGTAGCCATTAAAAAAGATATCAAATCGATTAACCGCCAGGAAAAAGCGCTGAAGAAAGAAAAAAAAGAATATCATAAAAAGCTGGTCAAATTAGAAAGCAAGGAGGTAAGCTATCAGTCTAAACAACAATTCAATAGCGATTTCAGAGACGCATCAGCCGTTACCTGGAAAAGAACCAACTATTTCGACGAAGCCAGTTTTACTAAGGATGGAGTAAGAATGACCGCTTACTATGATAATGAATCCAACCTGGTGGGGACTACGACCGCTAAAACCGCGAATGATATTCCCGCTGCGGCGCTAAAGGAGATCTCGAAGAAGTATAAAGACTATACCATTCAAAGCGTTATGCTTTTTGACGACAATGAATTCAATGAAACGGATATGCTCCTGTATGACACGCAGTTTGACGATGCCGATAATTATTTCGTAGAAATGAAGAAAGGAGCCGATGAACTGATCCTGAAAGTAGACATGCAAGGAAATGTTTCTTACTTCAAAGAAATAAAAGCCAAATAAGAAAACCCGGTCGCGCCTAAAGCATAAGCCTAACCAGGTATTCTCCAAAGGCCGCATCCGTCTTAGAGAAAACAAATTTGCGCCATCCATCCGTCCTGCAACCATATACGGTTGCAGGACTTTTTATTGGTTATAAAAATATTTTCGGAACAATCTCGAGGAAAACTATGCGGAATTTGTTAACTTATTCAAAACTGAGAACCATTGATCATATCACATTAAAACCGCGTAGTTATGAAAAAGATACTTATAGCGCTCGATTATAATCCAAGCGCTCAGAAAATTGCAGAAGCCGGCCACGCTTTATCTAAAGCGCTGGGCGCTGAAGTATGCCTGATCCATGTTATCGGGGATACCGCTTATTATGCTATGGAATATTCTCCTATCATGGGTTATGGCGGGTTTAACCCGGTAGGCGCTTTTAACCAGTCGGATGATCTGAAAGATGAAGCGGCTAAGTTCCTGGCAGCGGCTGTCGACCACCTGAAGGACGAAAACATCCAGACTGCCGTACTCGAAGGGCAACCTTCCGACGCTATACTGGATTATGCCTCCTCCTGGGGGGCCAACCTGGTCGTGATGGGATCGCAAAATCATTCGGGATTGGAAAAACTGATCATGGGCGATGTTACCGCCAGCGTCTTAAAACGCTCAAAAATACCTATGTTGATCATTCCAATAGGCAGGGATGGGCAGGAATAGGCTGGCTCTGGAAAGAAGAAACAAATAGCGACCGCCCGCTTTTATATCAAAAAGGCCGGCTCCACAGGGTGTTGAGCCGGCCTCCGTTTTCAATCAAAATGTTTTACCACCTATTTCTGTTGTAGCTATCATTTCTTTTGTAACCGCCATTTCCGCCAGCCCTTTCTTCCTTAGGCTTGGCAAGAGAAACCCTGATTGCGCGGCCTTCTACAGTAGCCTGGTCTAATTCGCCGATCGCTTTTTTCGCGGCTTCGTCGTCAGACATTTCAACAAAACCGAAGCCTCTTGAACGGCCGGTTTCCCTGTCATTAATAACTTTTGCAGAAGTAACTTCTCCATAAGGAGCAAAAAATTCCCTTAAGTCTTCATCCTGAACGTTGAAGCTTAAGTTCGAAACATAAATGTTCATACTAAATAATTAATAATAAAAATTAAAACGATTCTGAGAAAGCAATAAGTAAAGAGATTAATAAAGGCAGATAACTGGCAAAATTACACATACTATAAATGCGAAGCTCAAAATTTAACGAAACAAAGTTAATATAAATTTGAATACCATCATATAATGCCTAAAAATATTTTTCCACGTTTTTAGCCTGAAGATTGGAGGGCCAATAGGAAGGAACATACGCAAAACCTTTCGACCGCATTGAAGATTGGGGGTGGGGCGCCCGTACAAGGGATCCGGAATGGTCCAACAACAGCATACAGCAGGCCCCTCATTCCCAGATGCGCGGCGGCGCAGCCTGAGGAATGGCCGGATGATCCGAGCTCCGAATTCCGGTTTAGTCTGTCCGAATATAGGGAGCAGGTCGCCTACTCATCCTAATAATATGCCCGGACTATACCTGCGGGATATGATCGGCCTGCATTTCCTCCAGGTAAGCCCTGATCTCCCTGACCGTATTGCCCACAACGCTCACCGCCTGTTTCAACTCCTCTTCCGTACAATTCAGCTCATAACTCCAGTAAGTAACTTCATAATCCATGAACAGATCGATATGCTGTTCATCGCCCCCGTAAAAAACATTTCTTTGCTTTTGCATAAGATGATCATTTAAAGGATTGGAGAAGAAGGATGCTATTTTAAAACTTCAATCCGCATGCCATATATATGGCAGATCGGCGCGGCTAAAAGATCAAAACGCATAACAAAACCATAATCATTACAATAGAAAGGACAGAATGTTTTTCACATTTTGCAAAAATTTCGAAGCCCTTGCTGGCCGGGACCGTGCAGGATTATTTTACCAACCGCTGCTCGGGATCCGGGGATTGCGGGACTTCGCAGGTCTGTTTCGAAGCTATATTATTTTAATGATCACAGACCGGAGATCCGAGGCTATTGACGCTGCGGAGCTGTTTTCAGGAAATATCGTTTTGTCTGCCGCAAATCGGCGCTCAGCGGCTATTTGACCCTCCAATTCATATGCAGGGAAATATTATTTAACGGCCGCCTACCGCCTTCCAGCAATGGTAGTGACTCAGTTTCAGTCTCAACGCTTTAAAAGACCGGGGATAAAAATTCAACATGAGTCGCATCCCAGCAACCGCTTCTTGTATTGTCGACGCTGGAGCCTAACTTTAACATACGCTAATAGAACGTACACACATAAAAGATAAGATATGATCAGTTTTCTCGGTACCGGTTTGCTGGGCGCCAATTTTACCCGGGCGCTACTCAAAAGAGGAGAAAAAGTACAGGTATGGAACAGGACGGCTGAAAAAGCCAAAGCGCTTGAAGCTTACGGCGCGAAAGCGTTTGAACAGGCTAAGGACGCGGTGAAAGGAGCGGGGCGGATCCACCTGACCCTGGCAGACGACCAGTCGGTGGAAGAGGTCCTGGCAAAAGCATCCCCTGGTTTTGCGCCCGGAGCGATCATCATCGACCATACCACCACCTCGGCGCCAGGCGCCGCCAGGAGATCAGCTTACTGGAAAGAAAAAGGCTTTCTCTATCTCCATGCGCCGGTCTTTATGGGTCCTCAGAATGCGTTGGAGGGAAGCGGTATCATGATGATCTGCGGCGACCAGCAGGCAATACAACAACTGGAGCCGGAATTATCGAAGATGACGGCCAAACTCTGGAACCTCGGGACCGACCTTCAAAAAGCAGCTTCCATCAAACTGTTGGGCAACCTGTTTCATATCACGTTAATGGGTAGCGTGACCGACCTGATCACGTTGGCCGACTCTCTTGGCGTTCCTCATGCCGAGATCGAGGGCTTGCTGGAGCTCCTGAACCCTGCAGCTATCGTACGGGTAAGACTCAAAAAAATTGCCAGCAACACCTTTGATCAACCCTCCTGGGAACTCAGTATGGCAAGAAAAGATGCGCGGCTCATGATGGAGCAGGCGGCCTCATCCCATAAAACGCTTTTGGCAGTACCGGCAGTAGCGCAAAAAATGGACCTTTGGCTCGCCAAAGGTCATGGCCATAACGACTGGACCATTATATCGAAGGACCCCAATAAGGCCTGAGCAGATAGGGTAAGCACTTTATCCTTTTCTGGGATGCGCGGCAAACTTCTCAATGCCATGCTTTACCGGAGGGAGGGATTGCAGGTAATCATAGATCGCCCCCAGGTCTTCGTCGCTCATCCCGGAATACATTATCCAGGGCATAATGGTATTGTACTCCTTTAAAATGTTCACCGGCTCATTTGCCCGGGCAGAGTCGCGATAGAAGCTGAATTTTTCAATGAACATGCTCTTGGTCCAGGCGCCGATCCCGGTTTCCCTGTCCGGCGTAATATTAGACGAGGTCAGTAAGCCGGCCGGCATAGGAAACGATCTTCCTCCTGCAAAAGCAAACGCCTCATTAAACTTTCCCTTATCAAAGGGCGTATGGCAGGCTTTACAGGATGCCGCGGTAACCAGGTATTCTCCATATTTAAGCGTATTTGAGGAAGAAGGCCTGGGAGACAGGGCCGCTTTGGAAGGGATGGTATTGATCAGGAAGTTCATGGGAAAATCCGATCTGCTCTCTCTCGCCTTGTTTTCGATAGGCGGTAACGACCTTATATAAACGATTATCGCCTTGATATCTTCTTCGTCCAGCAGCCTGTAAAAATCATGCGGCATCACGGGGAATATAGGCTTCCCGTTTTTACGCACGCCCGTAGTGATTGCGCGGAATATCTCGCCGTCCGTCCAGTCGCCAATACCTGCGGGCGTTATATTAGGCGCATAATATTCGCCGGGAAACCCCATTGTTTGATCGAACTTTTCGCCGCCTTTGCCAAAACTGCCCGGAATGATCGGCCCGGAAAACTTGTTCCAGTCGCGGGCGCTATGGCAATCTATACATACCGTCACATGATTGGCAAGGTAATCGCCCCTGGCCATCCGGTCGGGAGTGGGTATCGCCGTTATCTCAGGAGCCGGCCCTACATTGGGAAGAAAATATTTTACATAGACGGCTAAGCCTGCGACAATAAATAAAAAGACAACGACAATAGCGCCGATGATCTTAAGGGCTTTTTTCATTTTGGCAAAAGGGTTGAAAGGCGTTAGGGAGAGAAATTAGCTGTAAAAGATAAACTATTTTAAATAATCCATGCATAAATGATCATTTTAATATTTTATAGCCCGTAACTATCCGGACCCTGCCGTTTATAAAAAATCAACCGCTTCCCTCATGGTATGCTCATCCCGGTATATCCGCCGGTGCCCCAGCCCTTTGGATATCCGGAACCGTATATTCGGATGGTTGTCTTCCTGCACCTTCAGCGCATCTTCCAGGGGCGTCAGCTCATCGTCCTCATCATGGAACCAGAGTATTTCGGCCCCGACCGTTTGTACCGCGCGACGGATGGAGTAATACGCGGGCCAGTTCCCGGACAGCTCAAAAATATGGCGCTCAAATTCCTTTCTAACGTCATTATCCAGTCGAAAAAATCGAAAAAACAATCTGAGGGTAGTATTCGTTTCGGTGGCGGGGGCAATAAAAACCGCTTTGATGGGACGGTCGCTCCGAAGCTCCTCCAGGAAAAGAGAAACGATCAGGCCTCCGTAAGAATGCGCCAGGAAGCCGTCTATAGGCCCGTAAAGTTCGTGTACTTTCCGAATGGTCGACAGGTAGAGCGGCAGCGTGAGCCGGTTGCCGGAAGATCGTCCATGCGCCGGGGCGTCAAAAGCGATTACTTCATATCCCTTTTTTACCAGCAAACCGATATACTTATCAAAATTTTTGGAAGAAGATTCAAAGCCATGCGCTATCAGTATTCGTTTAGCGCCCGTCCGATTCCAACGATGACCATAAATCGTATATCCCTCAAGCATAAACGATAATGTCTCGCCTTCTTTAAAAATGCCGGGCTCTTTTCTTTTGGACTTTCTGAAAGGGGTGCAGAAGATGTCAAACGCGCTTTCCGCAGCTTTCTTCTTCGAAAAAAAAGACAATATCCTCAACTTGGCGCGCAGGTAGGCGACCAGTAATTTTTGCTTTAACTTCATTTCCCGCTTTTCTTTGTAAATTTATTGATACATCAGCGCAACGCGCATGCGCTTGTCTTTTTTTAACGTTAAGAACAGCTTTCGGTAAAATTATTAAAAAAGCCCCAGGAGAGGTTTATCGTAGCTTATGCAGATCGTACTCTTAGGAACGGGAAATGTAGCCGTCGTATTAGGCAGGCTGATCGCCAATTCAGAGCATTCCGTTATACAGGTATACGGCCGGAGCAGGGACAATGCCCGGCTATTGGCTGAGGAGCTAGGCGCTATTTCCGGCAGTCCCGTTGCTTTTACCGCCGAAACGCAGTCGCTTGACCGCTCGGCCGGGCTCTACCTGGTAGCCGTATCCGATAGCGCGCTGATGGATATAAAGAACTGGCTGAAGCTGGATCAGCAGCTGGTTGCGCATACGGCAGGGGGCGTATCGCAGGAGGTTTTAAAAGCAGTAAGCGCCAACTATGGCATTTTTTATCCGCTGCAAAGCCTGAGAAAGGAAATGACCAGGATCCCGCATATTCCCTTCCTGGTAGATGGCAATACGCCGGAAAACCTTGCAACATTGTTTGACCTGGCGAAAGATCTCTCGCCCGACACATCCGTGGCCGATGATGCCGCCAGGCTTAAGCTGCATGTCGGCGCGATCATCGTCAACAATTTTACCAACTACCTGTTCACGCTGGCGGAAGACTATTGCCGGCAGGAGGACATT
>JAEUVR010000415.1 GCA_016786785.1 Chitinophagaceae bacterium
CCGAGCGGGCCGCCGGCAAACGGCATTAATTTCCAGTTGTCGGCCGCTTATGAATTAAGGGAGAACCTGTTTTTTGACGCGACCATAGTGTTGAGGAAGCGCAAAACGCAAAACAACCTTCAACCGCTGCAGGAGACCAAAATGTTTACGGCAGGGTTGAGAATGAATATCGGCCGGCGCGAATATGATTATTAAACGCGGCGCAACCAGGCCGGCAAGTTGGCGAATAAGCGGGATCGTTTTGAAAAGAAAGGGCAGGATGGGCAAATCAGCGAACCGGCCTGCGTATATATTTTGAATTTAAGCTAACTTGTAGCGTCGTTTTTAATAGCTGATTATGAATGAACGCCTTGTAAGAATGTCCTCGTTTGGCCTGGCAGGGATGCTGCTTTTGTTGTTTTTGGTTCCGTCGTTAGCTTCTGCTCAGTCTAATGCTTTTGCGCAGGGCGATAAGCACCTGCAATTCCTGGAACGTCTCGAGATCATGTTGCAGCGTAATCCTGACCTGAACCTGTATTCTCCTAAATCGATATCGAGGCATATGGCCGTTGACATCTCCGGTTTGCAGGATTCTTCCAGCGGCAATCCAACCATCAGGCTCACAAAAACCGACCAGCAGAACCTGCAGTCCCTGTTAAGAAATAATGCTGAATGGGTCACGAGGGTCACCGAGAACAAGCGGACGTTTTACCGGAACCCCGCTAACCTGGTAGAAGTTTCACAGCCTAAATTCTTTTTTGCGCTTAACCCTGTTTTCCAGGTTCAATATGCTTTAGAGCAGGATAACCAGGACAGGGTGCACCTGAATACCGGGGGCGTTTCGCTACGAGGTCTGATAAACAATAGAATAGGCTTTTATGCTTATGGCACAAGAAACCTGGAAACCCTTCCCTCTTTTGGCCTGGCAAGGATCCGGGAGTACGGGGCCGTTCCTGGCGCCGGTAATTATAAAGAGTATTCCGGCCATGTTTTTGATTATTATGATATCCGCGCAGGCGTTTCTTTCACCGCGCTGAAATATTTCGATGTTCAGCTGGCCTATGATAAGAATTTTATCGGCAACGGTTACCGCAGCCTGTTCCTTAGCGATTACGGGAATAGCAACCTGTTCCTTAAAGTAAACACGCGGATATGGAAGCTCCGTTACCAGCATTTGTATACGGCGTTAACCCCCGAATTTTCCGGCAGGAACTGGAAGGGAAATCTTCCTTTTACCGGCAAGCTCGGCGCATTTCATCATCTGAGCCTGAACGCTACCAAATGGCTGAGCGTAGGTTTGTTCCAGGCCATCATTATGAATGACCGGAGCGGGTATGTCCATTCCTTCCCCCTGATGTTTGCGCCCATCAGCCAGATTACCAATAAAAAACCCGCTAATGATCTGGCCGGCATAGATTTTAAAGCCAACCTGGCAAAAAAACACCAGGTTTACGGGCAGTTCCTGATGGATCAGCTCATCTTAAAAAATATATCCGATGGCAAGGGGCATTGGGATAACCGTTTGGGAGTGCAGCTTGGCGCCAGGTCGATAGACCTGTTCGGGATCGAGAACCTCGACCTGCAGGTAGAAATGAATATGGTCCGGCCATTTACCTATGGCGCGAACGATTCGCTCTCCAATTACAGTCATTATCGCCAGATGCTGGCCCATCCCCTTGGGGCCAATTTCGCAGAAGGTATTGCCATATTGCATTTTCAGCCAGGCCGGAAGCTGACCACGTCTGCAAAGTTTATTTTCTGGACAAAAGGCGTGGATAGCGCTTCGCTGAGTTTCGGCGGGAATATCTTTAAACGCTATTCCAGCAGACCTTCTGATCTCGGTTATACGATACCGAGCGGAATGGATGGGAAGGGATTGAATGCGCAGCTTGCCGTCTCTTATGAATTATGGGAAAACCTGTTCCTGGACGCTACTGCTTTGATCAGGAACTGGAAGGTGCCGGAAGATAAGACACTGGACAGAAATACTTCGGTATTCAGTCTTGCGCTGCGCATGAATATGTTTAAGCGCGAATACGATTATTGATATTTCCTCTCTTCTTCCTTCAAAAAAACACCGCTAAAACACGCTTCTTATAGCAGGGGCGCCGATATTTGCGCCTATGTCTTTGTTCATTACCTCATTAAACTCCGGCAGCAATGGCAATGCCTATTATGTCGGCAACCATGAAGAAGGCATCCTGATAGACGCGGGGATCTCCTGCAGGGAAATAGAGAGAAGGATGACCAGGCTGGATCTGCCCATGGCCAGGCTCAGGGCTATTTTTGTTTCGCATGAGCATAGCGATCATATCCAGGGGGTCGCCGTTACGGCAAAAAAATACCGGCTGCCGGTTTATATAACAGCGGATACCCTGAAACAAAGCCGGTTGCCGATAGAAAACCAGCTGATCGTTCCGTTTAAGCCGTTGGAGGCTGTACAGGTAGGAGCGCTCTCCATTTCTGCTTTTTCCAAGCGGCATGACGCCTGCGATCCCTATAGTTTTATGGTTCGCTCTGCCGCCGTGAATGTGGGTATATTTACGGATATCGGGTCGGTCTGTCCGGAGTTGGTAAGACATTTCCGCGAATGTCATGCCGCCTTTCTCGAAGCCAATTATGACGAGGAGATGTTGGCGCAGGGAAGATACCCGGCATACCTGAAGAGCAGGATCCGCGGAGGCATGGGGCATTTGTCCAATAGACAGGCATTGGATCTGTTCCTCGAGCACCGGTCTTATTATATGAGCAGGCTTATCCTTTCGCATCTGTCCGAGGAAAATAACGATCCCGCATTGGTGATGGATCTGTTTCAAAAGCATGCGGGCGCCGTAGAGGTCGTTGTTGCCTCGCGGCATAAGGAAACGCCTGTTTTTGAAGTTCGCGCGGATGCGGATGTATTAAGCAAAGAAAACAAGCCGTGTTTTACAAGATCCCAGCTACAGCTGAGCCTGTTCCAGGATATTTTTCCGGCAGGGGTTCAATAATCGATCAGCAACTGGATAGCTTCTGCAGACGGCCGGGGCAGGCTGTTGCGTTCGCCAAAATTGGACAGGGAGATCCCCAGTAAACGTATGCCTTTTTCGAAGGGCATCGCCGAGGCCAGCAGCGCTTTGGCTGTTTGGCTGATGGTCTCCGTGGAAGACAAGGGCTCGGTAAATGACCGGCTCCTGGTGATGATGCGAAAATCGGCGTATTTGATCTTCACGGTGATGGTCCGCCCCCGAAGCTGGTACCGTGACAACCGGTTGCAGACCAGCAGCGCTATCCTCTCCAGCTCGGCATTCATTTCTTCAGGATTGGTCAGGTCGTACGAAAAAGTATCTTCCGCAGCTAGGGATTTGGTCTCGCGATAAGGCTGTACCGGCCTCTCATCAATGCCCCGCACGATCTTATAAAAAAAGCTCCCTGTTTTGCCGAAGCGCTGCCGGAGATCGGCCTCTGATAATTTTTTCAGGTCGGCGCCTGTATGAAGTCCCATGTTTTTCATTTTTGCCGCCGTTACCTTGCCTACGCCGAAAAATTTTTCCACGGGCAATGACTCCATAAAGCCGGCTATCCTGGAAGGCCCGATAAAGGTCAGCCCATTGGGCTTTTTCATGTCGGATGCGATCTTTGCGACAAATTTATTGATCGAAACTCCTGCCGATGCGGTGAGCTGCAACTCGTCGGTTATGGCTTTCATGATCTGCTCTGCAATGGTAATGGCCGAATGGATGTTCTGTTTGTCCTCCGTAACATCCAGGTAAGCTTCGTCGAGCGAAAGCGGCTCAATGAGGTCGGTATATCTTTTGAATATTTCGCGGATCTGCCGGGAAGCTTCCTTATACGCATCAAACCTGGGTTTGACGAAGATAGCTTGCGGACAACGTTGCTGCGCCTGTTTGGAAGGCATCGCTGACCGAACGCCGAATTTCCGCGCTTCGTAGCTGGCTGTGGCTACTACGCCGCCGCGGCCTTCCGGAGAGCCGCCTACAATAATGGGCTTGCCGAGGTAAGAAGGGTTATCCCGTTGCTCCACGGAAGCATAAAATGCATCCATATCAATATGAATGATCTTGCGATGAGGAGCCGAAGACATGAGCGTTGACGAATATTGAAATGATAAGGATCCGTGGCGCCAAGTTCCTTAATATATCGGAGAATAAGGAAGAAGATTGTCGTTGCCCCTTGCTTGCAAAAACTTCCTTCGCTTTCTCCCTGCGGCAAAGGGCTTATCCCCGATTGTTTCAATATTGGATTTTTATCCCAATAAGGGAATATTCCAATGTTGAGTATTTTGTATAAGTGTTTGTTTGTCAGCGTTATGTGGCGTTGGCATGCCGATTGGATGGTTAGGAGATATAAAACATTTCTATGAAAACGCTTTTATCCTCCTTCATCCTGATCATCCTTACGGCCCTTACTTCGGAAATGTATGCGCAGACATACAGCAGTTATCAGAAAGGCCTGGTCTTTAATTTTACCCAGAATACGGTTCTTAGCGGAAACAATTTCCCCGACCAGTGCGATGCCTGTAAAATTAATATAGCCGATGGCGTCACAGTTACCTTCAACAAGAATATAGCGCTGTCTAAGGCAGAGATCAAGGGAGGAAATATCGTCCTGAACAATAAAATGGAAATATGGACCTCGGCCAGCTTAACAAACGTAAACATTACCGTAAATAACGGCGGCGAGATCACTTCATCAGGAAACATCGTCGCTACTAATACGCAGTTTGTTTTCAAAGGGAATGCTACCATTACTTTATGGGCTAAAACGGATATGAACAACAGTAAAATGACTTTCCTGGATAACTCGGGCCTGGTAGCGACAGCGGCGGTAAACCTGACAAACAGCAGCCTGACTGCAGGCGACGGGGCAAACAAAAGCAAGGCATTTATAAAATTTGACGGCGGTACATTAAACCTGTTCGATAAGGGATATGTATCGATCATGGGTTCGAATAACTATTATTATAACTGGTCTGCTTATAAGGCCAATGGCAAAAACGTTTCTACAAGCAACAACAAGCTGAATTGCGGAACGCCCGGTACGAATGCCTGTCAGAATCCCATGATGTATGGACCTTCTATATTAAACCTTGGAGGAATGAGCATTATGGCTACGCTTCCTGTAAGGCTCTCTGCATTTTCAGTGAAATTAACAGGCACAAGGGTGGACATTGCCTGGGTTTCCGATATGGAGTTGAATTTTGACCATTATGAAATTGAACGCAGCTTTGACGGGGCGAACTGGTCGACGATCGGAACAGTGCAATCAACAGGCAATGCAGGCGCTGTTTCCCGTTATACTTTTACAGATGCGCTTAAGCTGGCTGGCGCGGTTAATTATCGCCTGAAGATGGTCGATATCGACGGAACCTCAGTTTACTCTCCCATTAAAACGGTAAAAGCCGGCGCCGCAATAGAAATGACCGTTTTCCCTAACCCTGCTACAGACTATATCATGATCAATGCCGGAGATAATGCTTCGCATAAGGTTCAGATCATCAGCTATGCCGGCCAGTTATTAAAGCAGGTTGCGGTAAGCGGAAAGGAAAGGATAGCGGTTAGCGGTCTTACTCCCGGCAATTATGTTGTAAGGGCTATCGATGAAAACGGATTGGCCAAAAATTTTAAACTGGTTATCCAGTAATAACGAATACCTGTATGCGATAATTTTCCTGTCTACGCGCCCTTCGCCTTCCTGATACATTCATTATTGATTCGCCATCATCCCCTAACGGTTGATGGCGAATCTTTTTTAGCCTTGCGTTCCTCGCATTCTATTGATGTTGCTATTCCCCGAACGGGTTTTTGCGCGGTAAGAGACACGGGAAAAATACGGGTCGGTATGCTGCTAAAATGCCCGTTCGGCCGCTTGTCAATCGAGGGAGTTTTGCAAGCAACGACCATCAATCCCCCGAAGCGGAAAAACGCCATGGGGTAGCGCCGGGTAGCTATCCCGGTCCGGTTGGTAAAAATTTCCGGTTCATTAATGCCATTTAACGTAGACAAACACGCAAGCATGAAAACGATCATTTCTTCCATCATCAATCGCCGGGGTCGAAAGCAGGATCCCGGGGTATGGGCCAGGATATTTACCCGGCCTGTCTGCAAAATCTCAGGCCTTTCTTTCCTTAGGTCAGAGGTTAGCGTCCATAAACTCCTGTTTCGCGCAAAGCGGGTTGCGTATGTTTATGTTTTTCCTTCATTGGTTAGTGTGCGAGCGAATCGTGGCAAACGTTCAATAATATCTGCGATTGGCGCCGGCATGGCTAAGTCCTGGATAGGCGTCATCGCGGGGATCGCGCTGTTTGCCGGCAGCGGTAAGGCGCAGGACTGCGAGGCCCTGATCAGGTATCGCGACGTAGAGCTGAACCGGCAGTACAA
>JAEUVR010000416.1 GCA_016786785.1 Chitinophagaceae bacterium
AAAAAACGCCCTAAGCGATAACAGAAGAAACCCGAATTTATATGCTACAGATGAAATCAACTTGCCCTTAACCAATCGCTATGCAAACGATTGCTTTAACCTATACAGACCAATCCCTACCCCTATGCCACAGCAACAACAGCTTGTTTTCAACCAACAATGATCTAAACCCGATACGCAATAAATGAATATGCTGGAGATCGTCAACCTTAAAAAACATTATGCCGCGCAAAAAGCAGTTGACGGCATAAGCTTTTCCATCGGAGAGGGAAATATATTTGGTTTACTCGGCCCCAATGGCGCAGGGAAAACCACCCTGATCCGGATGATCACGGGAATATTTTTCCCCGATGAAGGAGAAATACTTTTTAAGGGAAACAAATTTGAACCGCTCCGCGACGTATCGGCTATCGGGTATATGCCGGAAGAAAGAGGATTATATAAAAAAATGAAAATTGGCGAGCAGGCGGTTTACCTGGCGCAACTTAAGGGACTAACCCGATCGCAGGCCCTCGAAAGGGTCAAAGAATGGTTTGTCCGTTTAGAAATGGAGAGCTGGTGGAATAAAAAAGTAGAAGAGCTCAGCAAGGGCATGAGCCAGAAACTACAATTCGTGATCACCGTTCTTCATCAACCTTCCCTGATCATATTAGACGAACCCTTCAGCGGCCTCGACCCGGTCAACGCCAACCTGATCAAAGAAGAGATCCTGCTGCTGGCCAGAAAGGGAAGCAGCATTATATTCAGTACGCACCGCATGGAGCAGGTGGAAGAAATATGCGATCATATCGTTCTCATGAACAAGGGCAAAAAAATCCTTGACGGAACCGTAACAGATATCAAACAACAATTCAAAGAAAACCTTTTTGCCGTCTCCTTCGATAACAGGACGCCGCTATCGGCATCCCCGTCTTTCGATCTTATCAGGAAAGAAGAACGCAGCGCAATCATCAGAATTGCAGAAGGATACCGCCCGCATGAGGCATTACAGAACCTGTTGGCCCAGGGCGCCGCCGTCACAGGATTTTATGAGCTACTCCCTTCCCTAAACGATATTTTTATACGATTGGTAGAAGGAACGCCGCTTGCCCACCAGTTTCAACAGGAAGGCGCATAAGGCATTGCCATGGAGAAATAAGAGAACATCAGGCTCATGGCTGGATCCAATCATTAAAGAATAAACGCATCGTTATGAAAAACCGGGACAATCAAACGCTTGAGCATTTCATGACCGGAAAATAAACGCATTGTTATGAGAAAAACCTGGCTGATCATTAAAAGAGAATATATATCAAGGGTTAGAAACAAAACCTTTATCCTGTCGACCTTCCTCACGCCCCTGTTCTTTGCCGGCATGATCGCCCTGGTAATCTTTATCTCCTCCAATGCCCAAAAAAAGGAAAGAATTGCCATAGTAGACAATACCGGCGCCTTTCCCAACACGCCGGACACTTCAGGGGAAACGGTATTTATTCCTGATGCTTTAGCAGACACCGCCAATTTTGACCGGAAAGGATATTCGGCAATACTGTATTCGCCTTATACCGGCGATAACGCCGGCGGCAACTGGAAGATGTATTCGCACAAACCTCTAAACCCCGGCGCCAGCAGAGAGATAAGCGGAAAGCTCAGGAGCGATATAGCTCATGACCTGATGGTAAAAAACGGACTCGATACCAGGCTGATAGATTCTATCCGCAACCTCGCAGACAAAATAGAAATGGAAACCGCCGTGCTAAAAAAAGAAAATGCCCGCGAGCCGGATGCCGGTATCGCTTTTGGCATCGGATATGGAGCCGGGTTTATTATTTATATCACCCTCATGATCTACGGCTCCATGGTTATGCGGGGAGTAATGGAAGAAAAAACAAACCGCGTTGCAGAAATAATGATATCATCTGTAAAGCCCTTTCAACTGATGATGGGCAAAATACTGGGCATCGGCGCCGTGGGACTTACACAATTCCTCTTATGGGCCATCCTGCTATTTGGCTTTTCCATGGCGCTCTCTGTTTTCATTCCCGCCGGATTGATGGAACAGGCTGTAACCGGACCGGCAATGGCCGGAACAACAAACACATTCAGCGGAACAACTATCGGGCTGGCCAAGGCGCAAAAGGAATTGGCTGAAGTGAACTGGCTGCTGATCATTCCGGGCTTTATTTTCTATTTCCTGTTTGGCTACCTGTTTTATGCGGCTATTTTCGCCGCAGTAGGCAGCGCGGTCAATGACGATTCGCACGATATGCAAAGCCTGATGTTTCCGGTAACCGCCCCGATCATCCTTGCGATCATCATCATGATCACCGTGATCTCCAATCCGGAAGGACCGCTTGCGCTATGGGGAAGCATCATCCCGCTTTTCTCTCCCGTGGTAATGATGGCCCGGATACCTTTTGGCGTTCCGGAAGTCGTCTCGTGGCAGCAGTTGGCCGCAAGTATGCTTCTCCTCGTTGGCGGGTTCTTATTTACCACATGGCTCAGCGCCAGGATATACCGTACCGGCATATTATTGTATGGAAAAAAAATAACCTGGAAAGAAATGTGGAAATGGGCGTTCGGACGTTAAGTATATTACCATTCCATCATTCGCAACAAAGGATGGAATACTTTTACATCGTCAACGGGCTCTTCATTGCTGATATCAAAATTCAGCCTGACCTGCATGCCTTCTTTTAAGACCAGTTTCTCGCTGCGATAGGTTTTATATCCTTTTTTCTCAAGGATAATGGTTACCTCGCCGACGGGAAGCTCCGAAATGGCAAAATTACCCTTCTCATCCGTGGTAAAAGTCTTGGGCTTTTTGGACCCCGAAGAAGCCACCGAAATGGCGACCCCTTTTAGGGGCTTCTTGGATGAGGCGTCCACTACATAACCTAACAATATGGGATCCTTCCCGGTATTCAGCGCAGGCGCGCCCAACACGACGCCGGAAAGAGGAAGAAGGACAATAAGAACCAGTATTGTTTTCAATCTTTTCATATAAAATGACTTCGACAGGAATGGCTCGATAAAAACAATCATCACCCGAACAAACTCCCCGGCGCTTCCTTAAATGAAATTAGTTGAAATAATGATTCCCTGCAAGGAAGAAAAACGTTAAATATTGATCCGCTCAGGATTGGCCCAGATCTATCTCCGTATTATCGCCTATATTAAGGCTGCGGCATTCCCCTTTCACTTCCGTATCGCTGCCGATCAGCGAGCGCGTCAAAACGATATCGGACAGATCGGCAAATGAACCGATGATAGAATCCTTGATAACAGAATGGCTGATGCTCGCCCCT
>JAEUVR010000441.1 GCA_016786785.1 Chitinophagaceae bacterium
ATCGCTGTATGAACTGCCCGGCCGCAGAGGAATAGGCATTGACGTTCAGACCGGGCAGATGCGGTTATGCGAAAAAGGATGGGCGGTAGCGGCTTTTATCCCTCCCGCCTACACCGGGCTCTACCTGGCGGCCTATGAAACAACGCCTGATGCGCCTACGCTTCCCCTGTTTTGTTATAGCGCCGTTGGATGGTCGGACGGAAAATTTTATACCCCTGTCGTGCGCATCGAACAGGACATACGGCAGGAAGCCGCCGGATACGACGATAACCTTATCCGCCAGGGCGTAGACGCTACGCTGCAGGCTTTCCCGCATAACCGGCTGGTAAAGCACCTCGCGGAGAAATGCTGCCTGACCTATCATTGCCCGGCCGCAAGGAATTTTTTTATCGGCAGGTGGGAATGCCCGGTGCCCAGCTCCCCCGCCTGCAACGCCAATTGTATCGGCTGCATCTCCTTTCAGCCGGAAGAAGAAAATATCGTGTCCACGCAGGACAGGCTCGATTTCCGGCCTACCAAGGAAGAGATCGTTGAATTTACGGTTCCCCATCTCCAAACTGCGCCCTTCCCTATTGTCAGCTTCGGACAAGGATGCGAGGGAGAACCCCTGCTGATGTGGGAAACCATCCGGAATGCGATCATTGAGATCCGCAAACATACCGGCAACGGAAGCATCAATATCAACACGAACGGCTCCAGGCCCGCCGCGGTAAAAGCGCTGTGCGAAGCGGGGCTGAACTCGATAAGGGTAAGCACAAATTCGGCGCGCAAACATATTTACGAGCCCTATTACCGTCCCAACAACTATGTATTTGAAGATATCCTCGAAAGCCTGCGCATCGTAAGGAGTTACGGTGGGTGGGCCAGCATCAATTATTTTGTTTTTCCCGGCATGACGGATAGCGTGGAAGAATATGAGGCATTAAGAAAACTCATCATCGATACGGATCTTTCCATGATCCAGTGGAGGAATTTTAATATAGATCCCGACTGGTATCTCGGTAAGATCGGCGTCCATGATACAGGCGAGATGCTGGGCGTCAAACAACTCATGAGCCTGATCAGGGAAGAGTTTCCCAACCTTAAATTCGGGTATTTCAACCCTCCCTCCGAAAGGATCAAAGGAAGCTACGAAAAGGATTTTGCTCATTTTTAACCATTCAGGAACGATCGGTATATCATTGAACCTCCGCTATGCTCCTTGCTATCGTCGTCGCCTTGTTGTTGCAAAAACAATTAGCCTGTCATTCAATGATCGCTATACTCCTTGCTATTCGTTGTCGTCCTGATGTTGCAAGAACGATCAGCATGTTACTCAGCGGTCTCATACTCTCCGCGATTAGCTGTCATCCTGCTACAGGAAGGATCTGCATATCATCAAACATAAAGGCTTATTTATTTTTAGCCGTATCGCCTGCGCTGAGGCTGATCTTTGCGCCGTAAAAGAGTTTTATCTGTTTTAACAGGATATTTTACAGCGCCGCTCTTTTCGAATATGCAATTAGCATATGATTTGCATCATATTCAATAAACAATATTAACTTTAAGCTTATTTTCAGGCTATGACAAACGATTTTGAATCACAGAAAAATATCAAAGCATCGGGATATACCGCGATGATCTGCGCATTATTGCTCTGTATTTTTCTGTTTGTCAAATGGACGCTGCCCTCGATCCCCCCGCCCCCTGATGAAGAAGGTATAGAAGTGAACCTGGGCAACAGCGACCAGGGATTGGGTAACGACCAGCCTTATCTGCCCGGCAAGCCCGCTCCGGCGGATAAACAGGCCTATACCCCGCCTAAGCCCGCCCCCGCGCCGGAAGAAGCCGTTAAAGATTTTGAAACAGACGATAAAGACGAAGAAGCGCCCGTGATCCATAAGCCAGTTGTTACCAAACCTAACCCGGTAAAAGTTCCTGAAAAAGAAGCCGTAAAAAGTCCCCCTGTTAAGAATCCCGATCCCGTAGCCAAACCCGCGCCCGCGCCGCCCAAACCTAAAGCGGTATTCAAAGGCGTAGAAGGCACGGGAACCGGCGGCAATGAAGCCGATAATTACAAAAAAGGCGGCAACCAGGGCGTCGCCGGAGGAACCGGCGACCAGGGCAGGCCCGGCGGAAACCCGGATTCGGATAATTATACCGGCGGCGGAAGCGGTTCAGGGATCAATAAACTCAGCGGGTTATCCGGAAGAAACATCATTCACCGGCCTTCTTTTGAAGATGATTTTAATGAAAATGCAAAGGTTGCGGTGGATATCAGGATCAATGCCGCCGGAGCGGTTATCTCCGCAGAATATCAACCCAAGGGATCCACTACCTCCGATCCAAACCTTAAAGCCATCGCGCTCAGGAAAGCCAGGGAAGTGAAATTTAATTCAGGCGAAACCGAATCCTTCGGTACTATTCAGTTTAATTTTAAATTGAAGAATTAACAAAGCGCGGCAATCCACTCAGCTTCTCGCTGTTATCGGCTCCCTTTCCCGATATTCCCATGCAACGGATATCCGGCGCGACCGCTCAATGATAAATATGATCCGCAGCATAGCTGGCATTACTGCCGTACGAAATATCTTGATACATAACGCCGCGCTTCGTACTTTGCATGGCCATACCCATTTTGAACTTCCGCATGAATTACCAGGAAACCCTCGACTACCTGTTTACCCGTTTGCCCATGTTCAGCAGAACAGGAGCGGCCGCTATTAAACCCGATCTGCACAATACTATTGAGATCTGCCGCTGGCTCGGCAACCCACAGGCTGCATTCAGGACCATTCATGTGGCAGGCACCAATGGCAAGGGCTCTGTGAGTCATATGCTCGCGGCCATATTACAAGCTTCAGGATATAAGACAGGACTATACACCTCTCCCCACCTGAAAGATTTCAGAGAAAGGATAAAAGTGAACGGGAAGATGATCGAGGAAGATTTCATCGTGCAGTTCACCGAACAGGTAAACCC
>JAEUVR010000461.1 GCA_016786785.1 Chitinophagaceae bacterium
CGGATGCCACTCATTACGATTTTATGCCGGGTATTTTCCATAATCGGCGAAGATAAGCAGTAGAACGTTTACCAAAACGGCAAACTCCATATCTTGCACCCCATGTCGCAATTTCAATTTACGCTGGCGCATACGGATACGGCTTCATCAGCAAGGGCTGGAAAGATCAATACCGATCATGGAGAAATACTTACGCCTGTATTTATGCCTGTGGGCACGGTTGGAAGCGTGAAAGCGGTCAGCCAGCGCCAGCTAAAAGAAGAGGTAAGGGCTCAGATCATCCTGGGAAATACCTATCATTTGTACCTCCGGCCATCCCTGGATATCCTGGAAGCGGCCGGCGGTTTGCACCGGTTCATGGGGTGGGACAGGCCCATACTGACCGACAGCGGCGGTTACCAGGTTTTTTCCTTGGCCGGCGCCCGCGTCATCCGCGAGTCGGGCGTCATGTTCCAATCGCATATCGACGGCTCAAAACACTTGTTTACTCCCGAACTGGTCATGGATATTCAACGTTCGATCGGGGGCGATATCATCATGGCTTTCGACGAATGCCCTCCCTATCCCAGCGAATACAAGTATGCAAAAGAGTCGATGGAGCTGACGCATCGCTGGCTCGACCGTTGCGTAAAACGTTTTAATGAGACGCCGGCAAAATATGATTATGATCAATCCCTTTTTCCTATTGTGCAGGGCGGTACCTATGAAGACCTGCGCGCCGCCTCCTGCGACTATATTACTTCGGTCAATGCGGTGGGAAATGCGATAGGCGGACTCAGCGTCGGAGAGCCCGAAGCGATGATGTATGATCTCTGCTCCTTATGCTGCAGCCGGCTTCCGGCCGACAAGCCGCGTTACCTCATGGGCGTAGGTACGCCCTGGAATATCCTCGAATGCATTTCGCGGGGCGTGGATATGTTTGATTGCGTGATGCCTACCCGCAATGGGCGCAATGCCATGTTGTTTACCACGGAGGGAGTGATCAATATAGATAATAAAAAATGGGAGAAGGATTTTAGTCCCCTGGATACAGGGTTTGAAAGCCCGGTTAGCAATTATTACAGCAAGGCTTACCTGCGCCACCTGATCAAGTCGAAGGAGATACTGGGGCTGACCATTGCCAGCGTGCATAATCTTGCTTTTTATGTTCATCTCGTCACCGAAGCCCGTCAAAGGATATTGTCCGGCGATTTTGCAGGCTGGCAAAAGGAGCAGTCGGTCAGGCTAAGGACCAGGCTATAGCCTTTGTTGATGATGGATCAAATATAGAAGGCGTATCCAGCCTGTCGGGGACCGAGCACGGTTATAGCCATTTGATAATGGATCAAATGCTGCGTAGCCAGCCGGGGCGATTAAGTGTATAGGTATTTGTTAATGATAGTCACAATCTTGGCATAAGCGGCGGCTGCGCCTATCTTTGCCTAAGTAATATTATGATCAAAAAGCTGGATTGGTACATCCTCAAAAAACTGTTTTCCACCACCATTTTTATGGTGGTGATCTTCTCGGTATTGTCGGGCGTCGTGGATGCCAGCGAAAAAGCCGATGATTTTGTCAAATCCGGCTTGTCGGCCTACTATATCCTCACAAAATATTTTGCCGGCTTTATTCCCTTTATCATCTCCATGATCTTTCCGTTGATGGTGTTTATCGCCGTCATCCTGTTCACTTCCAAGATGGCGGGAAGGTCGGAGATCGTGGCCATGCTGGCGGGCGGCATCCGGTTCAACCGCATGCTTCGTCCCTATTTGTTGGGGGCCATTGTAATTGGCGCCGTCTTCTGGTACGCTACCCAGTACCTGATCCCCAAGGCCAATGTATTAAGGGCAAATTTTCAATCTACTTATATTGATAGCAAGAGCGCTTATGAGATCGGCCAGTACCTCAGCAAGGGCAGCAGCTTTTATATCAGGATCGATTCCAACACCTATGCGGGCATCAGGAATTATGATACCGCTTCCAAGAAGGCCTATGGCGGGTTTTTTATGGACCGGCTGGAAGGGACGCAGGTGGCGTACAAGCTCAGGGCGGAATCGTTGAGATGGGATACGGGCGCTAAAAGCTGGAAGCTGGACAAAGTAGTGGAACGCCATATCAACGGCATCAAGGAGGAAGTGACGACCACTCCGGTAATGGATATCAACCTGAATGTGAAACCGGACGAAATAAAGCCCGATAAATACCTGAAGGATAAGATGACCACTCCCGAACTCAAGCATTTTATCCAGCTCGAAGAGCTGAGAGGGTCCGAGGGGTTGAATGACTATAAGGTAGAGCGGTACCGCCGCGATGCCACCCCGGTATCGGTATTGATATTAACCATTATGGGAGCGGTGATCGCTTCGCGTAAAACCCGCGGAGGAAGCGGGCTACATATGGCTTTCGGAATTATCCTGGCCGCCAGCTTTGTTGTGATGGACAAGTTTTCGATCACTTTCTCTACCAAGGGAAACCTCCATCCCATGCTTGCCGCCTGGATGCCCAATATTATTTTCGGGTTGATCGGCATATGGCTATACAGGAAAGCGCCGAAATGAAAAATTAAAACCCGATTAAAAAATTTTGCTATTGCAGAATAATTCTGCTAAGGCCCAAGATAATTCTATGCGGGATGCAGCGTTTGCCTTAACTTTAAGGCCTTAAAAAACTATATTTCATTGGTTATTAATAAATTCTACTTTTTGTCATGGGCGTTATAAAAGACAGGTTTAAGGAGAAGGCAGAAATAGCTTTCGGTGAGATCAAAGAGATTTTGAAGGAGCATGGATCGAAAAAGATCGGAGATGTATATCTCTCGCAGATATATAATGGTATGAGGGGTATTACAGGCCTGGTAACGGAAACCTCCCTGCTGGATGCGCATGAAGGCATTCGTTTCCGGGGTTACTCTATCCCTGAACTGCAACAAAAGCTGCCAAAAGCCCATGGCGGGAGCGAACCGCTTCCCGAGGGGTTGTTTTACCTGATGCTTATCGGCGAACTTCCTACGGAAGCGGATGTAGCTGAGCTGACCTCTGTATGGCAGCGCCGTTCGCATGTGCCCAACCATGTTTTTGACGTCATAGACGCTTTCCCGCTTACCGCGCACCCGATGACGATGTTCGTCAGCGCCATCATGGCTCTTCAGACAGAAAGCAATTTTGCCAAAAGGTATGCCGCCGGCATGAATAAAAAAGATTATTGGGAAGCCGTGTTCGACGATTCCATGGACCTGATTGCCAGGCTGCCCAGGGTAGCGGCGTATATCTACCGGAGAAAATACAGGAATAACGATCATATACAACCGAACGGATTGCTCGACTGGGCGGGTAATCTCGCGCATATGCTGGGATTCAACAACAACAGCTTCCAGGAGCTTATGCGCCTGTACATGACCATCCATGCCGATCATGAGGGAGGCAATGTCTCGGCGCATACCACTCACCTGGTGGGCTCGGCGTTGAGCGATCCCTATGCTTCTCTTGCCGCGGGTATGAACGGCCTGGCCGGCCCCCTGCATGGATTGGCTAACCAGGAAGTGATCAAGTGGATCTTTGAGATGCAGGACGAGTTGAAAACAGCATCGCCGACCAAGGAACAGATAACAGATTATGTGCAGCAAACCCTGAGCTCCGGAAAAGTGGTGCCGGGCTATGGTCATGCGGTATTAAGGAAAACAGATCCCCGCTTTACGGCGCAGATGGAATTTGGCAAAAAGCATATGTCCGACGATCCACTGGTGCAAACGGTATGGAATATATATGAAGTGGTTCCCCCCATTCTTGAATCCCTCGGCAAGGTAAAAAATCCATGGCCCAATGTAGATGCGCACAGCGGCGCCCTGCTGGTGCATTACGGGCTTAAGGAATACGAGTTTTATACCGTTCTTTTCGGCGTCAGCCGCGCATTGGGCGTATTGGCCAGCCTGATCTGGGACCGGGCC
>JAEUVR010000003.1 GCA_016786785.1 Chitinophagaceae bacterium
TATACTTAATCATTGGGGATTATGGAGAGGCCTTGTTTATGTTTTTGGCGATCGTTGCAGTTTCCGCTATATCTTTTTATCAGGATAACCGAAGTAAAAAGGCGTTGAAGGCTTTAGAAAAATTGAACGAACCATTAAGCGCTGTTATCCGTAATGCACGGGTCCTGGAAATCCCGACCAGGGAAATAGCGGTGGGCGATCTCTGCATCATCGAAGAGGGAAAAATGATTAATGCAGACGGACATATCGTTCACAGTAATGATTTTTCGGTCAATGAAGCTTCTTTGACGGGCGAAAGCCTGTCTGTATTTAAAAGCAACGAAACAGAAGATAAAGCAGTTTACAGCGGAACGCTTTCGACATCCGGATTGGCAGTTTTTGAAGTAGAGAAGATCGGAGAAGAAACCCGGCTGGGTAAAATAGGCGCTTCAATATCCGGCATAAAGGAAGAAGCCTCGCCTTTGCAGCTTCAAATCAGGAGGTTTGTAAAAACAATGGCGTTTATAGGTATCGCTATTTTCCTGATGGTTTGCGCCGTAAATTATTATCATACCAGGAACCTCCTCGAAAGCCTGCTTAACGGACTTACATTGGCAATGTCCATCTTGCCAGAAGAAATTCCGGTGGCGTTCGCCACTTTTATGGCATTGGGCGCGTGGAAACTTATGCGAGAGGGTATTATTATCAAACGAAGCAGTATTGTTGAAACCCTGGGCAGCACAACGGTTATCTGTACCGACAAAACAGGAACCATAACCGAAAACAGCATGCAACTGAAATACCTGTATGATTATCAATCGGATAAAATTTTTGAGGAAAAGGATTTTAACGATGCCACGCTCTCTGTTTTGATCAATTATGCAATGTGGAGTAGCGAGCCTGTGCCTTTTGACCCGATGGAGAAGACCCTGCATAAGGTATATGAAAAAACACAGAAGGGCGACCTTCGAAAATCCTATACGCTGTTTCACGAATATCCATTGGAAGGCAAACCCCCTATGATGACGCATCTTTTTGAGGATATGAATAAACACAGGATAGTTGCGGCAAAAGGCGCGCCGGAAGCTATTCTAAATGTTTCTACGCTTTCAGAAAATTCCAGGAACGAGGTTAGGGCCCTCATCAAAGATTTTGGACAAAAGGGCTTCCGGGTCTTAGGAGTAGCTAAATCCGATTTTGAAGGCGACAATTTCCCCTACAGGCAACAGGAGTTTACGTTTGATTTTTTGGGTTTGGCGGCGTTCTACGATCCGCCTAAAAAGGGTATTCGGGATGTATTTCAACATATTTATGATGCCGGGATAAAAGTAAAAGTGATTACAGGCGATAATACCGATACTACAAAAAGCATTGCCGCACAGGCGGGAATTTTGAATAACGGCGATGCTGTGGAAGGAAGGGAAATTATGGAATATTCAGAACAACAGTTATTACAAAAAACCGAAGAGCATATTTTGTTCACAAGAATGTTTCCTGAGGCGAAACTGGCTGTTGTAAATGCGCTAAAAAGGAAAGGAGAAGTGGTGGCTATGCTGGGCGATGGCGTAAACGACGGCCCTGCTCTGAAAGCAGCGCATATTGGCGTTGCTATGGGCAATAAAGGAACGGAAATAGCAAAGGCAGCCGCTTCTTTGGTAATTACCAATGACGACCTGGGGAAGCTGATTACGGGGATTGCAGCCGGCAGAAGGATTTATGCTAATATTAAAAAAGCTATTCAGTATATTATTTCCATTCATATTCCCATAATACTTACGGTGTCCTTACCCTTGTTTTTGGGTTGGATATTTCCACAGATATTTACGCCTGTTCATGTTATCTTTTTTGAGCTGATCATGGGTCCGACCTGCTCCATTGTATATGAGAATGAACCGATGGAAAGGAACGCAATGTCGCAAAAACCAAGAAGGATGACAGATACTTTTCTGAATTGGAAAGAGCTTGCTATTAGCGTTGTTCAAGGCCTGATAATAACCGCCGGCGTATTGTTTGCTTATCAGTGTTCTGTACAAAGCGGAGGCAACGAAGAAAAAACAAGGGCAATGGTCTTTGCTACGCTGATTTTTGCTAACGTTTTCCTGAGTTTTGTAAACCGCTCATTTAGTTACAGTGTGTTTGAAAGTTTTAAAAATAAAAACCCCCTATTAATTGCTATAACGGTATTGACATTGTTACTGCTCTTTGCTATTCTTTATTATGAGCCATTTTCCTGGTTCTTTAAAGTTGCCCGTTTGAGTTTTTTGGAATTAGGAACTGCCATGTTGATTGCATCTGTATCAGTTTTGTGGTTTGAAGGGTACAAATTGCTTAATCGAACACAAATAAATAAGTAGCTTATCAAATAATATTGACCAAAGAACATTCTCCTGAACAGCGTACATTATTTGTTGGCGCCTTTACTTCTGAAGCTAGCTTTCGGTAGAAAAGCGGGAAATGACTAATCAGGTAAAAATGATGTACAGAACATCGTTAGGAGGAATGAGAAAAGCCCCAAATAGTATTTAATATTTAGCTATCTTCGCCGACGCCAGAATGATAG
>JAEUVR010000014.1 GCA_016786785.1 Chitinophagaceae bacterium
GCGGGATAAAAAATGGCTGGAAGCTCATGGCCATACGGCTTCCATCATGGACTACGCGCGGTTTAATTATGTGGCGCAGCCCGAAGACGGCCTGACGGAAAATGAGATATTTCCCCGTATCGGCGACTACGACGAATGGGCGATAGAATGGGGATACCGCCCCCTGCCCGGCAAAACCAGGGAGGAAGAAAAGCTTTTCCTGAACGAACTGGTGAAGAAGAACGCCGCCAACCCGCGCCTGCGCTTCCTTTATAGCAATGGCGCCGACCCGCGCGCACAAACGGAAGACCTTGGCGATAACGCTATTAAAGCCGGGGAATACGGACTGCGGAACCTGAAAAGAATATTGCCCCGCCTCCCGGAATGGGTGAATAAAAATGGAGAGGGTTTTGACGAGCTCAGCAAAGCCTATAATGAACTGGTTACCCAATACAGCCGATACATGGGCCATGCGGTAACCAATATCGGCGGTATTTATACCGATAATAAAACGGCCGACCAGCAAGGGGCCGTCTATACCGTGGTTCCTAAAAGCCGCCAGAAAGAAGCCTTGCAGTTTATCCATAAAAACCTTTTTGAAACGCCGCAGTGGCTGCTGGACAGAAAGGTACTGGACCTGATCTCCGAGCCCAATTCGGATCGCATCAGTACGATCCAGGATAATTTCCTAGGCAACCTGCTGATTGCCTCCCGTCTGCAACGCCTGATCTCTTCTGCAAACCGGGATAAACAATCCTATCCACTGGAAGAGTACATGGCAGATCTCAGGATGGGGATCTGGCAGGAGCTGCCCACGGGCAAACCGATCGATAACTATCGCCGCAACCTGCAAAAATCATATGTAGAAAGATTGGGGGCCATTATCAAACCGGCTTCGGCCAACAGTCCTGCCGCAAGGGGTATAAGCATTATGATCACTATCGGCCCGATAGTCGATCCTTTTAAATCGGATATTGTTTCCGTAATGAAGGCGGAGCTCCGATCGCTGAGATCGGCGATCAATACAGCTTTGCCCGGTTATGCAAACCAGCGGATCGTCCGCTATCACCTGGCAGATATCGTCGAAAGGATCGATAAGATATTGAAGGTCGATTAATGGCGGTTCTGGTAGATGGATTTAGGATGGTCCCGAAATCGTTATCTGATCCGCGTATTTCAGAAAAGCATTTCTCGCGTTTCGGAGACCGGGCTGTGTTTTACTTACTCGTATCGCAGGCGGGGGCGACAAGGACATTTCCGTGGATGTAAGGGGGGGGGTTACCTATTCGTACCGCAATGCTTCAATAGGATTGAGGCGGGAGGCTTTCATCGCGGGGTAGAGCCCGGCTAACAGCCCTACCAGCGAACAGATGACAATACCCAATATCACCCAGCCCCAGGGCGCCACGAACCCGGTGTTCAATACCAGCGAAAAAGCATTGCCGACGATCACCCCGAGGACGATGCCAAAAAAAGCGCCCATCAGGCTGATGATGGTGGATTCAAAAAGAAACTGCATCCTTACATTGATTTTTTTGCCGCCGATCGCCTTTATCAACCCGATCTCCTTGGTGCGCTCGGTTACCGCTACCAGCATAATGTTCATCAACCCGATGGCGGCGCCGATCAGCGTAATGAACCCGATGATCAACGCGGCGCCGGTCAGATAATTGAGCTGGCTCAGCAACAGCTCTACAAAGCTGTCGCTTTTCTCAACGGTAAAATTATTTTCTTCCGTAACATTTAGCTTTCGGATCGCCCGCATCGTCGCTTCCGCCTCTCCTATCGCCGTTTCCATTAACTTGATATCGCTCACTTTTACCTGGATATTAAAAGAAGCATTGGCATTGGAATTAAAATATTTACGGGCATTTTTATAAGAAACGGCGATGATATTGTCCCAACTGAACCCCAGCGAAGAGCCTTTTTCGCTCAATACCCCAATGATGCGGAAAGGTATATTGTTAACGCGGATAACCTTTTCTACCGCGAGATCGGGGTTTGCGCCGAATAATCGTTTGACGGTCTCGCTGCCGATCAGGCAAACATTCCTGCCCGATTCAATATCCTGTATATTAAATCCCCGGCCATAGTCGATATTGAACCCGTTATGCCCTACAAAATTTTCATCGCTACCCATTACGCGTACCGTGGGATTGGTTTTTTTACTCCCGTAGGATACCGTCATATTGTTGCCGCCGAATAAATTAATACAGACCCCGGCAGGGAAACGATAATTAATCTTAAAAGCTTCCGCCTGGTCCTGCGTAATGGGCTTGCCGATATTGGACAGCTTCACTTTGCGTTTGCCCTTTTCTTCTTTTTTCATTTCCTGGCCGCCGCCCATCTGGAAGCGGCGCTCGTTATAGCGAATGGTAAACCCATTGGCGCCCATGGAGGAAAAACTCTCCATGAACTTTTGTTGCATGGCGGTAATAGCGGTTTTAATGCCCACGAGGGCCATGATCCCAAAGGCAATGATGGCCACGGTAAGCCCTGTCCGCAACAGGTTACCGCGAACGGTGCGAAAAGCCAGCCGGAAAGTATCCACCCAATTCATTGGCTAAAATTAGCGGATTCAGCCAAACGGATCACGTTAAAAAAAATAATAGAGCAAATCGATAATGGTCTGGGGAAAGATGCCCAGCAGGACGATCGCTGCGGAGAGGATCGCCAGCAGGATCTTAAACCCGCTACCTGCCTCAATTTCCTGGCGAGGGCCGTCTTTGAAATACATGGCCTGGATAACGCGGAAATAATAATATACGCTGATGGCGGCGCATACCACGCCGAGAATAACCAGCCATAAAACGTTTCCATTGTTGATGGCGGCGGAGAGCATATAGAATTTACCCATGAAGCCCGCTGTGGCGGGAATGCCCGCTAAAGACAAAAGAAATACGGTATTGGCAGCGGCCAGGGCAGGATGGTGTTTGCCGAGGCCGTTATAGCCTTCAAACGTATAATCGCTCATCCTCGCCAATATGGCAAAAGCGCCGATGGTGGCCATACAATAGGCAAGCGCATAATACAACAATCCTTCCACCGCTATGCTGTTCAGGGACACGATGGCAAACATCATAAATCCCGCCTGCGAGATACTGGAATAGGCCAGCATGCGCTTAACGCTCTGCTGGAATATTGCCGTAACGTTGCCGATCACCAGGGTAGAAGCCGCAATGATGGCCGTCGCCAGTTGCCACTGCCCCTGCAGGCTGGCAAAGCAGCCCATGAATAACCGGATAAAAGCGATAAATCCCGCGGCTTTTACGATCGTCGCCATAAAAGAAGTGACCACGGTCGGCGCGCCGTCGTATACGTCGGGCGTCCAGAAATGAAAAGGAGCCGCCGACACTTTAAAGGCCATGGAAAACATTAACATCAACAGACCGGCCGACATCAGCGGGGTTATTTCGGTATTGCCCGTCCCGATCACTTCCATATCGAAACTGCCTTTGGCGCCATAGACCAGCGTGATGCCCATCAGCATCAGCCCCGTGGAAAAAGCGCCCATCAGCAAATATTTGAGCGACGCTTCATTGCCTTTCAGGTTTCGTTTGTCCGCGCCCGTAAGCACATACAAAGGAATGGAGATGATCTCTATTCCCAGGAAAAGCATCAGCAGGGTATTAAAGGAAGAAACGATAGAGACCCCGCACAGCACAAAAAACATCAACGCATAATAATCGGCGGGAGAATCGCCTACGGTTCGCATATCGCGGCCCGATAGCAAAAAGAACATCAGCGTACAAGCAAAAGCGACGGCGTTGAACAACAAAGAGAAGCTATCGAACGACAACATGTTCCGGGTATCAAAGGAAAAAAAGGAGCCGTCCCTCATTTCAAGGATATTGGCGGCCAGCAATATGATCACGCCCAGAACCGCGATACCGCGGATCGCCGAGTCCTTCTTTACAAACAACCCGGAGAACATCATCACTACTCCCCAAATACCTGATATTACAATTGCATTCATAATTTATGTGCGCTTTCGCTATGGATGTTTTGAAATCATTTTTGTCAGGATCGCATCGACCGTTGACTGTGATACCTCAAGCAAGGGCTTGGGATATACGCCTAAAAAGATTATTATGGCAACCAGCGCCCACAATACCAGCTTCTCATTCAAAAAAATATCTTTAGCGGTTTCCGTTAGCGTATTGGTATTTCCAAGAAATACCCGCTGGATCATATTCAGGGTATATACGGCAGATAAAATAATAGACGTCAGGGCCAGCACGGCAAAGATGATATTATAGTTGGACACGGTGGAATTAAACACCCCGCTGAACATCAGGAATTCGCCTACAAAGGCATTGGTGATCGGCAGCGCCACATTGGCGAGAGATAGGATGACGAGCAGTATGGCCATCGCCGGCGCTTTCTGCGCCAGTCCGCCCAGCTCGGATATCTTCCTTGTCCCGAACTGCCTTTCGATCAACTCCACCACGATCCACAATCCAATGATATTGACGCCGTGGTTGAACATCTGTATGATGGCGCCCTGTATCGCCATTGCATTGGTGGCGAATATAGCCAGGCACATCAGGCCCACATGCACAATGGAGGAATAGGCGATCAGCCGTTTAAGATCGTCCTGTTTCATGGCAACCAGCGAAGCATAGATCATCCCGATCACGCAGAGCGTGGAGATGGTATCGCCCCAGGCCCAGGTAGCAATGGGCAATACCGGCGCCAGCCAGCGAAGCAGGCCGAATATGCCCATTTTCACCATGATGCCGCTCAACACCATCGTTACCGCCGTATTGGACTGTTCGTAGGTATCGGGTTGCCAGGTATGGAAGGGGAAGATCGGCATCTTGATCGCGAAGGCAATAAAGAGCAGCCAGAATAACCAGGATTGTTCGCCATTGGTCAATGTAGCCTTATAAAAAGATTCCAGGGCAAAGGATTGATCAGGCGTTTTAAAATGCAGGTAAATAAGCCCGATCAGCATCAGCAGCGAACCGATGAAGGTATAGATGAAGAATTTGATGGTAACCTGTATCCTGCGCTCGCCGCCCCATTGGGAGCATAAAAAATATACCGGTATCAGCGCCAGCTCCCAGAAAAAATAAAACAACAGGGCGTCAAAAGCAACGAATACGCCCATCAGTCCCGCCTGCGACAACAACATCAACGCGAAAAAATTATTAGGCTTCGCATATGCGGAACGGTAAGTGGCAATAAAAATAATAGAAAAAGAAAGCGCGGTGAGCAAGCCCAATACCTGTCCCATACCGTCGAGGCCCACGGAAAAACTGCTTCCCAAAGAAGGCAGCCATTCTGCATGCGCGTACAGGCTTTCTTTCGCCGAAAAGCAGGTTAGCCCCAGTACAGCCGTCGTTAACGTAGCCAGGGAAGAAATTAACGCCCATATCCTGGCGGAGGCTCCCTTCTTAAGAAAAAACGAGATGATGCCGCTTAATAAAGGAATCGTTATAAGTAAAACAGGTATCATTTACAGAGAATGAGTTATCAATTATTTTTTAATAAAGAACTGTATCACGAAAAACACCAGGATGCCAAGCACCATCAGCAGCACATAACTTCCTACCTGTCCGCTTTGGATCCACCTTAACTGCCGGCTGCCGTACTGCACCAATCTTCCTACGCCATTCACCATCCAGTCGATCACTCCTTTTTCTACCTGTACGCTGAAGAACCTGGCTATTCCATAGACCGGCTTAACAATGACGCGGTCGTATAATTCATCGACATACCATTTATTGCTCAACGCCTTGCCCAGGCCGGAGGGCTCGCCCAATTCGGGTTTCCTGCCAAACCGCGTCCAGGCGATCAGCGCGAATGCCAGCGATCCCGCAACAGAGATTGCGATCAGCGTCCACTCGGTGGAATGCGAAAGATGATGGGCATGCTGATGTTTGGCCGACAGCGCGAAGATGGGTTCGAGGAATTTTCCCAGGGCATGGCTTTGCGCGGCAAAAAGTTCCGGCAGGCCTATCCATCCGCCGGCAAAAGACAATATCGCGAGGATGATCAGCGGGATCGTCATAGCGGCAGGGCTCTCATGCAAGTGTTCCTTTTGTTCGGGGGTTCCCCTGAACCCGCCGAGAAAGGTAGTCGCATATAAGCGGAACATATACCAGGCCGTCATAAAAGCGCCCAGTACGCCAATGATCCAGTAAATATTGTTTTTCGCAAATGCCGCGGCCAGGATCTCGTCTTTAGAGAAAAAACCGGAGAGGGGCGGAATGCCGGCGATCGCGATACAGGCGATCAGGAAGGTAAGATGGGTTATGGGCAGCTTTTTTCTCAGTCCCCCCATATTGCGGATATCCTGTTCGTGATGCATGGCATGGATAACCGAACCCGCGCCCAGGAATAAAAGCGCTTTAAAGAAGGCATGGGTCATCACATGGAATACAGCGCCGGTATACGCGCCTACGCCGAGGCCCAGGAACATATATCCCAGCTGGCTCACGGTAGAATAGGCCAGTACCTTTTTAATATCATTTTGTTTCAGGGCGATGGAAGCCGCGAATATCGCGGTAGCCAGTCCCGTGATCGCCACCACTGTTTGAGATGTGGGAGCCAGGGTATATAAAATATTACTGCGGGCGATCATATAAATGCCGGCTGTTACCATGGTAGCGGCATGGATAAGCGCAGATACCGGGGTAGGGCCCGCCATTGCATCGGGTAGCCAGGTATATAAAGGGATCTGCGCCGATTTACCCACGGCGCCCAGGAACAATAATAAGGTGATGCCCGCCAGCGCCGCGTCGCCCATAGACATTTCGGACGCTTTTGCAAAAACCTCGTTGAAACTAAGGGAGCCAAACTGATGGATGATCCAGAACACGGCGAGCAGGAATCCGAAATCGCCGATCCGGTTCATGATAAATGCTTTTTTAGCGGCATTGTTGTAATCGGTATTCTTAAACCAATAGCCGATCAGCAGGTAAGAACACAATCCTACGCCTTCCCATCCGATAAACATGATCAGGTAATTGGCGCCCATCACCAACAGAAGCATAAAAAAAACGAAGAGGTTGAGATAGGCAAAGTAGCGCGCAAAATGCCCCCCCGTCTCGCTCTTCATATAAGCGGTGGAATAAACATGGATAAGAAAGCTCACGCCGGTAATGATCAGCATGAACAGGATGCTCAGTTGGTCTACCTGGAAAGCAAAGGGGATTGACAGATCGCCTACGGTAATAAATTTAAATAAGGTAGCGATAGCAGTATTGCCTTGCTTTACGTCGAGGAACAACAATATGGAAACGATGAAAGAGGCGAGGATAGCGCCGCTGCCTATGGTTCCTGATAAAGATTTGGGCAAATGATTCCTGAACAACCCATTGACGAGGAAGCCTATCAAAGGAAATAAAGGAACCAGGTAAACTAATTGACTCATACTCATCCCAAGATTAATGTTTCAGCCTGTTCAAAAAATTGATGTCTATGGAATGAACATTCCGGTACATCATTACTATAATAGCCAACCCCACGCTTACCTCGGCTGCCGCCACCACCATAATAAAAAATACAAATAACTGCCCGTCGATCCCCGCAGAAGGGTTTGCGGCCCCATGCTGGAGATGATGCATTTTTGAAAATGCCACCAGTAGCAGGTTCACCGCATTCAGCATTATTTCAATACACATAAAAATGATGATCGCGTTACGGCGCATCAGCGCCCCGGCGATGCCGATACAAAACAATGCTATTGCAAGAAATATATAACGTTCTACTGGCATAATGATAACTTTTATTTTTTCCCGATCGCTACCGCTCCTACCATGGCGCTTAAAAACAGTATGCTGCTTATTTCAAAGGGGACCACATAATCGGTAAACAAGGCTTTCCCCAGGTTTTTTATCAGGCCGATATCGCCTGTGTATAGCTGCATTTCTTTGCCGGCGGTCTCCGCATCTTTCAGGGCGGCGACCATCACCAGCAGCAGGCATCCTCCCGCAACGATGCCGGCCAGTTTAAGCCATTTGTTCTTTTGCGGCTCCGAATCGGCGTTCAGGTTCATGAGCATGATCACGAAAAGAAACAATACCATTATCGCTCCCGCATAGACGATCAGGTTCACTATGCCCAGGAACTGCGCGTTCATCAGGATATAATGCCCGGATATCGCAAAAAAGGTTATGATCAGCCACAATACGCTGTGCACGGGATTCTTGCTGAGCGCCACCATGATAGCGCTACCCAATGTAAGGGCGCTTAAGAAATAAAATAATATATCGGTTATCTGCATACGATCAGTCAGTTGGTTGTTGCATTATCCTTTTTAGGCTGTTTTATCGGGCGGTTTCCCAACGCCGCCTGGTAGGCTTCCGGATCTTTTTGGGGATGGGGGATCAGCAGGTCGCCCTTGCCATAGATAAATCCCTTGCGCTGGTAATTGGAAGGCGCGAATGTTTCGCTTAAATAGATCGCGTCCTTCGGGCAGGCTTCTTCGCACAGACCGCAGAATATGCAGCGCAGCATGTTGATCTCATATTTCGCCGCATATTTTTCTTCGCGGTAGAGATGCTCTTCCCCGGGCTGGCGTTCGGCGGCTTCCATGGTGATGGCTTCGGCGGGGCAGGCTACGGCGCATAATCCGCAGGCAGTGCAGTTTTCCCGCCCTTCGGCGTCGCGGTTAAGCACCTGCAATCCCCTGAATACCGGGCTGAAAGTCCGTTTCTGCTCGGGGTAGTTGATGGTAGCCTTCTTTTTAAAGATGTGTTTAAGGGTGATCCACATGCCTACGGCAATGTTCCACACGTACATCCTTTCCAGGAATGTCATCGGCTTCCGGTCTACCTGCCTCGCTTTATTTGTTAATGACTGCATATCTCATTCGCCCTATAGGCTTTGTTTATATCAGAACTGTGCAAAAATATTTTTTATGCGTCCGACGGCAAATTAAAAATTCAATCCTGTCCTAACTTAAAACTCATCGCGGCGCGCTACGCCATACCCGCCGCGTTTCCGAAAAATCAATCCATACCTATGCGCTTAATTCGTATCCATACGCTCGAAAAACAACCCAATACGCGCGCTATATCAAGCTATCATTAAAAATTCAATCCATGCTCCCTGACCAGCGACACAAAAGCCGTAATCACCATATTGGCCAGGGCCAGCGGTATCAACACTTTCCATCCCAGGTTCATCAGTTGGTCGTACCGGAACCTCGGTATCGTCCATCTTACCCAGATGAAGAAGAAAATGAATAAGCCCGTTTTCACGAACATGCTTAATCCCTGCAACAATGCGGTCATATTCATGCCCAGATTCCTGGTCAGCTCGGCGTCATTCACAAACGGTATATCATAGCCGCCCCAGAATAAGGTAACCATTACGGCGCTGCTGATAAACATATTGATATATTCCGCGAACAGGTAAAAACCCAGTTTCATGGAAGAATATTCCTGGTGATATCCGAAGTTCAGCTCATTTTCCGCTTCCGGCAAATCGAATGGGGTGCGGTTACATTCCGCGAAGGAGCAAACGAGAAAGATAAAGAAGCCCAGCGGCTGAAAGACTACATAATACAGGCTATCGATCTGCGCGCCCACGATCTCGCTCATTTTGAGGGACCCTGTCAGCATCAGCAGGGCGATCAGCGACAGTCCCATAGGCAGCTCATAAGAAATGACCTGCGAAGCGCCTCTTAATGCGGCGATCAGGGAAAACTTATTATTAGATGCCCATCCGCCGATCATCATGCCATAGACGCCCGCGCTCACCACGCCGAAAATATAGAGAATGCCGATATTGATATCGGCGATCTGGAGACTAACATACCTGTCCTGCCCAAACAGCGTAAAATGTATCTTATCTCCCCAGGGGATCACCGCCGAGGTCAGCATCGCGGTAAGCATCGCCAGCGAGGGGCCCAGTACAAACAGGAACTTATTGGACGTATTGGGGATGATCTCTTCTTTCAGGAACAGCTTAAGGCCATCTGCAAGCGGTTGAAAAATACCAAAGGGGCCTGCCCTGTTGGGGCCCCTTCTATCCTGCATTACAGCGGCTACCTTACGCTCGGCATAGGTTTCATACATGGCTATGACAAGCGATACGGAAACAATGCCGACAATGAGAAGGGTTTTCTCCAGTATAAATGCCCAGTCTATTGCAAGGAATACGCTCATTTCTTCTATATATTATTTAGTTGCCTGATCAACTTTATCGCTCAGCGCCTTTTTATCGTCGGTTTTCTCTTTAAATACAGTTCCTGTTGCAGGCCCCGGCAGTTCGGACAACTTCACTTCCGGTTTATTGACCTGGCTCACGGAGTGAATATCCATCAACAACCGGGGGTTACGCCCGCCCATCACTTCCTGCAGCGTTTCCTTAGGTTTAACGGCGCCCACATAATGACCCTGTGAAATAACCGAATGACGATTGACCCTGGTAGGCCCTTCAATAACCCAGTCGTTAGTATGTTTTTTATCGAAACGGCACTCGTTACAGATCCATTCTTTCACTTCTCCCCATTGGTCTTTCCGGGCCGTAACGCGGTACACTTCGTCGCCGCGGTTCCATAAGGTAACCTTTCCGCAGCATTTTGAACATTCGCGGTGGGCATCCATGGGTTTGAGGAACCATACCCTGTTCTTAAAACGGAAAGTGCGGTCGGTCAGCGCGCCGACAGGACATACGTCGATCACATTGCCGATAAAATCATTGTCCAGCGCTTTCTCGATATAGGTGGCTATCTGGGCATGATCGCCCCGGTCAAGCACGCCGTGTTCGCGCTTTTCAGTTAGCTGGTCGGCTACAAACACGCAACGATAGCACAGGATGCAGCGCGTCATGTGCAACTGGATATAAGGGCCGAGACTGTGTTTTTCAAATGTTCTGCGCGGGAATTCGTAGCGCGTGCCTTCCTTGCCGTGTTCATAGCTAAGGTCCTGCAGGTGGCATTCGCCGGCCTGGTCGCAGATGGGGCAGTCGAGCGGGTGGTTGATCAGCAGGAATTCCACCACGCCATTCCTGGCGTCGATGACTTTTTCGCTGGTGATATTTTTTACCACCATACCGTCCATCACGGAGGTGCGGCAGCTGGCCACCAGCTTGGGCATGGGCCTGGGATCGGCCGTAGAGCCTGCCGCCACTTCCACCAGGCAGGTGCGGCATTTACCGCCGCTGCCTTTCAGCGAAGTATAGTAACACATCGCCGGCGGGGCGACATCGCCCCCGATCATTCGCGCCGCCTGGAGGATCGTGGTCCCCTGCTCTACCTCAACAGTGATGTTGTCGATCGTTACCTTAAACAATTTTTTCTCTTCCGCCATTTATCAATATAAATTAAATGGTAAAAAATCCAGGGCCTTCCGGCGCCGGTTCACTAAACAGCAACCGCCAGCGGATCGGCATAATGCGCCAATCCGTAATTACGCTGCTGCGATTCCGCGGGATTAGCCACATGCCATTCAAACTCATCCCTGAAATGCCGTATTGCCGCAGCCACCGGCCAGGCCGCTGCATCTCCCAGCGGGCAAATGGTATTCCCTTCTATCTTTCTTTGTATATCCCATAGCAGGTCTATATCGCTTGATTTGCCCCTGCCATATTCTATGTTCTTCAATATTTTTTCCATCCAGCCGGTTCCTTCGCGGCAGGGCGAGCACTGGCCGCAGCTTTCATGGCGATAAAAACGGGCCAGCGTCAAGGTATGCCTTACCACGCACTGGTCTTCGTCCAACACGATAAATCCTCCGGAGCCCATCATGGAGCCGGTCTGGAATCCGCCGTCGGACAGGCTTTCATAGTTCATCATCCGGGTTTCGCCCTTGGCGGTCTTCAATAAAAGATTAGCCGGGAGGATGGGCACGGATGATCCGCCGGGAATACAGGCTTTCAGCTTTTTCCCATTGGCGATGCCTCCGCAGTATTCATCGCTGTAAATAAATTCTTCCACGCTGATGGTCATATCAATTTCATACACGCCAGGCTTATTGATATTGCCGCAGGCGCTGATGAGCTTGGTGCCGGTAGACCTGCCGACGCCGATCTTCGCATATTCTTCCCCGCCGATATTGATGATGGGCACGACAGCCGCCAGGGTTTCCACATTGTTTACCACTGTAGGCCGGTCCCATACGCCTTTTACCGCAGGAAACGGCGGCTTGATACGCGGGTTGCCTCTTTTGCCTTCCAGGGATTCGATCAACGCTGTTTCTTCTCCGCAGATATAGGCGCCTGCCCCGCGCTGCACATATATTTCGCAATCAAAGCCTGAACCTAAAATATTTTTACCAAGGAAACCATGGGCTTTTGCTTCATCGATCGCCTGCTCCAGTATATCGGGGATCCAGGCATATTCGCCGCGGATATAAATGTATGTGGCATTGCTGCCCAGGGCAAAGGAACTGATAATTAAACCTTCGATCAGCAGGTGCGGAATAAATTCCATCAGGTAGCGATCCTTAAACGTTCCCGGCTCGCTTTCATCCGCATTGCACACCAGATGGCGGGGAACGCCTTCAGGTTTTGCAATAAAGCTCCATTTCATACCGGTAGGAAAACCTGCGCCGCCGCGTCCGCGAAGGCCGCTTTTTTTCACTTCTTCCACGATATCGGCGGGGGCCATTTTCAAAGCTTTCTCCACGGCCGCATACCCGCCCTGTTTCCGGTATGTATCGTAATGACGTATACCTTCTACATGCGCGTCTTTTAATAATAATTTTACTCCCATATCTTGATCGGCGATATTGCTATAAATCGCTTATTTTATTTTGGCTGTTCAGGTATTTTGGTCGCCTGTCGGGCTGCCAATTGCCATTTACCCTTCTTGTTTTTTACCCAAACCTGCAATACATGCAGCGCTACCTTAAATTCCTTGCCGCTATCCAGTCCTTCCATGACCGCCGTATATCTTACCGACGCCCAATCCTTACCCATGCCGGCAACATAAAAATTATCTCTTTCTATCGTTCTATAAGCAAGCCTGCCGCTCTTGCAGTCGTCAATGATTTCCTGCCGGCTTTGCACCCATCCGGTAGAGTGTCCGAAACTGGCGTCGCGATGCAGCAACGCTTCCATATCCTGGATTTGCTTTGCAATCATCGCATTTTCCAGTTTTAGTACGCTTTCCTTTACGCTCATACTGTCTGCCTGCGCGTATATAACAGGACCGGCAAAGAACAATAGTATGGCAAGAACGATACGCATGTTATTTTTTTTAGTTATTTACCGCTGCATTTTTCCTGCATTCATCTATAATGGCGTCCACTTTTTCCCTGGTCAGATGTTCCTTGTAAAATTTTCCTAACTGCATCATGGGCGCATAGCCGCAGGCGCCGAGGCATTCCACGGTTTTCAGGGTGAACATTCCATCGGCGCTGGTCTCGCCAACGCTGATATCCAGCCGATGCTTAATATAATCGATGATCTGGTCGCTGCCATTGATCATGCAGGGACCGGTCTGGCAGACCTCAAAAACATATTTTCCTACGGGCTTCAGGTTGTACATGGAATAGAAGGTAGCCACTTCATATACTTCTATCGGCTCTATCTGCAACAGGGAAGCGACATAGTCCATTACAGGAGTATCGAGCCATCCGCCAAATTCATCCTGCGCCAGGTGAAGCAGGGGGAGCAACGCGCTTTTCTGTTTACCCTCGGGGTAACGCGCTATGATCTTTTGGACCTCCCTTAATTTCTCTTCTGAAAATGCCGGCATAACTAAAGTTTTAAATCTTACGTTAACTATCCATCTCTCCCGCTATCAGGTTAAGGCTGCTCATGGTGATGATCGCATCGCTCAGCATGCTTCCCCTGACCAACTCCTCATAAGCCTGGTAATAGATAAAACACGGGCGGCGGAAATGTAAGCGGTAAGGCGACCTTCCGCCGTCGCTGATCAGGTAAAAACCAAGTTCCCCATTTGCTCCTTCCACACAGTTGTATACTTCTCCGGGAGGAATATCTATTTCTCCCATCACAATTTTAAAATGCCAGATCAGGGCTTCCATCTTCGTATATACGTCTCCTTTAGGAGGAAGGTAGTATTCCGGCGCGTCGGCATGATATACTTCCGCTTCCGCTCCCTTAAACTCCTGCACCTTGCGATAAGCCTGCTCGATCAGGCTGAGGGACTGCCACATTTCCTGGTCGCGCACGAGGAAGCGATCATAGCAATCGCCCGTGGTCCCTACCGGTATGGCAAAGTCAAGATCTTCATAACTGCTATACGGCGTAGCGATCCTTACATCATAATCCACTCCCGCCGCCCTGAGATTGGGGCCTGTAAAGCCGTAGTTCAGGGCTTTTTCCGCGCTGATGGCGCCTACGCCCATGGTGCGTTCCATAAATATCCTGTTCCGCTTGAACAGGTTGTTAAATTCTGCGAGGGCTACAGGATATTCTTTCAGGAATTTTTCCAGCTTCTCGAAAGCAACGGCGCTAAAATTCCTTTCAAAACCTCCGATACGGCCCATATTGGTCGTTAGCCTGGAACCGCATACTTCTTCATATATTTCATAGATGAGCTCGCGGTATTTCATCACATACAGGAAGCCGGTATATGCGCCGGCATCCACGCCCACTATAGAATTACAGATCAGGTGATCGGCGATCCTGGCCAGTTCCATGACGATTATCCGGAGATAATCGACCCGCTTCGGCGTTTTAACGCCCAGCAATTTTTCACAGGTCAGGTGCCAGCCCATATTGTTAATAGGAGACGAACAATAGTTCAGGCGGTCGGTCAGCGTGGTGATCTGGTATAACGGCCTTCTCTCAGCGATCTTTTCAAAAGCCCTGTGGATATAGCCAATGGTCGACTCGGCGGAAATGATCTTTTCGCCGTCAAGTTCCAGGATATTTTGAAAAACGCCATGCGTAGCCGGATGGGTAGGTCCCAGGTTCAGGGTGGTTGTCTTCTTTAAAATAGAACCCTCCGGTAAATTAATGTGGTGCTCAGCCATGAACGTCTCCTAAATTTTATTAATATTCATCGTAAGGATTAATCCCTACCAAACATTTCATCATCCTTATCCACCCGGGTCTGTTCTTCCAGGGGAAACTCTTTGCGCATCGGGAAATAATCCATCTCGTCTACATTCAGGATCCTCTTCAGGTTAGGATGCCCGACAAAGTTCACCCCAAAAAAATCATAGGTTTCTCTTTCCATCCAGTTGGCGGCGGCAAAAAGCCGGGTTGCCGTAAACACGTCCGGTTTGGATATATCCGTAAACGCCTTAAAACGGATACGGATATTGTCCGTCATGTTATGCAGATGATACACTACCGCCAATTCCCTTCCCTTCTCGTTCGGGTAATGCACCGCCTGCAGATCGGTGAGGAACCGGAATTTTAATTCCTCGTCCTCGTACAGGAACTGCAATATTTTCAGGTTCATCTCCTTTGACGCTTCAAAACTAAGCATGCCATAGGGTTCGGCAAAACCGGTTACCTGGTCGCCAAACTTTTCGATGAGCTTTTGTTGTATGATATCGTTAGTTAATGCCATTATCTGTCAGCATTTTGACCCCTTGTTATTATATCGCGCCGATGCGGTATGCATTGGCATCTTACTTATTTCAATAATTCCCTTTCTATCTGCTTCAGCGCTTCTATCTTCTTTTACTCAATATCTGCCTACCGATACGATGGCGCAGAACGCCATGATCCGATTTCATCTCCTCTTCAAGATCTACTCTTCTTATCTCCTTTTCTTTTATCTCTTCCACTGAAGCGGCAGGCAATCGTTACAGAATGCCATAGCTTTCCATCAATTCTTTATACCTGGGGCCGCTTCTTCTTCTCAGGCTTTCATTTCCTACCAGGCTCTGCACTTTAAGGATGCCATCCAATACGGCTTCGGGGCGTGGCGGACAGCCGGGAACGTACACATCAACAGGGATGATCTGATCTATGCCCTGCAATACGCTGTAGGAATCAAATATGCCGCCGCTGCTGGCGCAGGCGCCCATGGCCAGCACCCAACGGGGTTCGGCCATTTGAAGATAGACCTGTTTTACCACGGGGCCCATTTTTTTTGCAATGGTGCCCATCACCATCAGCAGGTCGCACTGGCGGGGAGAAAAACCTACCCTTTCCGCGCCAAACCTGCCCAGGTCGTAGTGCGCGGCCATAGTGGCCATAAACTCGATACCGCAGCAGGAAGTAGCAAAAGGGAGGGGCCAGATGGAGTTTTTCCTTGCCAGGCCCACCACTTTCTCCAGGCCGGTAGCAAAAAAGCCTTCGCCTTCCAGGCCTTCAGGGCCTTCTTTCACCAGTTTCAGGTTTGATTCGCCTGACAGATTATATCGAACGGGACGCGCCATAATCAATTACTTTATTTTAATAGGATTCAAACGCTCATTTTCTTTTCTACGCTCACTGTTAAAACATATCCGGGAGCAATAAGTTTACTCTTCCTGGCAGCATTATTTTTCCCAGCGCAATGCTCCCTTTTTAAGGATATAGATAAACCCGCAAAGGAAAAAGCTTACAAACATCATTACCGCCTTAAAGCCATCCCATCCTAATTCTTTAAAGTTAACGGCATAGGGATAGAAAAAGATGACTTCAACGTCAAACAGCACAAACAGGATGGCTACCAGGAAATATTTAATGCCCATTTGTTGCCGCGCATTGCCGACGCTTTCAATACCGCTTTCGAAATTCGTCAGCTTGTCGGCCGTTCTTCGTTTCGGGCCGAGCAGGTGCGTAACCGCCATCATGGCGCCAACAAATAAAACCGCAAATATCAGCTGAATTCCGACGGGAAGAAAGGATTGCGCGCTCTCCGGGCTTATGTTTGTTTGTAAAAAATACATTGTCATTGCCAATAGCGTTTATCTGGAATTACCGCGGCCAGTAAAAATGACACAAGCAATCGTATCTTCTTTTAAGAGGCCCGATAATGGGTCGATCTGATCAATGTGGGCAAAATTACGTTAGCCTACTCAAATTACCAGTTGGAAACACAAAATCAGGAAAATAAAAATCCCCTGTTACAACGTAACAGGGGATATAAAATTTTAAAGGCTGGTTAATTTGATCTAAAACAACCTAATTTTTGACGGTTGAGGATTTTGTAGCGCCAGCCTGAGAAGTAGATTTTGTTTTGGGCTGGTTGGATTTCGGCGCTGTCTGTTTTTGAGAAGCCTTGGTCAGGATTTCTTTGATCCTTAATCCATCCGCGTTAGCAGGGTCGATTTCCA
>JAEUVR010000057.1 GCA_016786785.1 Chitinophagaceae bacterium
TTAAAGCAATTTTAGCCTGCAGGATATCATTCAGCAGGGATTCCGCCTGCTGGTATGTTCCGTTCATCTTCCAGTTAGCGGCGGCAATTTGTTTTCTCATAGCTATGGTAATTTTATAAAGATTGCTCAAATATAAGCTTCAATTGGCGCTTTTCCTTTTCGGTTAGCCGGCTATTCTTCATTTTTTTCCAGTTGTCGATATGCATAAGCGCCTTATCAAAAGCATATCTTTCTCCTTTTCCCCAGGTAAAACTGGGTATAAAACCGGCCGTTAATCCCTCGCCGAAAACATTAGCGCATACGCCGATCACCGAGCCTGTATTAAAGGAAGTATTGATGGCCGAACGCGAATAATCGCCCATGATGATCCCGCACTTCAAGCCTACGGGAATATATTCTTTCAGCGTCTGGCTCCACGCCTTCACTTCAGCCGCGTTGTTTTTAACGTTGGAAGTGGAAGCGCCTGCGCCCAGGTTGCACCACTCCCCTATAACGCTGTCGCCCAGGTATCCGTCGTGCGCTTTATTGGAATAGCCGAAGAGTACGCTGTTCTTAATTTCTCCGCCGACCGTACAATAAGGTCCGATGGTAGTAGCGCCATAGATCCGGGCTCCCATTTTCACGACCGCGCCTTCGCATATGGCTGCCGGTCCGCGGACCAGCGCGCCTTCCATTATTTCGGCATTTCGGCCTATGTAAACGGGACCGCCGGAGGCATTAATGATGCAATGCGATAAGACCGCGCCTTCTTCAATAAAGATATTTTCGGGGTTTACCGTTTGTACGGAAGAAGGGATGGGCGCTGAAGCTTTTCCTTTTGTGATCAGGTCATAATCCTGGCGGATAGCCCAATCGTTCCACATAAATATATGCCAGGGATATTGAATGATCTTGACCGTATCCCAGGCAGGAGAATCGGAATAAGCGTTATCGCTTTTTACCAACGAATCAATGAATGGCCGGGAGGGAACAATATTCCCCGAAATAATGAAAGCCTCGCCGGGAAACGACTCCAGCTCGCTGGTCAGCAGCGCCGGCTTTCCAAGGAAACTTTCCCATTTCTCCCTGATGGTCAGTATCCCCACGCGCAGATCAGCGACCGAACGCGTTAGCGTCAGGGGAAACAGGTTAGGCTTTACATCCTTATCATTTAACAGCAACTGGCTCATTATTAAAACTACGAATATTTATTAACGGCAATAATACCTGTCGCGGCATAAAACCGGAAGATTAGGGCGCTAACATGGACAAGATCAAAAAACGCGCTCGTAAAGATAGTTGCAAGACCGTGCTGACGCTTAATTAAATATTAGAAAAACCCGCAAAGATAAACCCCGGGTTCGCCGCAAACCCAACTGAAAACAAAAACCCCTTCCTGGCAAGGAAGGGGTAATAGGGTAAAGGACCGAGGGCCCGGAATATATCGTTATTTCTTCTGGTATCTTTTCTTGAACTTATCAATACGACCTGCAGTATCCACCAACATTTTCTGGCCAGTGAAAAAGGGATGCGAGGCGCTGGAAATTTCTAATTTGATCAAGGGGTATTCGTTGCCATCGTCCCATTTAATGGTTTCCCTGGTAGCAGCCGTGGAGCGGCTCAGGAAAGTAACGCCATTACTCATGTCCTTAAAAACAACGAACCTATAATTCTTAGGATGAATATCCTTTTTCATAATGCTTCAATTTAAAGGTTGTACGGATTTTGCCGTACGGTTAAAAATGAACGCGAAATTAAGCTTAAAAAGCTTAGTAACCCAAAAACGGAGTTGGTTTTTAAAACAATTTTTTCCCGCATAAGAAACCATCAGTTCATAATCTGTCCTAATAAGGGTAAGGTCCGGCCTTCATTCGGAACAGAACCCGGTTGTTGAGCGCACGCTTAATTTAAGGCGGCCAACGAAGCGAATAAGGTATCTCTGCTCTCTTCTTAAGGGGCGCGCCTAACTTCTCATATCGGTGAACTGGAGGCTGGATTGAAAATGCAGATGCAAGCTCAGTTATGACCTAACTTCTCATATTGATGAACTGGAGAGGAATGCCCAGCCCGGCCTGCTGGCAGAGCTTGATCGCCTGCTGCAGATCGTCGAGTTTTTTACCGGTCACTCTTACCAGGTCGTCCATGATCTGGGATTGCAGTTTCAGGCCGCTGTCCTTGATCAGCTTAACGATCTTCTTGGCATCCTCCTGCTTTAGTCCGTTTTGAACGCTTACTTCCTTTTTAATGATCTTGCCGCTGGCAAAACTCTTTTTTGAAAGATCAAAAGCCTCCGGGGCTATGCCCTGCTTGTGCGCCCTGTTGATCAGCACATCGGTCACCTGTCCCATTTTCATCTCATCCTCTGTTTCTATATTCAGGGTAAACGCCTTTTTATCCAGGTCGATCGCCACATGACTGTTCTTAAAATCAAACCGGTTGGTAATTTCCTTTTTTACCACATTGACGGCATTATCCAGTAGTTGAAGCTCTACTTTGCTGACGATATCAAATGAAGGCATAATGACATGATTTACGCAAAGGTAAGAAGGGGGATCGATCATTCCCAACCTCGTTGCGGTAGATAGCTGCCCAGTTTCAGTCTCAACGCGTTATGGACCGGGAATAGGAAATTCATAGTAAGTCCTGCTCTTCTGCACGATAGCGCGGTAAATCATGCCGGGCATTAAAAAGGCCCCTGTAGAAACAGGGGCCTGTAACCAAAACTAACTGCTTATGAGAAAATCTTAAATAAATACTTTTTTGCCGGTTCAAAGGAATATGATCGTTTTTTTCTGCTATCTTCCACTCTTCATTCCTTTTACTATATATAAGACTCCGTTTAAGGCAAAAGGGCGCCTTAAAAATTGTTAAAATTTTCCAAAAACGATATTTTTTTAATATGTCCTGAGGGTTTATCCTTAGCGCGCCAACCTTCTTTATAAGGCGGGTATTCGTTTTGGGGAAATGATACGGCTCAACCGGTTCTTACCGCTTTTGGTAAGATTATTTGGGCAAGGCCTTTTTATTGAGGATGATAAACAGGGCAATTCCTGATAATATGAGAATGGACGAGATCAGTTCGGCCTGCGTGGGATGGAAACCCAGGATATCGTACCGGGTATTTACCCTGATCTTTTCGATAAAAAACCTTTCCAGCCCGTTAAATACCAGGTAGACGGCAAAAAGCATCCCCGGCGCCTTTAATTTATTTCGAAGAAACAGCAGGATCCCGGTCAATAAAAGACAGAGGACCGTTTCGTAAAATGCGGTAGGGAACACGGGTATCGGCAGTTGATTACAATACTGCCCTGTGCAATCCTCTATTTTAACGCCCTCGTTAATGACGTTATGAGGAAAGTTATAAGCGACCATCCAATCAGGCAGCCAGGAAGGAGCGGCCACATGCCTGAACTGAATTTCAGAAATATCTTTAAAATTAGATTGCTGCAAGTATACCTGGGCATGCTCGGCAAGCGCCTTATTAAAGGTTGCGCTGTCAGCAGGCATTATCTTTCCTTGCGGGGAGCTGATATAAGCGCTGTTAAGGATCCCCCAGTCGCCATCTCCGGATACCTGGCAACCGATCCGGCCTATTGCATAGGCCAGCAGTAAGGCCGGGGCTATCGCATCGCACAGGTGACGGAATCCGATCTTGTGTTTGCGGGCATAGACAAAGATAGCGACGGCGGCGCAGATAAGCCCCCCGTAAAAAGTCAACCCGCTGAACGACAAAAGCGCTTCCACAGGATTGCGCCAGAACTCATCCCAGTTCTCCAGGTTATGGAAGATCTTGGCGCCAAGAAAGCCAAAAATAGCGGCAAGGACCACCATATCTCCTACCCTGTCGTGCGGCCAGATACGAATGGTGCGCTCCTCGGGTTTGGCCAGGCGCTGTTTCTTTTTTTCGCGCCATTTCATCCAGGCAAACAGCGCGCCGATCAGGATGCCGGCAGGCCAGTGGCCTTCGGCGGAAAAGATGAACTCCTGCGGATCAGAGCCGGCATTTCTGCCCAGCAGGAACAATCCTACTATCTTATATCCCAGCAAAAAACCCAGTAAAAAATTAAGCGCCAGCTCGCCAAAACTTGCCGGTCTGCCGACGACCACCCTGGTATCTTCCGATTGCAGCAGGCCCGCTCTTTCTTTATGCGTCAGCTCACGGTTCAGCACATAAGCCGCCGCCAGGAAAGCAATGGCTACAAAAAACCCGAATGAATTCACAAACCGCAGGCCGCTCCAGGGCTCAATGCCTAATAAATCCTTGACTGCATAATAAAGATTGGGATACATGTATTCTATCAGATTGTATAATAGCCTTGAACCCTGTTTGAATCTGCAATGATATGAAAACAAATGAAGAAATGGAGATTCTGCGCCATAAAAAAGCCGCCTCAACAACGTTGAAGCGGCTTCAATACAATCCGGAAATTTACTTAGGTCTTCATCGGCAAGCCACAGGATCCGCCCTGAGGCAGGCTATCCGTCAAAACGGGATCTTATCCTGCGGACGGAGTTCAAATGGTATCCGTCTTGGCGGCGATCCCTTCTTATCCATTCCTGCACAGCGTTCCGCACTAATTGCAATATTCGTCAAAAGCGGCAATCAGGTTGTGCGCGATCATCTGGGCCGAACGACCTTCGATCATATGTCTTTCAATAAAATGAACCAGCTTGCCGTCTTTAAACAAAGCGACGGAAGGGGAAGAAGGAGGATAAGGCAACAGGTTTTGCCTGAGCTCTTGCACCGCTTCCATATCGAAACCCGCAAAAGACGTAACCAGGTGATCGGGTTTTTTGGCGCTGTTGGCTACGGCCATCAATACGCCCGGTCTTGCTGTTCCGGCCGAACAACCGCATACAGAATTAATTACCACCAGCGTGGTTCCTTTTTCTTTCAACTGATCCCTGACCGCTTCCGGAGTCAATAATTCGGAAAATCCGTTTTCAGTTAATTCCTCTTTCATCGGAATCACCAATTCTGCAGGATACATATTTTTTTTGGTTTAATGATTAATGGTTACCGTTATAAAACGCGAAATTATGCAAAAAGTTCATTGATGATTTTATTAAAAACCGGAATTATTGTCATACGAAAACCACAGAAACTGCTATTATGTCGCCAGTAAAGAGTTTGTTATGACGATTTGAGCCAATAAAATGAATAATCCGGCAATGGTATATCATTTGTCGGATCCAACCCGATAACTCATTTTACACATCGCTTAAAACAAATACTATGACACTCGTTAATGTAAACCGCAGACCCGTTGCAAAAGGCTACGATGATATTTTTGGCAGCCTGTTTAATGGTTTTCCATGGACTGATGCTTCCAGGGGCTTCAGCGCCGCTCCCGCAGCCAATATCTATGAAACGCCGCAGGCCTATCTCCTGGAACTGAATGTTCCCGGCAGGGCAAAAGAAGATTTCGCCATAAGCATTGAAAATGAAATGTTGACCGTCAGCTTCGAGAAAAAAGAAGAAACCAAGAAAGAAGATACCAACGCTATTCGGCGCGAATTCAATTTTAACAGTTTCAAAAGAAGCTTCTCGCTTGATGAAAAAGTGGATACCGCTAACGTTCAGGCCAGGTATGAAAACGGCATCCTGAAAATAGAATTGCCTAAAAAAGAAGAAGTTAAAGCGGAAGCAAAACAAATTGTTATTCACTAAGCCGAAATCATTCTTACAGATTTCCAATTATTTAGGTCCCATTCCTGTAAAACGGGATGGGATTTTTTTTAATGTTTATTGGTTAACTTCGCGCATCATTTTTATCCGCATGACAGAAAGCTTCCATTATGACTAGAAAACTTCACTGTTTATACAGAACCCTTTTTGCCCTGCTGTTAACCGGAGTTTCCCTGAATACAATGGCCCAGGTCCCGACTGAAGCGGAAGCGCATAAAGACAGCGTCTCCTTTGACTCCCTTCATCCGGATACGATGCAACTCCCCATTATTATTCCGCAGGATACGGTATTAAGGATCAAGAACCTGAACCCATATTTTACCTTGCATGTCGACTCCGTTCTGCAATATCCGCTGGAGATCAATAAGAATCCATCCGACTATTACTGGTTCCTGAGAAATTCCCCCGTTGGGTTAAGGATCAATAAAGACAATGGCATATTGAACTGTAAGGTGGAAAAGTCTTTTTTCTTTTCAGGAAAACTGAAATATGACCAGGAATACAAAGTAGCGGTCGGGGTGCAAAGCCTTTCTAATCCAAAGGAAAGAGTGGACACTTTTTTCACCATTGTTTTCTATAATACCGATATCATTCCTTCCAGGGTAAAGCCTTCCGTGAGCGGTACTTTGGTTATCGATGAAGGACAGACCGTTAATTTTAAAGTGCAATGCGAAACAGGCAGTTTTCCTATCGAGAACATTACTTTCTTTTCCAATACCCCGCTGATCAACTATTCGGTGATCCGCGAATGCAACCAGGATTTTACCTGGACCCCGGATTTTGATTTTGTAAAAGAAACCGATTCCTCCAGGGTTAAAGTGGTCTTGCTGAGCTTTATCGGCGCCAACCGCTTTATGCTCAAGGATACGGCGGTAGTAAAGATCATCGTGAGGGATGCCCTGAACTACCCTATTGCCTTACAGGAATATGGCCAGATCGCCAAGAATATCAACACCTATATCCTCCAGTTAAAATATACTTTTCTACAGTTAGACAGGAGGGTCAGAAAAGTAAAAAATACGCGGACCAGCTTTGATATTACCGGGTCCACCACTGCATTGACAGGTTCTATCCTTAACTCTGCAGGATCCGACGCAGCGCAGAAAACAGGAAAGATATTGCCCAGCGTTGGCGTTTCCCTCGTGCCGGTAAAAGAAGCGGTGGCGCCGCCAAAAACATTCGACCAGAACCAGGCTTCGCTGATCAGGTCCTCCATCAAACGATTAGAATACCGGCTGCGCGATAACAGCCTCAGCGGGGAAAGAGACGCCAACATCGTAGCAAAAACAAATAAGCTGAAAGAAGAACTGGTGCAGACCCAGGTTCAGTTAATTGATATCCCCATTGAGATCACCAATAACATGACTGAAGAAGAGCTCAATCAATACTTCAACAGTCCGAAAGTGAGTAAAAAATACCGGCTAAAAAGATAAGGGAAAACCTATTTAACGTATCCTAATATCTTCAGCATGCTCTGCGCCGTTTGCTCCTTGGCATAGACCCAATCGACCAGTTTTCCATTCTTGTCGTGCCCGACAATGATGTGTTTGGGAGAGGGCACCAGGCAGTGCTTTATGCCTCCGTACCCGCTGATCTGGTCCTGGTAAGCGCCAGTATGGAAGAAGCCGACATAAAGCGGCTCGCCATTAGCGATCTTGGGAAGAAACACTTCGTTGACATGTTCTTCTGAATCATAATAGTCGTGGCTGTCGCAGGTGATTCCGCCCAATACCACGCGTTGGTATTCCTGGTCCCATTTATTCACGGGCAACAGCAGGAATTTCTCCCCGATCCCCCATGTATCAGGGAGGGTAGTGATAAAAGAAGAATCGATCATATACCAGCACTCGCGGTCGTTCTGTATTTTTTGTCCGAGCACGCTATAAATATGCGCCATGCTCTCTCCTACCGTGTAACTGCCGAACTCGGTAAAAATATTGGGCATGGGCACTTTATTCTTTTTGCAGGCCTTTTTAATATTGCCCACGATCTCGTTGATCATAAACTGGTAATCGTATTCAAAGGCAAGGGAATGTTTGATGGGAAAGCCTCCGCCGATATTGATGGAATCCAGTTCGGGGCATATCTTCTTTAGCTGGCAATAAAGGTTAATGATCTTATTGAGTTCGCTCCAGTAATAAATATCATCCTTGATGCCCTTGTTTAAAAAGATATGCAGCATCTTCAACTGGAACCGGTCTTCATTGCCCTCGATATTATCCACGTAAAACTCCAGGATATCCCTGGCCCTGAATCCCAGCCGAGAGGTATAAAAAGGAAATGTCGGCTCTTCCTCAGCCGCCACTCGAATGCCCAGCTTAAAAGGAACTTTCACCGACCTTTTATACATGCCCAGCTCTTCTTTATTATCCAGCACGGGCACCACATTTTTAAACCCGGAGTTCAACAGGCCTGCGATCCGGGTAGTATATGATTTCTGTTTATACCCGTTGCAGATAATAAACATATCCTTAGTGATCTTTCTTTTCTCGTACAGCTTTTTAATGATTTCTATATCATAAGCGTAGGAAGTCTCCAGATGGATCTCATGCTTCAAAGCCTCTTCCACTACAAAAGAAAAATGAGAGCTCTTGGTGCAGTAACAATAATTATAGGTCCCTTCATACTTATGGCGCTTAAAAGCGTTGGCAAACATCTGCTTGGCCTTTTTGATCTGCATGCCTATTTTGGGCAGATAAGTCAGCTTCATCGGGGTGCCGTATTTCTCGATCAGGGATTTAAGGTGCAGGCCGTTAAAATAAAGTTCTCCATCCTTAGTTTCAAAATCTTCCTGCGGGTAATTGAACGTCTGCTTAACGAGGTCCGCATACGTGTTATTCATGAACTCATTAGGTGCGTTGATCGCCATAAGATGTTAATATTATTAAATATGAACGGTTCATTTAAATCAGGAACAAATGTAATTGTTTGGCATATCAATAAATGAAAACCGGATGTAATAATTAGTTTACATCCGGTTGTGCGAGACCATAATGGCATCTGTTATACGATGAGCTATCCTTTTCAGGATCTGGTTATTTTACTGAAGCGACCAAAGCCTTAAAGCTTTCCGGTTCATTCATGGCTAAATCGGCCAGGATCTTCCTGTCGAGCCCTACTCCTTTTGTGTTCAGGAGATTGATGAACTGGGAATAGGTCAACCCTTCTTCCCTTACCGCTGCATTGATACGGACGATCCACAAAGCCCTGTATTCCCTTTTCTTCAGTTTGCGGCCGACATATTTATAGGTCAGCCCTTTTTCCATTACATTCTTTGCAACGGTATATACATTTTTACGTTTACCATAAAAACCTTTGGCGGCCTTTAGTATGCGTTTCCTGCGCGCTCTTGATGCTACTGCGTTTACTGAACGTGGCATATCGGAATAATTTTAATAGTTGATGTGTTTGTTTAAACTTTTTGACGATGACCGATTACTTGAGTCGTAAAAGGCGTTTTACAAAGTCAACATTTGCTTTATGCACCGTGCCGTCTATTCTGAGCGCGCGTTTACGCTTTTTTGACTTTTTGGTAAGGATGTGTCGTTTAAACGATTTCTGGTGAGTGAGCTTTCCAGTTCCGGTTACTTTGAACCTTTTCTTGGCGCTGGAGTTGGTTTTAACCTTCGGCATAATTTGAAGCTGTTTATTTTTACACCCTGCTGGCGTTCCGCACCGGCGGACACTTATGGAGCCTTATGGGCAATCAAGACAGGTTTTAACCAGTCATGAAACGGGCGGCAAAGTTAAATAAAATTATTTAAAAACATGTACAGATAATTGGGATAATGTTTCATGAACTTTACATTTACATCTCGTAAAATTCCTCCGATTACTTAGAACCCTTAATTGCTGATATGAAAAATATATGCTCGTTATGCGGGTTGATCTTTATCTTATTGATTATCAATGGATGTAGCAACGAAAGACCAGGCAAACCCAGGGCTTTGGTTTTTTCCAAGACAGCAGGTTTCAGACATTCTTCCATAGAAGCCGGCAAAACAGCGCTGATAAAACTCGGGCAGGAGAACGGGTTCGAGGTGGATACTACCGAAAACACCGGCTACTTTACAGAGGACAGCTTAAAAAATTATTCGGTCGTCATCTTCCTGAGCGTGACCGACAATACCGACCAGTTGCTGAACCTGTACCAGCAAAATGCCTTTGAACGGTATATACAGGCCGGGGGCGGGTTTGTGGGCATACACGGGGCTACGGACGCAGGTTACCAATGGGGTTGGTACAGGAGGCTGGTAGGCGCTAATTTTGAAAGCCATCCCCAGATACAGGAAGCTGTATTGCAGGTGGTCGACAAAAACCACCCTTCTACAAAGCATCTTCCCGATCAATGGAAAAGAAAAGACGAATGGTATAATTTCAAAAACCTGAACAAAGACGTAAAGGTTTTAATTACCATTGATGAAAAATCTTACGAAGGCGGTAAGAACGGCGAAGGCCATCCCATCGCCTGGTATCACGAATACGACGGCGGAAGGGCCTTCTATACGGAGCTTGGGCATACAGATGAATCCTATACGGAAGAAAATTTCCTGAAACATATCCTGGGCGGCATTCAATACGCCATTGGCGGCAATAAAAAACTGAACTACGCAAAAGCGCATACGCCGCTGGCGCCGGAAGAAGACCGGTTTACCCGGACCGTCCTGCAGCAAGGCGCATTTTTCGAGCCTACTGAAATGTCCATCCTTCCCAACTTAGACATACTGATTGCCCAGCGAAGAGGCGAGATCCTGTTGTACAAAAACCAGGACTCGTCTTTAAAACAGGTTGCCCTGCTTCCTGTTTATTATAAAACCAGCGTTCCCAATGTCAATGCGGAGGAAGGCGTGATGGGCGTCAAGATCGACCCGGATTTTGAGAAGAACCATTTCGTCTATGTATTTTACAGTCCTGCCGATACCTCCGTAAACCGGCTGTCGCGTTTTACTTTTGAAAACGACACCCTTCTCCCCGCTTCCGAAAAAATTGTGCTCCAGTTTTATTCGCAACGGCAGATCTGCTGCCATACGGGAGGCTCCATTGCTTTTGCAAAGGACAGGATCCTATACCTGTCTACCGGGGATAACTCCACGCCTTTTGACGAACCCGGCGGAAAATTTGTAAGCAGCGGCTTTGGTCCGATGGACGACCGCCCCGGACATGAACAATACGACGCGCGGAGGACCTCCGCCAACACCAATGACCTGAGGGGAAAAATATTGCGTATCCGCGTAAAAGAAGACGGCAGCTATGAGATCCCCGAAGGCAATCTCTTTAAACCCGGGCAGGAAAAGACCCGCCCCGAAATATATGTCATGGGCAACCGAAATCCTTACCGTATCTCGGTGGATCAGCAAACCGGGTTTTTATATTGGGGCGAAGTAGGCCCCGACGCCACGGAGGACAGCCTGGACACACGCGGCCCCCGCGGATATGACGAGCTTAACCAGGCGCGCACGGCGGGCTTTTTCGGATGGCCCTTATTTGTAGGCAATAACTATCCCTATAAACAATTCAACTATGCCACCGGCGAGAACGGGATGTCTTTTGACGCGACAAAGCCCATTAATGATTCGCGGAATAATACCGGGCTTACTGAACTGCCTGCCGTATCCCCTCCCTTTATTTACTATCCCTATGCCGCTTCAAAGGAATTTCCCCAGGTAGGCGCCGGCGGAAGGAACGCTATGGCCGGCCCCGTTTATTATAAAGCGTTTTATCCCGCCCAAACCCGCTTACCCGATTATTACGACGGCAAGCTGTTTATATATGACTGGATACGCGGATGGATAAAGGCGGTGACCATGCTGCCTAACGGCGACTTCGACAAGATGGAGCCTTTTATGCCCAATACCCGTTTCAACGCGCCTATTGATATGGAAATGGGGCCCGACGGCAAATTATATATTCTCGAATACGGCAAGGGCTGGTTTAGCCAGAACCCCGACGCGGGACTGGTCAGGATCGACTACAACAGCGGCAACAGGGCGCCCAAGGTAACCGGCATATCCGCCGACAAAACCTCCGGGACCCTTCCTTTTACCGTCCGGCTGCAGGTCATGGCCAATGACCCCGAGAAAAAACCGCTTTCTTATCTGTGGCGTTTAGGCAATGGCGTTACCCAAAAAACGGAGGTTCCTGAATTGGAGCATACGTTTGACAAGCCCGGCGCCTATTCTATTTCCGTACTGGTTTCCGATCCGGAAAATGCGGCTACGCCAAGCGATGCGATAAACATATACGCCGGCAATGAGGAGCCTCATGTGCAGGTGGACATCCTCGGCAACAAGAGCTTTTATTTTCCGGGAACCCCTGTAAGCTACCGGGTAAGCGCTACCGATAACGACGATCCTTCTCCCATTGATCCCGCTCAGATCTTTGTTTCCGCCCAATATATCCAGGGATCAGATATGGCGGCCGGCGCGGTCGGGCACCAGCAGGTCAGCGAGGCCGCCATGGGCAAGAACCTGATGCTTTCGTCAGATTGTAAGGCCTGCCACCAGATCGACCAGAAATCCATCGGCCCCGCTTATACGGAAGTGGCTAAGAAATATGAGAAAAACAGCGTGGCGATCGCTTATCTGGCCGGAAAGATCATTAAAGGCGGCAGCGGCGTTTGGGGAGAAACCTCCATGCCTGCGCATCCCGATCTTACGGAAACCGATGCCCGAAGAATAGCGCTCTGGATACAATCGCTGAACGCGCCGGAAGAATCCAGGAAGTCCTTACCCGCGGCGGGTTCATTGAACGCCACCCTGAACCAGCCTGAAAAAAATAACGGACGCCTGTTCATTTCAGCGAGCTATACCGATAAGGGCAAGGAAGGCATTCAACCATTAACCGGCGGCGCTACCGCCGTATTAAGGAACAGCCTTATTAACTTCCGGTCGGTCCGGAACGTCAAAGGCTTTAAGGAGGTCAATCGCAATGGGGCCAGGCAGCTGGAAGCGCCAAAATCGACCGGCTGGTTCAGCATTGACAGCATCGATCTCAGCGCAGTGAAGTTTGCCGAATTGCAGGCGTCCTGGACAGATACGCTGCGTCACGGATATCGTTTTGAACTCCGTTTAGATTCGCCGGAGGGCAGGAAAATAGGCGAAACGACAGCGTCGCCGTCGGTCAATAAAACGGCGACAACGGTTTTATCTATTAAACTGGAGCCTGTCGAAGACGGCCGATTCCATGATCTTTATATTGTCGGCCGCGCAAACAACGCCAATGAAACCGGAACGGTTGTGTTAGGGTCCGTCCGCTTTAAAACAAAATAGCCGTAACGTTAATGGATTCCCCGCATCAATGAGACGCTGGAATCCATTCATTCCCTGAATAAAAAAAGTATTATACAAGGAAGAAGCCGTTCACGCTTCTTCCTTTTCCATTTTATGGTATTCCTCCATAAGCTTTTTCTGTATCTCAAAAGGCGTTGGCGAGTAACCGGAAAAATGCATGGTAAACTTCGCTCTCCCCTGCGTGATAGACCTGAGGGAAGAAGAATAATCGTGCATTTCCGCCAATGGAACCTTGGCCAGCATCCGGGTAAAATGGTTTCCGCTGTCCATGCCTTCCAGGATAGCGCGGCGGGTCTGTAAATCGCCGATCACCGGACCCGTCAGCTCATCGGGACATAATACTTCAAGGTCATGGATCGGCTCCAGCAGTTGAGGCGCCGCATCCTTAAAAGCCTGCTTGAAAGCTTTCAGGCCGGCTATCCTGAAAGAAATATCGTTGGAGTCCACCGGGTGCATTCTTCCGTCGAATATGCAAACCCTTACATCTCTTACATAGGAGCCGGTAAGCGGCCCCTCCTGCATTTTCTCCATTATGCCCTTTAATATGGAGGGCATAAAACGCTGATCGATAGCGCCGCCTACAATACAGTTATAATAAGCCAGCGTTCCTCCCCAGCCGAGCTTAATGATCTCCGAGCCCCTTACATTCAATCCCTTTGGTTCGGGCATCCCCTCGTACCAGGGCTCTATCCGCATGTACACTTCGGCAAACTGCCCTGCGCCCCCCGATTGTTTTTTATGGCGATACATGGATTCCGACAGCGAGCGGATGGTTTCGCGATAAGGGATCTTGGGTTTTAAAAATTCGACGTCTACCTTCCACAGGCGTTCGATCTTCCACCTGACGACCGATAAATGCATATCGCCCTGGCAGCGCAGGATGGTCTGCCTGAGTTCGGGAGAAAACTCAATGCTTACCGTCGGGTCTTCTTCTCTCAAACGGTGCAGCGCATCCGATAATTTCTCCTCCTCTCCCTTCCTGGCGCATTCAATAGCTACGCTGATATTGGGATGAGGAAAGACGATCGGCTCGAGGCCGACGCGCTTTGATTTTTCACACAGCGTATCATTGATATGCGTATTTTTTAGTTTCAGGGCGGCGCCGATATCCCCCGCCGCCAGTTCGGGAACGTTGATCCTTTTATTTCCTTCCACTACGAACAACTGGTTCAATTTTTCGGATACGCCGGTTGCGTTATTCATCAGCTCCATGCCTGATCTTACGGTTCCTGAATACACTTTAAAGAAGGACAGGTCCCCCACATGCGGCTCCGAAACCGTTTTGTATACAAAAAGGCAGGCAGGCCCCCTGCTGTCGCAGGTAAGCTTCTCTCCGCGTTGCGTAAGTTGAGGAGGCATTTCATTGGCGCTGGGGCATACATTGTCGATAAAGCCCATTAACCGGCCGCTGCCCATATTGCGCAGGGCGGATAAGCAGAACAGGGGAAACAGGTCGTGGCGGATCATGGCTTTTTTCATGCCCTCTTTCAGTTCCTCCTCATCCAGCTCTCCTTTCTCAAAATATTTTTCCATTAGCTCCTGGTCGTTGCCGGCGACGGCTTCAACCAATTCTTTGTGCAGCGCGTCCGCTTTTTCCCGGTGCGCTTCAGGGATAGGCATTTTTTCGGGCTTGCCGCCCGCATCCCGGAACTTGTACATCGTCATCCGCAATACGTCAATGATCTCATGAAAGCCCGCTCCTTCCTGAACAGGATACTGTACGGTTACGATATTGCTTCCGAAATGGTCTTTTACTTCTCTTACCGTACGGTCAAAATCCGATTGGTCCTCATCCAGCTTGTTCACCGCAAAGATCATCGGCGTTCTGAACCGCTCGGTATATTCCCAGATAATGTCTGCGCCCACTTCCACGCCCATGGCCGCATTCAATAACAAGACGCCCGTGTCGGCGACGCGCAGAGCGGCGACCACTTCCCCGCAAAAATCATCATAGCCCGGCGTATCGATAATATTGATCTTATAATCCCTCCACCGGGTATGCAGCAGTTTTGAAAAAATAGAATTGCCTCTTTCTTTTTCCAATTCATGAAAATCGGCGACGGTATTCCGCTCTTCAACCGACCCCTTTCTGCCGGTCAGCCCGGCTTCAAACAACATGCACTCAGAAAGGGTCGTTTTGCCGGAACCCGCATGCCCCAGCAAAACAATGTTTTTTACATGCGCGGTATCAAATTCAGCCATAAAAAAAATTTAAAGTTGAACAAGCCCAGGCCGTTTAAAAAACGGGAACGCTAACGGGTAAATACA
>JAEUVR010000081.1 GCA_016786785.1 Chitinophagaceae bacterium
CCTTGATTTTTTGTATCCTCACTGCATTTAAGATAGCCAGTAAAGCCACTCCCACATCTGCAATAACCGCTTCCCATAATGTAGCCACACCACCAGCCCCAAGGCCCAGTACTACTACTTTAACTACCATTGCCAATATGATATTTTGCCAAACAATATTCCGTGTTAACTTCCCAATTCTAATAGCAGATACAATTTTAGATGGCTGGTCGTTTTGTATTACTACATCGGCCGTTTCAATGGTTGCATCACTTCCTAGTCCACCCATCGCTATACCGGCATCGGCCAATGCAACTACTGGGGCATCATTAACGCCATCGCCAATAAATGCAATGTGTCTACCTGCATTCTTCAGTTGTTGAACCTTATCGACTTTTGCCTCTGGCAGTAAATCGCCATAAGCTTCATCAATTCCAACTTGTTTTGCTACTTTATCCACTACCGATTGTTTGTCTCCTGAGAGCATCACAGTTTTTATATTGAGGTTATGCATATCCTTGACGGCCTGTATCGCATCTTCCTTAATCTCATCACCCATCGTGATATATCCTGCATACTCATTGTTGATTGCCACTACCACGATGGTATCAACTATTTTTTCAATTTCAGCTGGGAAGGCAATATTGAATTTATTTAACAGCTTTACATTTCCTGCCAGTATTTCTTTTCCATCAATACTTCCTTTTAAACCATGTCCGGAGATTTCTTCTACTCCATCCACTTTGATGTTTTTAGCAATGTCACCGGCGTAATCGGTTACTGCCCTTGCAATGGGGTGCGTGGAGTTTTTTTCCAATCCGGCTGTTATTTTTATTAGTTCCTTCTCATCTATCTTCAGCGCAGCCACTTGTTGCACTTTGAAAACTCCCTTTGTTAGCGTCCCGGTTTTGTCCATTACCACTGTATTGACTTTAGTCATAACATCCAGGAAGTTTCCCCCTTTGAATAAAATACCATTTCGGGATGCCAGGCCAATACCACCGAAATAGCCTAACGGAATAGAAACAACTAATGCGCAGGGGCAACTTATCACAAGAAAAACTAGTGCCCTGTAAAACCATGTTTGGAAATTATAGTTATCCACAAAGAAATATGGAACGAAACATATTGCAACAGCTAAGAAAAAGACAATTGGGGTATAGATCTTGGCAAATTTTGAAATAAATAATTGTGTTTGCGATTTCCTCGCGGTAGCATCCTGCACCATTTCCAGAATCTTACTCAGCTTGCTGTCTTTAAACAGTGCATTTACTTTTACCTCTGCCACGGTGTTGAGGTTAATCATCCCGGCTAAAATGGTTTCTCCTCTATACTTTGTATCAGGTTTGCTTTCGCCTGTTAGGGCTGCGGTATTGAAAGAAGCATTTTCTGAAAGCAGCTCTCCGTCTAGAGCAACTTTTTCTCCTGGCTTTATTTGAATGGTCTCCCCTAACTCTATAATGTAAGGATCAGCAACCAGTGGTTCATTATTTCGTAACACTGTTACTTCGTCAGGTCTTACATCGAGCAGGGCTTTAATGCTTCGTTTTGCATTGTTTACTGCTGCATCCTGGAACCATTCACCGATTTGATAAAATACCATTACTGCCACACCTTCTTCATATTCTCCAATCACAAAGGCACCGATGGTAGCCAAACTCATTAATACAAATTCATTGAAAATGTCGCCCCGTTTTGATTTTCTGAAGGCCAGGTCCAACACTTTTCTGCCTGCCAATAAGTAGGCTATCATATTAATTCCCAATGAAGGAATTTTTGGCAACTCTGTTTTGAAGCCATATTCCAATACAAGCAGTACGATTAGTATGAATAATGCCAGTAGTAAATCCCAATGAGTCTTCCATCCCGGTTCATCCTTGTCCTCACTACCATGGTCATGCCCATCATTTCCCGAATGAATTGGAATCGCTGTTGATTCATTCATTTTATCTTCCGTGTTGAGACGACCATCCTTAGCTTCCTTTTTTATCTTCTCCTGTTTGTTATCCATAATAAATCAATTAATGAAAAAAGAAATAATACCTGTTACGACTAATACAATACCGGTGATAATTCCCGCATTATGCTCCCATTTGTGCCAATTTAGCCTGAGTAGCCCTCTATAAGCCATTCTTATCCACACCAGCATACCTATAATGGTGATCACGGCATATATACCGGCTATCATTGCGATGAGATACCAGCCTTCGCTGCCTGCGAGCAAGAAATAGGCCTCAATCTCCATGCAAGGCGATAAAAACATTGCAATAACCAAAGCGACAATTACAGCTCCCTTGCTTTTCCTTGCAATTTGTTTTTTCTCGATATGAAAATGGTGATGAGAGTAATGTTGCCTTACGAAATAGAGCCACATCAATATCAAAATATATGGCCCGAATATTCTGGCGAAATACTCGATATGGATTATAAGCTC
>JAEUVR010000117.1 GCA_016786785.1 Chitinophagaceae bacterium
TCGCAAATTAGACGATGCGCTGTACGGCCCGGAGATGAAGGAGCTGGAAAAGAAAATGCCTTCTTTCTCTTATATTCCTACGTTTTCACGGGAAGATAGCGCTGATGTGCGGAAAGGATATGTGCATGCGGTATATGAAGAGGTCTGCCAGGCCAAACGCGCCGGGGGAGATGAAAACCCGGCGGACCCGTCTCCGGCTTATTTTTATTTATGCGGATGGAAAAACATGATTGACGAAGCCCGTCAACGTATAGCGGGCCTGGGCTACGACAAAAAAGCCATACATCTTGAATTATACGGTTAAGCCTTCAATCTACTGGCCTGCGATAATCTTTTTTCCGGTATTGTCGTTCTCTTCCTTAGCTAGCTTCAAAGGGATAACAGGAATGCTTGACTCTTTCATCTGTTTAATAAGCAGGGCTTTCTCCTTCTGTAATTCAAGGATCTCCGAATGATTGCTCAGCATCTCTCTTTCCAGTTCAATGATCTTTTTATGATGCTTTTTAAGCTGCTCGGAGCGCAACAAAAATCCGACTACGAAGGACGCAAGCAATAATCCGCCAAGAGGAACCACATGAATGGCAATGTCTGCTAAGAGCATAGTCAATTGGTTTAGATCTGGTCAATATAAGAGGCGATAACGCCTTTTATTATTTAGGGTATTTTCCATTTTCCGGGCAAATATGCCCTAAAAACGTTTCCAATCTAAGGGTTTTCCTTTGTTTTTCCAACCTGGCGGCGCGCAACGACCCATTTTAAGTTTTCCCCAGGCCGCGCAATTGCCGGGTTTAACGAGCCGCTACCCATTTCCGGGCCGGCCAATGCCGGATCTTGCTCTGCCGCAAACATGCGCTGGCTAATAATAGCCGCTGCTCATGCCTATACGCCGGCGCTAAACGAAACCTGCTTTTCTATCGTCTTCCGGATATCGGCAATGCTTATTCTCTCCTGCTGCATTGAATCCCGATACCTGATCGTTACTGTCCCGTCTTCCTTAGACTGATGATCTATAGTAACGCAAAAAGGGGTTCCTATTGCATCCATTCGGCGATATCTTTTTCCAATTGCGTCTTTTTCTTCGTAAAAACACTTAAAATAAGGCTTACAGGCGTTCATAATCTCCTTTCCGATCTCGGGAAGCCCGTCTTTTTTCAGCAAGGGGAGAACGGCCAGTTTTACCGGCGCCATGGCGGGGGGGAGCTTCAATACCACGCGGGAATCCTTTTTTTCTTCCGTGCTCAGGTCTTCTTCGGCATAGGCTTCGCAAAGCAGCATCATCACCGTCCTGTCTACCCCTATGGAAGTCTCGATGACATAAGGCACATAACTTTTATTCAGCTCGGGGTCGTGGTATTGCAATTTTTTACGGCTGTATTCCTGGTGATTGCGAAGGTCAAAATCGGTGCGGGAATGGATGCCTTCCACTTCTTTAAAGCCTATCGGGAAATCGTATTCGATATCGCAGGCCGCATCGGCGTAGTGCGCCAGCTTCGCATGATCATGAAAGCGGTACCTGGCTTCCGGTATGCCCAGGCTCAGGTGCCATTTAAGCCTTTCCGCCTTCCAGTATTCGTACCATTCTTTTTGTGTGCCGGGACGTATAAAAAACTGCATTTCCATCTGTTCAAACTCGCGCATACGGAAGATGAACTGCCTGGCCACGATCTCATTGCGGAAGGCTTTGCCGATCTGCGCAATGCCAAAGGGGATCTTCATCCTGCCCGTCTTCTGCACATTCAGGAAATTTACGAATATCCCCTGGGCGGTCTCAGGGCGGAGGTATATTTCGCCGGCTTCCTCCGAAACGCTGCCCAGTTGGGTGGAGAACATGAGGTTGAACTGGCGCACATCCGTCCAGTTGCAGGTGCCGCTGACGCTGCAGGGTATGTTTTTGTCTTCTATCAGCTTTTTTAACCCGGCATAATCGCTGGCCGCCAGCAGGGCGTCCATTGCTTTTAATACCTGCTCGGCGCCCGCTTTATCGCCTTTAGCATCCAGCTCGTCGGCATATCCCTCAAGCAGATGGTCTACCCGGTAGCGTTTTTTGCTATCCTTGTTGTCGATCATCGGGTCGCTGAAATTGTCCACATGCCCCGAAGCCTTCCAGGTAGTGGGATGCATAAAGATGGCGGCGTCTATCCCCACGATGTTTTCCTGCATCTGGGTCATACTTTTCCACCAATAGTCCTTCACATTCTTTTTTAATTCGGCCCCCCATTGCCCATAATCATATACTGCGCTTAACCCGTCGTAGATTTCGCTGGAGGGAAAAATAAATCCATACTCTTTACAATGAGAAATGATTGCCTGGAATCGGTTGTTATCTGCAGCCATAAAAAAACTATTGAAGCGGACAAAGATATACTGTGGGGAGGGAATTAATGAAGGATAATTTATTATTTCAGTTTTTCATTTGAACGGTGGCGGTCTGCATCCCGGCGGATCTTCTTCTCGAAATTTTTTTTCATCGCCGCCGTAAGGTCTATCCCTGTCTGGTTGGCCAAACAAAGCAATACCCATAGCACATCGGCCATTTCATCGCCGAGATCCTTGTTCTTATCGGATTCCTTAAAAGATTGTTCGCCATATTTCCGGGCCATGACGCTGGCCAGCTCTCCCACTTCTTCCGTCAGGATCGCCATATTGGTCAGTTCGCTGAAATACCGGACGCCAATGGTTTTGATCCATTCATCCACCTGTTGTTGCGCTTCGCGGAGCGTTAGTTCCATCGTTATTCTTTTTCTTTTGTGTCGATCATAATGGTAACCGGACCGTCATTGGTCAGGCTCACCTGCATATCTGCGCCAAATTCGCCTACGCCTATCTTTTTCCCCAGATCCGCCTCCAACTGAGCGATCGCCTGTTCGTACAGGGGAATGGCGATCTCCGGCCTGGCCGCCCTGATAAATGAGGGGCGGTTCCCTTTTTTAACCGAAGCATAGAGGGTAAACTGGCTGATGAGCAGGATATCTCCCCCTATCTCCAGCAGCGAACGGTTCATCAGGCCGGCATCGTCGTTAAATATACGCAGGTTGACGATCTTCCTGCTCAACCATTGGATATCCTCTATTCCATCATCCTGCGTTATCCCCAACAGTATGACCAGCCCCTTACCGATAGACGACCGTATTTGATGATGAATGCTTACCTGCCCCTCCGATACCCGTTGAATTAAGGCTTTCATTAGCGTTTCCGGCTTTATTGGTTCAAGCGATATTGTCCAGGGAACTGAAATGCCCTATCATTAGCATTGTTCAGCTTTATTGGTAAATTTACAGCAGATAAACCAGCTAAGCCAATATTATGCGCGAGGTTCCTGACATCACATCGGCCATATCCTTCAAAACAGCGCGAAGCGGGGGTAAGGGCGGACAAAATGTAAACAAGGTGGAAACCATGGTGGAAGGCTGTTTCCAGGTGCGGGGCTCTTCGGTTTTATCTGAAGAACAGCAGCAGATCGTGCTAAGAAAGCTGGCCAACAGGATCAATGCGGAAGGGGTTTTACAGGTCAGAAGCCAGGCGCGCCGGACGCAATTGGGCAATAAGACGGAAGTGATAAGAAAAATGAATGAGCTGCTCCGGCAGGCATTGAAACAGGACAAAA
>JAEUVR010000121.1 GCA_016786785.1 Chitinophagaceae bacterium
GATGGCGCCGTTGGCGATCACCTTTCCAAATGAGAGCACCGTAGGAAGGGTAGGCTTTGCCATCCGGCTGACGATCTGCTGCAGGGCGGTGAGGATATGCGCGGTGATGATCACCGGGTCGATGTTCTGGTGCGGCTGCGCCCCATGTCCGCCCCTGCCTTTTACCTTCACGCGGATCTCGTCCATGGAAGCCATAAACTTTCCTTTCCGGATGCCGATCTTTCCAACGGGGATCATGGGGGAGACATGCTGCCCGATCACTGCGGATGGTTTGATGTTTTCCAACGCTCCCTCCTTGATCATCAGGCTGGCGCCGCCGGGCAGGATCTCTTCTCCGGGCTGGAAAAGCAGCTTGACGGTTCCCCCGAATTTATTTTTTAGCGAAAGCAGGATAGCCGCAACATTCAGCAAGGAAGAGGTATGCGCATCGTGTCCGCAGGCGTGCATCACGCCGCTACGTTGCGAGGCATAATCCACCTGGTTGGTCTCTGTAATCGGGAGCGCATCCATATCCGCCCGAAGGGCGATTACTTTATCGGAAGGCAGATCGCCTTTTATGACGGCCGTAATGCCTGTTCCCGCGATCGCCTGCCAGGGGATGCCCATTTCGTCGAGCTTCGCCTTTACGAATGCCGAAGTTTCATATTCCTGGAATGATAATTCAGGATGGGCGTGCAGGTGACGGCGATTGCGGATCGCCTGCGCATGCAGGTCTTTGGCCAGTTGCTTTATCTCTTCTTTTAGCATATCTATTTTTTTCGCCTGGTCTGTTTGCTATACGCCGCCCAGGCCCAGGCCCGAGCGGCGTATAACATCAGGCAATGCCTGGTAAGATGAATACGCGTTGCGCGACGATCAGGATACCATTTGCGCTTTTTGCCGCTCCAGGAATTGCGTTACAAATTCATCGTCGGTCAGGTCTGCATTTTCCTTATAAATACGGTCTATTTCTTCTAATTGCCCGGGGGAGACCTCTTCTTTGGGGTTCAGGCACCAACGTCCTTCCATCAATCCCTGTCTTCTGAGCACTTCGTGAATGCCCGGTATACAACCATGAAAAGCGTGCTGCGCATCGAAGATAACGGCATTCATATCGGTGATGGCTATGCCTTTTGCCAGCAGGTCCTCAATACTGGCGGGGTCCGTTTGCAGGCGATGTTTTATTTCCTTCAGCAGCTCCACTACCTTGCTGGTCCATACGGCCCAATGTCCTAGCAGTCCGCCTACAAATCTTTTTTCCACGATCTTCCCGTTTACAGGTATCCGGTAGGGAGTGACCAGGTCGGCCACGATGTTGTCGTCGTTGCCGGTGTACAAGGCGATCTCGTCCCTTCTTTCGGAGTTGCATACCGCTCTTACCACGTCAAGGGTCTGGTAGCGGTTAAAGGCGGCGACCTTGATCGCATATACGTTGGGGATATCGGCGAAGTCTTTCCAGAAATCATAACTCAGCAAGCGTCCGCCCACAGCGGGTTGGAGATAAAACCCGAACAAGGGAAGGATCTCTGCAACGCGGCTGGCGCGCTGGATCAGCTCTTTCTCGGAAAGATCAGGCATGCCGCCATTGCTGAGCAACGCTATGTCATAACCGTATTTCGCGGCCAGCTCGGCTTCTTTCAGCGCATTCTCCGTGCGGCCGATCACTCCGGCCACTTTGATGAAGGGCCTGTCGGGCGCAGCCTTGTCAATTTCTTCCGCCGCTATTTTTAATACGGGCTCCAGCAGGCCGATCTCCGGCTGGCGGATCTCAAATTGCGTGCTGTGTACGGCCACGGCCACGCCGTCGGCGCCGCTGGCGATATAATAGCGCGTCAGTAATCTTTGTCTTTTTTCGTCGAGCTTGCGATGCTGATCCAATGCCAGCGGGTGGGCGGGGATGACCAACCCTTTGTGCAGCGCTTTTTGCAGCGATGGATCTAATGATTTATATGCCATAGTATTAATATTTTCCCTTCCTTTCCTGGAAGTGCGTAGGTTTATTTAATCTTTTGCCGTCGGCGTTTACCCAGTCTACTAACATTTCCATCATCCTTTTCAGCGTCACTTTAGGATAGCCAAAAAGCTTAAAGGATTCTGCGGCATTGTTCAGATAGGCGGTAGGCTGCTCCTGGTTGATGAATTTCGGCGCCTGATTGAACATGCGTCCGAACTCTTCCGCGCACCACCTGACAGAGATGGTTTCGGGCCCTGTTACATTCAGGATCTTAGCCGGCGTTGCGCAATGGTGCAGCGATCTGATGGCGATATCATTGGCGTCATTTTGCCAGATGGCGTTCAGCTGGCCCATCGACAGGTCGATTTCCCGGTTTTCCTTAACGGAGAGCGCGATCTCCAGCAAAACGCCGTAAGTAACGTCGCAGGCGAAGTTCAGGCGATAAATAAGAATGGGCGTATTGTATTTTCCAGAGAAGTGTTGAAACATGCGCTCTCTTCCCAAACAGGACTGCGCATATTCACCAAAGGGTTCGGCGGCGTTTTCTTCCACCGATCCACCATAATATACGGGCGACATA
>JAEUVR010000135.1 GCA_016786785.1 Chitinophagaceae bacterium
GGACGCCCAGCAGGCGCGCAGGATACTCGACCGCGTCGTGGGATTTGAGCTTTCGCCCGTTCTCTGGCGGAAGATGAGCATGAAGAACAACCTCAGCGCCGGAAGGGTGCAGAGCGTAGCGGTAAGGATCATTGCCGAAAGAGAAAGAGAGATCAATGCCTTCATTCCGACCAGCTCCTTCCGCGTAGAAGCGCTGTTCACCGCAAATGACATATCCGGGAAATCCGTAACCTTTACGGCTGAAGGGAAAAAACAATCCAGCGCCGCATCCGCCGAGAAATTCCTGCAGTCCTGCGTCGGCGGCGTCTATACCGTTGCGGATATACAGGTCAAACCCGGAAAAAAATCTCCCCCTGCCCCTTTTACCACGTCCACCCTCCAGCAGGAAGCCAGCAGGAAACTGGGGTACTCCGTATCCCGGACCATGGTATTGGCCCAAAAGCTGTATGAAAGCGGAAGGATCACCTATATGAGAACGGATAGCCTGAACCTCAGTGAGACCGCAATGGAATCGATTACCGGGCAGATCAATAATCAGTATGGTAAAAAATACCTGCAACCCAGGAAATTCAAAAACAAAAACGAATCAGCGCAGGAAGCCCATGAAGCCATCCGCCCTACCGATATGCAAACCGTCTCTATCGACGATTCCGATAGCAAAAGACTATACGAACTGATCTGGAAACGCACCATCGCCAGCCAGATGTCCGATGCCGAACTGGAACGGACAACGGCAAAGATCAGCATCTCTACCAACAAAGAAGAACTCACCGCCCAGGGCGAAGTGCTAAAATTCGACGGCTTCCTCAAAGCATATATGGAAGACCGCGACGAAGAGGACCTGATGGACGACGAGCAACAGGAAGGCATGTTGCCTCCCCTGACCGTAAACCAGGAACTGCCGCTTAAGGAAATGAAGGCTACCGAACGTTTTAGCCGCCCGCTTCCCCGGTACACCGAAGCTTCGCTGGTAAAAAAGCTCGAAGAACTGGGTATTGGCCGCCCATCTACCTATGCGCCTACTATTTCCACCATACAGAAAAGAGGATATGTAGAAAAACGGGATAAGGAAGGAGTAAAAAGAGATTTCCAGATCCTAAGGTTGAAAAACGGAAAGATAACCAGCGAAAAAGCCCAGGAAAATACGGGCGCGGAAAAAGCAAAGCTCTTCCCGACAGACCTGGGACTGGTAGTGACCGACTTCCTGAAACAGCATTTTAACGATGTGATGGATTACCATTTCACGGCAAGGATAGAACAGGAGTTTGACGAAGTGGCCGCAGGCAAACTGAAATGGAACAAGATGATCGACGATTTCTACAATCCCTTTAAGAAGGATGTGGAGAACACGATAGAGAACGCCGAAAGGATCAGGGGCGAAAGAGAACTGGGCATTGACGAGGCCAGCGGCAAAAAAGTAATTGCGCGTATGGGGAGATATGGCCCCATGGCGCAGATCGGCGAGGTCGGCGACGAGGAGAAGCCCCGGTTCGCCAAGCTGAAGAACACGCAGAGCATTGAGACCATCAGCTTCGAAGAAGCTATGGAACTCTTTAAATTACCCCGCCAGCTCGGAAAATTTGAAGAGGAAGAAGTAACGGTCAACATTGGCCGCTTTGGCCCCTATATTGCCCATAATAAGAACTTTTATTCCCTTGGAAAGGAACTCGACCCGTATTCCATCAGCTTCGAGGAAGCCGTTCCCATTATTGTAGAAAAACGCGCGGCCAAGGCCGAACGCACCATTAAGGTGTTTGAAAAGGAAAAAATACAGTTGCTGCGCGGACCTTACGGTCCTTATATCAAACAGGGGCTGCGGAATTACAAGATCCCCAAGGAACAGCAGGAAACGGCGGCGGCGCTGGAATTGGAAGAAGTAAAAAAAATCATTGAAGAAGCCAAGGCCAATCCTCCGAAAAAATCCTTCAGGAAGAAAAAGGCCTAGCCCTGTCGTCTAATATGGTTACCCTAAGGTTCAAACTCACGGAAGAGGAATATTTCCAGTACAACTATTTCACCGCCTGGGCAGACCCCGGGAAGAGATCGTACCGGCTTTCCTATTTTATCCGGGTAATGCTTTTATATGGCGTTGTCGCCGCCTTGTACATTCTGTCCAATCAAACCCATGATCTCGCGGTGGACATTTCGGTTTTTGTCGTCACCGGCTCCCTTTACCTGCTAATGGTGCCCTTGTTCATCAAATGGTCGGTCCGGCGAAGAATGAAAGACATCCTGGCCAAGAAGGAAAACCTTCATGTGCTGGACGACGCGGAGATTGAATTGTCCGATACGGGCATCCTTGATAAGGACGCCGTCTCGGAAAGCCGGTACAATTGGGACGCCATCGTCCGCAAAGTAGAAACGCCAAATAGTTTTTACCTGTATACCAATTCCTATCATGCCATCGTTATACCAAAGCGAACCATCGGCAGCCGGGAAGACAGGCAGGAAATAGAACAGTTGTTCAACCGGCATCTCCCCCTGAGCGCCGAAATAAGCGGATAATATCTTTAATGAAACGCGAATGCCGGGGAATGCCCATCACATTCGCAAACGCCGTCAACAGCGTATTCGGCAGCGACAACGGTTAAGACGGCATGTTTTTTTTAGCGGGAGAATAAATAAAGAGCCCAAGCCATAGTAATAAACATTTTCAAAGGAGTTGTGGAAAACATTATACCCGGTATTCTGCGAACTCTAACGAAATTGATCATTCAATTTATTCAAAGCATCCAAACGGCAAAAGCATTCTACGCAAATGGAAGAAAACAGAGAAATATCCGCGCTTTTTCATTTGATCGACGATCCTGATGAAGAGGTTTTTGGCGTCGTATCCAACCGTATCATTGATTACGGGAAGGGTATCATCCCCAACCTGGAGAGCCTTTGGGAAAATACCGTCAGCGAAGGCATACAGGAAAGGATCGAACTGCTGATCCATCGTTTGCATTACCGCGACCTGACGGAAGAATTAACCAAATGGAACAACAATATCCACCAGGACCTGTTGGCGGGCGCCCTGATCGCAGCCCGCTTTCAATACCCGGATATGGCGTCCAGCCAGGTGTTCCAGGACATTGAAAAACTCCGCAGGAATATATGGCTGGAACTCAACACCTACCTGACGCCGCTCGAACAGGTCAACGTGCTCAGCAGCATCTTATTTAATTATTTTAACCTGAAGGGTACGGAAGTAGGTTACCAGCATCCCGAAGAATTCCTGATCAATAAACAAATAGAAACCAAAAGAGGCAATGCGATCGCCAATGGCATCATTTATCTTATCCTGAGCGAACTGCTCGATATTCCTATCAAAGCCATCAATATTCCAAGGCAGTTCGTATTGAGTTATTTTAAGTCGGACTATGATTTTTCGAGGCATACCGAAAACTTCATGTATAAATCGGAGTTCTTCATCGACCCTATCAGCGGACAGGTGTTTACCCATAAAGACATTGAAACGTATTTCAACCGGATCAACACCCCTCCCGCCACCGTTTACTTTAAGCCTTTAAGCAATAAAAAGATCATACGCATCCTGCTGGAAGAGTTTAGTAAATGCTTCGAGGAAGAACGCCATAAATACAAGAAAACGGAGCTGCTTGAGCTGGCAGCCCTCCTGGTTGAACAGGAAGAGCTTCCCGATACGCCTGATGAGCAGGAACCCCTGTAACGCCCCGATCGATGTTTAGCGATTATTTTTCTTTCGTGAATAACGATTGAAACATCCGGCCTGTAACGCCCAACTATTGCTTAGCGATCCTTCTACCATCCTTCGCTCATCCTTCTACCATCCTTCACCCATCCTTCGTTTATCCTCCAACGCTCCGGTAGCGCCCCTCATTAGTCAAAACATAATGACTGAAACCAAGGTTTTCTGATCCCGGTCTTTTATCCGCGAACGCTGAAGAAGAAAAAATTCTAAAATAGAGAAAACGACGTTCAGCCATCCATTTTCTGGGGAACCTTATATTTTTTGCAAACGCCGGATCAATTCCCCGAATACCTGGAATCCTATTTCAGCGCAGTTGGCCGCCACGGTAACGGGCAGGTCTTCAGGACGATGATATACCGGCAAGGTAATGCCATCGTACCCCCGGCTGTTGACATAGAGCGCTTTGGCGCCCGGATGCCGGAAGGGCATGGCGTCCATTACAAAACCATCGCTATCAAAATATTTAGGCGTTCCCTCTATCTTCAGGTCGCGGTGAATATCGCCAATCATGTCTTTGATCCCCTTCTCCTTCGAATATAACTGCAGGTTAGGGCCATAGGTAAGGGAATCAAAATTCACCGCGTAGCGGATATTTTTCAGGGTTCCCTCCCTCTTTCTTTTCTCCGCATAATGAATGGCGCCTATCTTGCCGTCCTCCTCTCCGCCGGTGGCCATGAAAGTAATCGTCTTTTTTTGCGGAAGACCCGAAAATGCGTGCGCCAGCATCAACATGATGATCACCGACGCTGTGTTATCGTTGGCGCCCGGGCTATTGTACGGGCTATCTGCGTGGGCGAGGAAAAGGATCTCTTCCCTGGTTTGGCCAGGAAGGGTTCCGATGATGCTCGAGCCCGGTTTGGGCGGAAGAAAGCGGGTTTGGATATTCACGCGCACCGGCGTCCGGTTCGCTACCGCCTCCTCCAATACGGGCTGATCCTGTCTGCCGATATTGAACCTCGGCTCCACGGGCCGCTCGGGATCAACATAGCCTATTTCCCGGTCGTTCCGGTAAGCGGAAGAAGAAATAGCCCTTCCGTATTCATTAACGGATATGATCGCCTGTTGCCGGCCTGTAAGGGTGTCCGTCAATAGGTAATAGCCGCCGCTCTCGTGTTTTCTCAGCAACCCTGTGATCCCGCCTTCGGGCGTCCCCGCTATTCCCTTATAAGGCATGACTTCCAGTTCCCGGTCGCCCACATACAAACTGGGCCCGTTCGTAGCTTCCCATAAAGAAAAAGGCGCATAGTCCTGTTCCACTTTGGGCAGGGCCCGTTCCATTTCTTTTTTGATGATCTCCGCAACCTGCTCATATTCGGGCGTCCCGAAACGATGAACGCCAATATCCGTGCAGATCCGTTTCAACAGCGAAAACAGGTATTCTTCCCTTTTTAACGGCGTATCCACCAGATGCCGGGAGTTCTTAGGCGATTGCGCCAAAGCCCTGAACCCGCCGGTCAGGGTCAATAGACCTGCGCCGCCCGCCAGCCTGATAAAGCCGCTTCTGGTAAGCTGTTTTTTCTCCATAGCCTTTCAATAACTTAATGATGCAGTATAACTACTTTGGTAATTTTAATATACTGCGGTTGCTAAAATAACTTAGCCATATAACAAGTCTGCGGGAATTGCTATATGGCTAAGACCATCAGTTCGTATCAACGAACATTGTACAGCGCTAACAAATAACCGAACTTTCTGCGTTGTATTGCCAGCTCCGGCGACAGCCGATTCGACAAACCCGGCTGATCCGCTCTAGCCGTCCCTTTCACAAACTGCAAGCCGGTCCAGTTATTTTGCCTTACAAACTTAAGCTGCAGCCGATCTTACAAACTCAGGCTGTAACCGTTCTTGTATTCTCTTTTCACAAACTGGTTGGCTTCGTCAAAATTCGTGATCTTCATATTCTTCGCATCCCAC
>JAEUVR010000137.1 GCA_016786785.1 Chitinophagaceae bacterium
AAGCTTTTTTTATCTCCTCCGCAGAAGCATTCCTGGATACGTTAAGTACTTCGTAATAATCTCGTTTTGACATGTGTTGCGTTGACTTTATTTACCTACCACCACTTTTGCAAACCTGATGATTTTATCATTAAGATAATATCCCTTCTCGATCTCGTCCACTACCTTACCTTTTAATTCCTCCTTGTCCACTGCCAGCGTGGTAACCGCCTCCTGTTGGTCGGGGTTAAATTCTTCTCCAAGGGTTTCCATGGCTTTTAACCCTCTTGCTTGCAAGATGTTTTTTAATTTATTGATAATCAATAATATGCCATTTGCTGTAGTATCGCCCGGGGTGTTTTGTATTTGTTTTTCAGCCCTATCAAAATCGTCAACGACCTCCAGCAGGGAGGAAATCACCTCGCTGCCTGCCGTTTGAACCAGTTCCAGTCTTTCTTTAGCGCTTCGTTTCCTGAAATTGTCAAAATCAGCGGCCTGGCGAAGGTATTTATCTTTTAATTCGGCTATTTCTTCTTTTAACCTTTTAATTTCTTCCTGTTTTTCTTTTGCCAGATTGCCTGCTTTCATATTGTCGTCTGCAATATTTTCAGGCGAATCGTTTAGCTCATCATGCATATCCCGGTTATTCCTTAAATTTTCCTCCATAAATATAAAATTATTGATCAGGTTAAGGTTGGCAAGAATGCTGCCAATGCGCTTTGGAAGCCAAAATGTCTTTCTTTTTTACCTGCCTGTCAGGTTTGTTATCAGGCTGCAGATCGGGAAGAAAATGCGGTAAAATAAATTCTTTATTTTACTACCTGGAATTTGCCCGAATCAACAATCCGTTGATTCTTATCACGCAGTTGGAATATATAGATGCCCCGGTAAAAATCGTTGAGGTTGACAATTGTTTTGAGGTTAACGCTATTGATCTCAAATACTTTTTTGCCTAGGAAATTGAAGATCTGGAAACTGTAGTTTTTATCGTAATCCTTCTGAAAATCGAAATTGATGATGGTTGTGGCGGGGTTAGGGTAGAATTTTACGATACGGGTATAGGGATTCCGTTCAGGTTCTTTTGGCTCCTGTCCGGCAGACGGGAGAGCGTATAACAATAAAAGGATAAAAGAGACGTAAAAAATCCTCATGAAGGATGGTATTTTACTGTTAAACGTCAAGATATTGCCTTTTATGCAAAATTACAATACCATCCGCCTAAAACAGCGGGATTTACCCATTATATATCGTTAATTTTTTTATTGTGTAAACAGGGCTGTTTATTGAAAAATAAAGCGAGGGCTATATGCTTTGTTCTCATAAGGATATATCGCCGGATAAAAAATCAAACGGGATCCTTACTTGTTTTTCAGCAGATGGAGAATGTTTTTTCCAGGGGGATTATTCATCTCGGCTTTGACGAAATCGAGGCCGCTGTCCGTGATTTTCCATACACCGGTGAGTTTGGATAAGGGAGGCTGTGCGGAAGGAAATTCGGCGTCAATGGAAATGTTTTGAACGTCCCCGGCCCAGGTCCCGTTTTCTATTGCCGTTCCTTTTTTGCCTGTAACTACGCCGTCGCTAAAAAAACGGAAATGGTAATCGGTAAACTCCTGGGTGATATCTGTAGCGCCATCATTGTATTGGCTAACATACCAGGTTCCATTGGTAATGAGTTCCATTAACAGGTCTTTTTTCTTGTCCTCTATCAGTTTCTGACAGGAAAAGAAAAGGGGAAAAAAGCACAGGGCGAAAAGTAATTTACGCCAGGGGTTTAGCATAAGATCAATTGAATTTGACCTTAAATGTTGTAAATATTTTTGTATTTATCAAGCAGGCGGTTATAAAAATTGTCGATGCCTGGCTCTCTGCCGGTTATGCGGACCATCAGTTCATTGCTGTTATAACGCCGTCCGTGCTGATGCAGGTTGTTCCTGAGCCATTGTAATAGCGGCTGGTAACGGCCATTGTCCAGCTCGTTTTCCAGGGCGGGGACAGACTGCTGCGCAGCGTCAAAAAGCTGAGCTGCGCAAAAGCTGCCGAGGCTATAGGTAGGGAAATAACCGAAACTGCCGTGGCTCCAGTGAATATCCTGCAGGCATCCCCGCTTATCGTCGGGCACGCTGACGTTCAGGTACCTGGCATAATGTTCGTTCCAGAAAGCGGGAATATCAGCGGTTTGCAGCGAGCCTTCGATCAGCGCTTTTTCTATGTCGAAACGTATCATGACATGAAAATGATAGGTCAATTCATCCGCTTCCGTCCGGATAAGAGAAGGCTGCACTTTATTGATCCCCTTGTATACGTCGGTAGCAGAGAGGCCGCGGAACTGTTCGGGAAAATATTGCTGCAGCAAGGGGAATTGAAAGACGCAAAAGGCTTCGCTTCTTCCGACATGGTTTTCCCAGAGCCTGGATTGCGATTCGTGAATGGTGAGCGAAGCCGCTTCGCCGCAGGGCAGGCCATATTCATCGTCCGGCAATCCCTGTTCATACAGGGCGTGCCCGGCTTCATGGATACAGCTCCAGGTCATGGCGCTGAAATCGTCTTCGTCAATGCGCGTGGTGATCCTAACGTCGTTGCTGTTAAAATTAATGGTGAATGGGTGCTCGGAGATATCCTGTCGCCCCGCTTCCATATCATATCCTAATTGCCGGAGGATGTCCAGTCCGAACGCCCATTGTTTATCTTTTGGGAAATGTTGATGGAGAAAGGAATCGTCGACCTGGGGTTTAGCCATTATTTTATCCAGCAGTTCCTTTAGAGGGGTCCGGATATCGCCGAAAACTTTATCCAGCTTGTTTACGGTAGATCCCTTGTCAAATTCATCAAGCAGCGCATTGTAGGGATGTTCGGAATAGCCGAGGTATTCGGCTTCCTGCTTTTTTAAGGCGACAAGCCGGGCGAGCTCGGGAGAGAACTGCGCGAAGCTGTTCTTTTTTCTTGCCAGGATCCAGCTGTGAAAGCTTTTATTTACGGTTTCTGATAGTTCGCGAACAAATGCGGAAGGGATCTTTTTTTGTCTCTCATAATCCTCCCATGAGAGCGCAATATTTTTTTTCTCCTTATCGGTAAGATCCCCCCGCGTTTTCAGCTCCTGAAGCAGGACGCCCAGTTCTTCTGCGGTGAACAATTGATGAGCCGTTTCCGAGAGCGTGGAGATCTGTTGACCCCGGATGGGCGCGCCTTTGGGGGGAAGATAGGTTTCTTGGTCCCATTGAAGAACCGCGGAAGCATACCGGATATCGGCGATCTTTCTCATCGACTCGCGGTAGGCTGCATACAACTCTTTTGATGTTTGTCTGATCATCGTTAACTATAAGGCATTACGCAGTGACCTAACGGACGCCATCAACCGCCGTCGGGCGACGATCGGGCGTTCATTGACTGTAAGCATTTTTGTTATCTTGTTAAACCAGCATTCTCAACGGTTCTTCCAGCAGGCCCTGCAAGGTTTGCAGGAAGGCCGCTCCCGTAGCGCCGTCCACTACGCGATGGTCGCAGCTTAGGGTAACTTTCATGATGTTTCCCGGAGCCACGGCCCCATTTTTTACTACCGGAACCTGCTGGATCGCTCCTACGGCCAGGATGCAGGAATCGGGCGGGTTGATAATGGCGGTAAATTCATCTATGCCGAACATGCCCAGGTTAGAAATGGTAAAAGTATTTCCTTCCCATTCCGAGGGCTGCAGTTTTTTATCCTTTGCTTTTTTGGCCAGTTCTTTTACTTCCGCGCCGATCTGCGATAGCGATTTCTGATCGGCAAAACGCACCACCGGCACCAGCAGTCCTTCTTCAACCGCTACGGCTACGCCGATATTGACATGATGGTTGTACCTGATCTTATCGCCCAGCCAACTGCTGTTCACTTTCGGATGCGCTTTCAGCGCAACGGCGCAGGCTTTTAATACCATGTCGTTAAAAGATATTTTTACCGGCGATACTTCGTTGATCCTGGTCCTGCTGGCTACGGCATTATCCATGTCAATAGCGATCGTCAGGTAAAAATGAGGGGCGGTGAATTTACTTTCAGCCAGGCGTTTGGCAATGGTCTTGCGCATTTGGGAAACGGGAACTTCCTCAAAGCTCACTTCTCCTGCCGGCGCTTTGGCGATGGCGGAAGCTGGCGTTTCGCTGGCGATATTGCTTCTCCTGTCGTCTTCTTTTTTAGGAACAAATCCATCTACGTCTTTTTTGATGATCCTTCCATTATCGCCGCTGCCTTGTACCTGGGCGAGGTCTATGCCTTTTTCGGTAGCCAGCTTCCGGGCAAGCGGAGATGCTTTTACCCTTCCATCGACCGCCGAAGCCTCGGCAGAGGCGGTCAAGGATTCAGCCTCGGCTACCGAGGCTTTGGCGGCCGAGGCCGTTCCCTGCTCCTGCGCGGCAGTTGCTGCAGAAGGAGACTGTGCGCCGCCTTTGGCAGCCGCTACGATTTTTTCTACGTTCACATCGTCTTTCCCGATGATGGCCAACAGGTCGTTCACCTGTATTTTTTCACCGTCCTTTGCGCCGATATATAATAGTTTTCCTTCCTTGTAGCTTTCCAGCTCCATGGTGGCTTTATCCGTTTCAATATCTGCAAGCACATCTCCTTTTTTAACGGCATCCCCGACTTTTTTATGCCAGGCGGCAATTACGCCTTCCGTCATGGTATCGCTAAGCCGCGGCATCAGGATCGCTTCCTCTATTTTGGAGATGTCTATCGCGTCGTTTTGAGCGGCGGGCGCTGTTGCCGCCGGTTTTGCTTCTTTTACGGCCTCTGTCGCAGCTGGTTTTTCTTCTTTTACAGGTTGAGCGGATGCGCCGGGCTGTCCGCCTCCGCTATGTTCTTTGAGCAGCGCGCTGATATCTTCTCCTTTTGATCCGATGATGGCCAGCAGGTCGTTCACCTGTAGTTTTCCGCCTTTGTCGGCTCCTATATGCAAGAGCGTGCCGTCTTTATAGCTCTCCAGGTCCATTGTCGCTTTATCGGTTTCTACTTCTGCCAGCAGATCGCCTTTTTGAACGGCGTCTCCTACTTTTTTATGCCAAGCCGCAATTACGCCTTCTGTCATGGTATCGCTCAAACGGGGCATTAAGATCACTTCGGCCATATCAGATATAAAATTTGAGTGGTGAAATTAGTTAAAAATTATACGAAATCTGCACATCTGCTAATAATCAAGCTCCAGGCGCAGTTTATCCTTCAGTTCTTTTATCAGCGGGTAATGTTCGATCATCTGCTGGAATTGTTCTTTCCGCGA
>JAEUVR010000149.1 GCA_016786785.1 Chitinophagaceae bacterium
ACCGCCTGCGTATCGTCGCAGGTCGGATGCAGCCTGAGCTGTAAATTCTGCGCCACAGGGTATATGGACAGAAAACGGAACCTCGACTACGACGAGATCTACGACGAGGTTTCCCTGCTGAATCAACAATCCGAAAAAACATACGATAAGAAATTATCCAATATCGTCTTTATGGGTATGGGCGAACCCCTGCTGAACTATAAAAATGTTTTGAAGGCGATCGATCGTATTACCGCCCCTGACGGACTGGCCATGAGCCCGCGACGGATCACCGTTTCTACCGCCGGGGTGGCTAAAATGATCCGCCAGCTCGGCGACGATAAAGTGAAGTTCAAGCTGGCCCTATCGCTCCACGCGGCAAACGATAAAAAGCGCAATGAGATCATGCCCATCAATGAAACCAATAATATCAGGGCCCTGATCGACGCGCTGAACCATTTCTATAAACAAACGCATAACGAGATCACGCTGGAATACATCCTCTTTAAAAACCTTAACGACGGCAGGGAAGATGCGGAAGAGCTGATCAGGATCTACCGGCAGATACCCGCCGACCTGGTGAACATTATCGAGTATAACCCCATAGAGGCGGCCAGCTTTTCAAAACCTGATGAAAAAACAGTGGAGGAGTTTATGCGATATCTCGAAAAGCACAAAGTAAATGCGCGACTCAGGAGAAGCAGGGGAAAAGATATTGACGCCGCCTGCGGCCAGCTGGCCAATAAATCATAATGCGATAACATCTTCGCGCAGCGATACAAACCGCTTCAAAGCCCTTGCAAACCGGCATCGCAAACAGGGGCCGAAGCGCCCAGGCTAAACTCATCCAAACAAAAATGAGGCTGCCCTCAGGACAGCCTCTAACCTCTAGAACCAATGAAACCTTTTAATATACCGGTTAACTACAACCGAATACATGACCCCTTTCTATCCTTTATAACCGGGCAGCCAACTTCCTCTTACCCGCCGCAACCGGATAATTCCTCTTTATTCTTTTAATAACTTGACCAACATGGTTTCCTTACTGTTGACGATCACTTCCAGCATATATAAACCGGGCGACAGGCCGTTTGATCCGGATATAATATAGCTATTGGCCCCCTTATCCGCTCTTATCGTTTCCTTTATCGCCAGAACCCCCGAGGTATCGACCACCCTCATGGTAATAAAAGAAGGTTCCTGCAACTGCACGTTCACAGAGATATCATTCTGCACGGGATTAGGCGTTACGCTGATCATGGTAAGCGTTCGGGTATTGTAAACCCTCGCCACCAGGAGCCGGCTGAAAGCGACATTTCCATCCGTCGCAATTTGCTTGAGCCGGTAATACAGGTCCTTCCTGTTGGCCGTATTGCGGCTTACGCGGTCGATATAACTGTATTCATGGCCCTTATCGGGCAATCCTATCGCTTTTACGGTCCCGGACGACTGCCACTCTTTTCCGTCAAGGCTTCTTTCCAACTCAAAATAATCCAGGTTCTTCTCGGCGTCCGTGGTCCATCGCAGTTCCACATTCCCATTCAACTTATATGCGCCGAGAAATTCCGTCATGCCCTCCGCCTTTTTATCCTCTTCGGGGAAATCGATCCATACCGTAGCGTCTTCTGAGCAAAGCATTCCTGCGCCGTCCTCGCATATTTTATAGGTGAAAGAAGTCTTATCGCCCGTAAAATCTTTATGCGGCGTAAAAAGAAAGGAGCCGTCGTCGTTGATGACCACCCTGCCGGCAGGGGAAGGCTTTATCACATATCCCTTGACCCTTTCGCGGTTAAGATCCTCGTCGTTGTCAAAAAGAGAACCCGTTGCATATCGGTTGCTGTGTCCCGTTATCCTGTCGTCTTTCGCCCTGGGCGCCGCATTGCATCCGCCGGCATAAGCGGGCGATGCGGAAACGACCAGTTCATCGATCCCTATCCTCGTTTCCCCTCCCTCGCCATGATATTGCAATACCAGCCTGTATTTGCCCGGGTAGCGAATAGTAAAATTTTTATGGTACGCCTGGTAAGCGTCCGTAGCCCTCTTGCAGACAAAACTGTCCAGCAGTTCCAGCGGCTGGTTACTAGCGTCTGCGAGACTGATCGTTATCCATCGCCCAACAAGTCTGGCCGCGGTATGACTGAACATGTATTTAAAAGAAATGTTGAGCCTATCCCTTACGTCCAATACAGGCGTAAAGATGCCCGCGGTATTCAGATAATCCGCGGCGGCGCCCGACACCATGGCCCCATCTCCCTCGATACGCGGATTCCATCCATCCGTATTGACATCGAAATTGCGGAAGGTCCAGCAGCCTTTCTGCAAAAAGCCTTTTAATGTTTTTGTAGAGACGCCTTTCCGGGAATTAAAATTCTCCGAGATAGCGGAATAGGCCTGCGAAGCATAGAGCGCCGCAAGGGCCGTTAGCAGCGAACAGGTAAGCAAAACTTTTATCCGACCAAAAGGTCCGGGCCGGATGATCATATTTTGTTCTCTTCCCCTGACGCCTGAATTGATCTTACTAAGATTCATGTTTACAGATTTCAGCGTGGTTAATAAAGCATTGCGCGATACCGGTTATTTACCGGCCGGCATTTCAGAGGAAGGAATAAATACAGCGGTCGAGGTTCCGGGAAATAGCCGGTCTAAACCTCCAAAGGTAAAAATGGGCCAGGCCTGGAAAGGCCCGGCCGTTGTGTTGATCGTACCCTTTAAAAAAACTTGCTATTAATTTTTACAAAGCATCCTGATCTTCTTAAAATCATTATGCCTTGCTATATCGCGATCGTTCAGATCGTATCCTTTAAAAAGAAAGGTCTCAAACGGCTTATTGTACTTTCTCACTATACGGCTCCTTTTATAAACGACCGTTCGCATGCCAAGGAATTTCCTGATGGGATTCAGTAACTTCTCAGTTTTAAAGGAAGTATGGGAAATCTTGTCCACTACCTGCATCAATCCGGAAGACTGATGTTTTTCTGCGAGCACATACTTGGTTTTTGCGTTCATAAAGATTCTTTTTAAGTAAGCGGTTAAATAAGGCCAGGCCTGGAAAAGCCCGGCTTTTTACTTGATCGTACCCTTTAAAAAAGTTGTTATTGATGCAAAACAGGCGATCAGGATCTAGGGCGCATCATGGCAGCATTATTATTTGCCTGACCCCCTGTTTTAATGCGTCTGTTTGTATAATAATATTATCCGAATAAACATAGTTCCCTTTCTTATCCACGATCTTCAGCCGGTAGTATACCTGCGCCTCCGCCGCCAGCGCCGGGATCCGGTCGGTATACCCATATTGCGGCGCATCCTTATCTTCAGCGGTAAACAATAAAGCCGCTTCTTTGAACGCTTCGCCGTCATAGCTGCGTTCCAGTATAAAATGACTGGTTTCTTCATTGCCGCCGGCCGCCCATCCAAGTTCGACTTTCACGGCATTTTTTCCGGCGTAGTGATGATAAGATCGCTGTATATCGGACAGGCCCTGGGCATGCATGCATTGAGCGAACAAAAAGAGCGCTGCCGCAAGAAAAAACAAGGGACGCTTCCCTGCAGACAGATCAGTTTTTGCTTTGTTAAAAAAATTATTCGATTTCATACAATCATTCTTTTATGACCATGAACACAATAGTCTGGCTAAGGAATGGATAGATTGTATTTCGAAGGATATAAGGAAGGAAGCGGTTGCCCGCCTATTCGCGGATAGCAGGTTAGGCTATCGGCGTGGAATAATACAGATCGGTTGCAACCATTCATGCTCTGCAACAGAAGGCAGGGCGGCGGTCTCGTTTATCGTTTGACCGGCGGCCGGAGCCTCAGCCGATCCTGCGTCAGCAGCAAAACTGATCAGGGAAAGAAGTATATAAAGAATAAACAAAAGCGTTTTTTTCCTGGAGTCATTCCATTCAATAGAATGAACAAGGGGACGGAATCGGTACAACGTTTTCATACTTATATTTTAAGGGACAAGTAACGTATGCTACGGATATCCACAGGATAAATATCGGAATGGCTGTTTAACAGGATTGGAACAAAATAAAATCTGGAGGAGTCTCTTAGGATTGGAAGCGTAAATGCTTGCACAAAGATTGACTCGATTTTATAAAAATGCAATAGTAGATATACGATAAGGCAGAAAAAATAAGG
>JAEUVR010000153.1 GCA_016786785.1 Chitinophagaceae bacterium
AGTATGCGAGCGCGATGATATTGACCTGATATATATCTGTACGCCCTGGGTCCTGCATGCGCCAATAGCCCTCTACGCGATGAACCACGGCAAACATGCGGCGGTGGAAGTGCCCGCCGCCCAAACGATGGAAGAATGCTGGCAACTGGTGGAGACCTCGGAAAAGACCAAACGCCATTGTATGATGCTCGAAAACGGATGTTATGGCTTCTTTAACCTGTTAGTGATGAACATGGTCAGGCAGGGATTTTTCGGGGAGATCATTCATACCGAAGGCGCGTATATCCATGACATCGCCCGCAGCCTGTTCGATAGGGAAAGACGCCCTAAATCATGGCGGCTGAACGAAAATGCGCACCGTAATGGCAATCTTTATCCTACTCATGGAATCGGCCCCATTGCGCAGGTGATGAATATTAACAGAGGAGACCGGATGGACTACCTCGTTTCCATGAGCAGCAACGATTTTACGCTTGGCGCCATAGCAGAGGAACTTGCCGCCAAAGACCCTTCTTATGCGCACTATGTAGGCAATCCTTTCAGAGGCAATATGAACACCAGCACGATCCGCACCAAAAAAGGTAAAACGATCATGCTGCAACACGATATCTCCTCCCCCCGCGTTAAATCCGGCATCTTCCTCGTTAGCGGAACCAAAGCTTCAGCGCTAAGAGACCCGGAGCCTGCCAGGATAGCGGTGGGCCATGAGAAATGGTTGTCCGAAAGCGAGTTTAAAGAGGTGGAAGACAAATACACCCTCCCTATAGTAAAAAAAATAGGCGAACTGGCTAAGGAAATCGGCGGCCACGGGGGAATAGATTTTATGATGGACTGGCGCATGATCGACTGCCTGCGTAACGGCCTCCCATTAGATATGGACGTATATGACGCCGCCGCCTGGAGCTGCCTCGTTCCGCTTAGCGCCCAGTCTGTCGCTAAAAGATCAAAAGCGATAGATGTGCCTGATTTTACCGGGGGCTCATGGGAATACAATAATAAGCCGCTGGAAATATCCATCGAACATGGAAACCTTACCGGCGTTGTTTCGAAAAACAGCGAACTAAGCTTTTAATGGATGAGCGGCCTTAGTTGTCGCTGCCAGTAGAGCATTCCCGAAAAGCAAAACGGATCTCCGAATTTTCCCGGAAGACCGGATTTCAAATAAACAGGCTGTATCGATCATTTGCGATACAGCCTGTTTTATATGGCGCCCCGCCTACGCTAACGCTTCGACGGGCGATGCCTGCTTTAACTTTTCAACCGCCATAGCTCAAAGAGCGAAGGCGCTAACGCTTCGGCGGGCGAAGTTCAGCCATCATCTCCAGCGTATTGATCATAATGCTGAAAAGGCTTTCCCTGCCGGAAGACAATAAAACCTGTTCCAGGCTTTTTGCCTTTGTTTCGTCCTTCCGGTATTTGGAAAGCGTCCAGGCTACAGCGGGGGATTCAATCGCATTGGAAATATTCCAGTTCTTCAGCGAATCCATATCCTGTTCCCATTGCTTAGCCAGGGCCTCTACCTGCTTGCGATATGCCTGATCCTGATCCTTATCATTGGCAATACCCTGCGTATTTGCGGGATCGTCCAATACTGCAATCGCAATAAAATTGTTGGAAGCGCTCCACCTGGAACGCCAGTTATCAATATCCAGGCTAAAATCTTTGATGCGGTTGCGGTACGTTTCCGCTTTTTGATGATTACCGAGCTGGCGCTCGCAATAAGAAGCCATCAGGTCCTGCAAGCGCTCGTCAGGTTCGTATGGTTTGCCTGCGCCCAGGGACTCCGGCCAGATCCTCGATTGCTCAATATATTTAAGCGCCTCGCGGAACTTGCCTTTCTGCATCAGGTTTCTCGCCATTGCCAGGTTGGCCATTTCAAAGATCTCGCGTCCTTCGCGCGCGCCTTCCTGCGGTAAGATCAGCGTTTTATTGAGCACGTCAATACTGCCCTTGGGATCGCCGCCGGTAATAAGCGCCTTTGCATATTCTATCCTCGTAACAGGATTATTCGGAAAAAGCGCGTACGCTTTTTTCGAAAGCCTCAACTGCTCCTGCCAATCATTCCTGCTTGCATAATAACCAATAAGATAATGCCAGTTACGCCAACTGCCGGGATCAAGCGCTATGCTCCTGTTAAAATCAGCCAAAGCGTCCGCAGCGCCGGGCGCAGCATTCGCTTCGCGCAACACGCCGCGCAACACGTAAAAAGACGCATAGTCGGGAGCGTTAACACATTGATCGAACAGGGTTTTTGCCTTGGCTATGTCGCGGTTATTCCAGTTGATCAAACCCAGGTAGTACAAGGTCTTCCATGAATCCTGCCGGCCCGAAGCCCATTCCAACACAGGAATGGATTCCCTGCGAAAGGGAAAAACCATTTCGGGAGATAATGCCGTAGCCCGGGAAAGATAATCAGCGCTTGCCTGCGGGGCTATATCTTTATGCAAATAGGCCAGCCAGTAATTTACCATCGGGTGTTCCGGCGCCTGTTTTAACAAGGCCATAGCCTCCTCGTTGGCGCCCATCTCGGAATACGCTATCGCCATTTCCAGGTAGGTCTCTACCGGGAACTCGCTTTTAAACTCCGAACGGAATGCGCGGATAGCGTTCGAATCGGCGGGGTTCAGCAGGTAACGTTCAAACCGCGCCGGATGACTCAAAGGGTCGATCGTCAACAGTTCGTCGATAGCGGCATTGGCGGCGGTCTTATCGTTTAGCTTACGATAAGCGGCGATCAATACCTTATAAGTATTAAGGTTATTTTTATTGTAATCAAGCGATTTTTTAGCGTTGACGACCGCTTCTTCATAGTTTTTCTGAAGGAACGCGATCTCCGCGATCTTCGAATAGGCCGCCGAGCGGTATTCCATCGTTCTAACGGCAACGCTCAACGCCTGTAAAGCTTCCTGGTAATCGCCCAGCTTAGCCTGCAATATTCCATAGATATAATTGGCCGGACCGTCATAAGCGCTATAACTCAGCACGCGCCTGGCATATTCCAGGCCTTTTGCATACTCCGCCTTTCTGTAATACAATTCAGCAATACGCGATAAGGCTTCGCTGTGCGTAGGCTCTTTCTGCAGGCATTGCTGAAACAATTCCATCGCCTCCTCAAAATTCCTCATCGCATTTTGTTCCTCCGCCAGCCTGAAAAGTCTTTCGCCTGAATCATAATCCCGGATGCCGCTTTCCGACGCGACCGGCCGCTGTATAAGCCCGGCCTGGGGATCGGAAGAATAAAACAACTTTTTATTGCCTACAGCTACGGTAATTACCGCCTCCGTTCCCGAAGCAAGCGCTATTGCTTTCCGGAAAGTCTGGAGAGGCTTTAACTGCAAGCGTTCGGCATACAAAACCTTATCGCCTTGCTTCACTACCAGGCTGTCGCGAATATCCTGAAGAGGGCTAACGGAAACGGTCAGCTCATTTTCTTTGCGCAACACATTGAGGGTTCCATAGGTATTGGCGTCGGCCATGCCCCCGGTTTCTTT
>JAEUVR010000173.1 GCA_016786785.1 Chitinophagaceae bacterium
TGGCCTGCATGGCCATTCCATTGATCACGGTAGCAAGCATTCCCATATAATCGCCCTGAGCCCGCTCGATGCCCGTCTCGCTTTCATTCATGCCGCGATAAATATTCCCTCCGCCAATGACTACCGCTACCTGGACCCCCAGCTCGGTGATGCCCTTAATATCCCTGGCATATTGTTCTATCATTACCGGATCGAGGCCAAAGCTTTTATCTCCCATTAATGACTCACCGGACAATTTCAGCAGAATACGTTTATATTTCGGAAGCATGGATGACGGGTAATTTTAAGTTGTTGCAAAGAAAAGACTTTTTCTTTTAAATCAAAACGGGAACAATCATCTCCGCCAGGGATCCAAATAAAAAGAGGCTGTATCGATCTTTTGATACAGCCTCTTTTATATTATAAAGCAACCAGGCCAACGGAACTACGCCAATTGATCATAGGCGTTCCGTCGCTTACCCCAATGCTACTCTTTTAAATGCCTTTACTTTCAGCGAAGGATCTACGCTTTTCAGGTAATCTTCCACGCTCTTGGATCCGTCTTTAACAAAGAGCTGAGCCAGCAAGGTTTGTTCTTTAAAAAATGCTTTCAGCTTGCCGTCCGCGATCTTAGCGACCATTTCAGCTGGTTTGCCCGCCATTTTTGAATCGGCCTGTATCTGTTCGGTAACGATCGCCCTTTCTCTTTCAATAGTAGAAGCGGGAACGCTATCCGCATCCAGCGCCACCGGGTTCATAGCCGCTATCTGCATGGCGATATCCTTGCCCGCGTCGGCAGCTTCTTTATTAAGTCCTACCAATACGCCAATGCGATTGGCGCCATGGATATAAGAAGCTACATATTCCGCATCAATACGTTCAAATTTAGTGATGCCGATCTTTTCCCCGATACTTGCCAGTTTATCATTGATCAGGTCGGCAATTTTTGCGCCATTGATCGCCGTATTGTTCAACTCTTCAATATTGGTCACATTGTGTTGGATAGCCGCGTTGCCAATGCTCTGGGCAAATGCAATAAAGTCGGCATTCTTACTCACAAAATCCGTTTCACAGCTAACGCAAAAAGCGATGCCTGTTTTGTTATCGGCGGTGGTCTGCGCAAGCACTACGCCTTCTTTTGCTTCGCGGTCGCCGCGCAAGGCAGCCACTTTAGCTCCTTTTTTGCGTAACCAGTCAATAGCCGCTTCAAAATCTCCGTTTGTTTCAGTAAGGGCTTTACGGCAGTCCATCATGCCGGCGCCAGTCGCCTGGCGAAGCTTATTGATGTCGGCCGCTGTTATAGTTGCTGTAGACATAATGTATTATTTTTTCAATAAAAGAATCTCAAATATCCGGCAAACCGCTTATCTGCCGCCGGGCCTGCGTGCGCCTCCGCTCTGGGGACGACGTTTCTGGGGCGCTGCGCCTCCACGGCCTCTTCCGCCCTGGCTGCCGGCTCCCGCGCCGCGTCCGCGCCCTGCTTCAGATTCTGCTTCAGCCTGTAAACGCGCGGCCCTCTTTTCAACGTCGTCTGTCGCCGCTTCCTCCACATCTTCGTCTTTGGCGGCCTGTCTTTCAGCCAGTCCTTCCGCAATAGCGGCGGTAATATAATTCGTGATGATCGCAATAGACTTGGTAGCGTCGTCGTTGCCCGGAATAGCAAAATCTACTTTATTAGGGTCGCAGTTGGTATCAACAATACCAAAAGTGGTGATGCCTAATCTTTTGGCCTCCGCCAGCGCAATATGCTCATGACCGATATCAATGATAAATAAGGCTGCGGGCACCCTGCCCAGTTGAGCAATACCGCCCAGCACCTTGTCCATCTTATCGCGATCGCGTTGCAACTGCAGCCTTTCTTTTTTCGTAAGGCTCTCGGCGCTTCCATCGGCGAGCATCTTGTCGATGCTCTGCATCTTCTTAACGCTTTTACGAACAGTGTTAAAATTGGTCAGCATTCCGCCCAGCCAGCGTTCGGTAGCAAAAGGCATATTGATCTTTTTTGCGCAATCCGATACGATCTCCTTGGCTTGTTTCTTGGTGCCGACAAACATGATCTTCTTTCCGCTACGCGCAATCTGTTTTAACACGCCCGCCGCTTCCTGAAGGGATTCCGTTGTTTTATTAAGGTCAATGATATGTATGCCTTTCTTTTCGGCAAAGATATAAGGCAACATTTTGGGATTCCACTTCTTACGCAGGTGGCCAAAATGAACGCCTGCTTCGAGTAATTGCTGTTGTAATGAAGCGTTATTTTCCATTATTATATTTTGAAATTTGAAGTATTTAACATCTTACCGGTGTCCCGGAAATGATCAAAGCCGCCAGAAAGAAACCCATCGCCTGTCGATAGCCAATCATCAAAACCGGCATCGGTTCAACTGCTGTTATGACCGGCCGGATATCGTTGTTTGGAACGCCGACCGTTGTGCCATTAACGTTTGCTGAACTGGAAGCTTTTTCTTGCTTTCTTATGACCGAATTTCTTACGCTCAACAGATCTCGGATCGCGTTTCAACACGCCCACCGCTTTTAATGCCGGGCGATATTCGGCGTTCAGATCAACCAGGGCGCGCGCAATACCCAGCTTAGCCGCTTCAGCCTGACCTTTCATTCCTCCGCCGGTAGCATTGATCTTAACATCGTACTTATCGAGCGACTGGATCGTTTTCAAAGGCAGTTCAACCTGGTTCTGCAGGTACTGCAATGAAAAATATTGTTTGTAATCCTTATCGTTTACCGTGATATTGCCGGAACCCTTGGAAAGAAATATTCTTGTTACCGCTTCCTTGCGGCGACCAACGGCATTTTTTTGTTTTTCCATGTATTTGTACAATTAGAAAGTTAAAGGTTGTGGTTTCTGAGCGGTATGCTGATGGTCCGCTCCGGCATATACAAACAGCTTCTTGAACATCTTACGCCCTAACCTGTTTTTAGGAAGCATGCCCTTGACAGCCCTTTCAATAACGGCTTCAGGCCTCCGGGTTAAAAGATTTTTAGCCGTCTCGACTTTCTGTCCGCCGGGGTATCCCGAAAAAGTAAGGTATTCTTTTTCTTCCAGCTTGTTGCCGGTGAACTTAACCTTATCGGCATTGATCACAATAATATAATCCCCGCAATCGACATGTGGCGTATAGTAAGCCTTGTTCTTTCCTTTAAGAACGGCCGCTATCTTAGCGCACATGCGTCCAACGGTTTGATTGGTACCATCCACAACATACCAGTTGTGAGTAACGGTAGCCGCATTCGCATGTTTTGTAGTGAAATGTAGTTTACTCATTAGTTCTTTTTTTTACCTCTCCGCCAACCCGGGAGAAATAGTTTATGAAATGGAGCGCAAAGGTATGGGTTCGTTTTTCATTTAAAGCAAAAATACCCAATGATTTTATCATGGACTTTTATAACACACTGATACACAATAAAAATTTTGACTCTTTTAAAATATTGTTCATAAAACACCAGAGGTTCGGCGTTTCATAGGGCGGGCCCCGCTTGCAGATCCCGGATATATCAATCTCCTGGCTCCTATATTTTCTGCCCTGCCTCGCCCCGGCGGTCGTTCTTTAACGCAGGTCTTTTAATATATCAACGCCGCCAGTCAGGGAAGCAGGAAGGCGGTCGTTATTAGCAATGGTCTTTTAGCGCCGGCAATAACGCATTTTGCATCCTTCATTATGGTAAAATCAGAGGTTAAGATTTCCCTTTCTATATTCGCCTTTGTAAATCATTACATTTACAGAGGTTAAATAAGTTCCCATGTATTCAAGAGAGGATATTGTCCGGCTGGAGGCCCTGACGCGCGAAGCGCTTAACCATCTTTCTGACCGCGAATATGCCATTGCCCATATCCCTGCATTGCGTGAAATACTGCGTTTTCATGAATACCGGTATTATATCGAGAACGATCCGCTGCTCGCCGATTTTGAATACGACCAGTTGTATAAACTACTTGAAAGCGTTGAAGAGCAGCGCCCCGACCTGATCGCTCCCGATTCCCCCACGCAAAGGGTAGCCAAGGGCTTAACAAAAGATTTTCCCTCTTTCCCTCATCTCGTGCCCATGCTTTCGCTGGAAAACTCTTATGATGAGGGCGACCTGGTCGACTGGGACCGGAAAGCAAGGGAGATGGCCGGTTTGTCCGAAATAGAATATTGTATTGAACCCAAGTTTGACGGCGCCAGTATTTCCCTGATCTATGAAAATGATTTCCTTGCCCGGGGATTAACCCGGGGAGACGGGATAGCGGGCGACGATATCACTACCAATATCAGGCAAATAAGATCTGTTCCCTTATCGGCGGCTTTCTCAAAATATGGCATCCAGCAAATAGAGATAAGAGGAGAGGCGCTGATGAGCAAATCGAATTTTAAAAAATACAACGATCAGCTGGCAGAGCAGAATATACCGCCGCTCGCCAATCCCCGGAACGCCGCGGCAGGATCTCTTCGGATAAAAAACCCCGAAGAAGTGAGGCGGCGCAACCTGGAAGCCTTTTTATATCATGTGAGTTATGCAGCCACGCTGGACGGGCAGGCCGTTCCCGAAGCGCTGCAAACCCATGGAGGTTCGCTAAAACTATTGTGGGATCTTGGCTTCAGAAGCCCGGAGAAGGAGAAAAAAGTGGTAAGAGGCATAACCGAAGTAATACGGTATTGCGAGGAATTTGAGCAAAAGCGCGATGAACTTCCGTATGAAATAGACGGAATGGTCATTAAGGTAAACGACCTGGAGCTGCAGGATAGGCTGGGGATGACCACCCATCACCCGCGATGGGCTATCGCTTTTAAATTCAAGGCCAGGCAGGCCACGAGTAAATTGCTGGCCGTTGAATTCCAGGTAGGCCGGACCGGCTCCATAACCCCTGTAGCCAAGATCTCGCCCGTGCCTATCGGAGGCGTAACCGTAGGGTCTATATCCCTGTTCAATGCGGACGTGATCAGGGAAAAAGACCTGATGATCGGCGATGCGATCTTGATAGAACGCGCGGGAGACGTGATCCCCTATATTGTAAAATCGCTGGCGGATACCCGTTCGGGCAAAGAGACCAGAATCGATTTTCCCACTCATTGCCCCGTATGTCAGCACCCCCTTGTAAAGCCCGAAGAAGAATCGGTATGGCGGTGTATAAACATCAATTGCCCCGCCCAGGTTGTGGAGAGAATTATCCACTATGCCAGCAAGGACGCCATGGATATACGAGGCCTGGGCGAAGCCATTGTTAAAAAATTTTTTGAACTGGGCATACTCCGGAGTATA
>JAEUVR010000218.1 GCA_016786785.1 Chitinophagaceae bacterium
CTGCGGTAGATTCGATACTGTAAACAAAACTCATTTATGGCAAACCAGGAAAGGCTGAAATACCTGTTTCAGCGATATGTTGACCGTATTGAAACTTCCGGGGAACTGGAAGAACTGCTGGCGCTGATTGAAACCGGCGAATACAGGGAGGAAATAGAACAACTGCTTGATGCTGCCCGGCCGGGCCTGACAGGGACCGCCCGTTTGGATGATGAACATTCCGAACGGCTATTTCTTGCGATCCGGCGGCAAATGGAAGACGGCCGGGTTGTCAAAATGACGAAACTCCGCCGCTGGCGGTGGGTAGCTGCGGCTTCGGTTATGCTGGCGTTGACAAGCGCCGCCTATTTCTGGTCGAAACAGGAAGTACAGGTTCCCCAGGCCCCGGCGGTCGTTACGCTTGAAGACGTGCAGGCTCCGCAAACGACGAAAGCGATGATCACGCTTTCAGACGGTAGAACGGTTTCGTTAGACAGCATAACCAGCGGCAAGCTGGCGCAGCAAGCGGATGTGACCGTTACTAAAACCGCGGACGGGCAGATCGTTTATTCGGGAAACACTTCCGAAATAGTCTATAATACCCTGACAAATCCCAAAGGCAGCAAGGTCATTGATATGATCCTTTCCGACGGTAGTCGCGTATGGCTCAATGCAGGATCTTCCGTTACCTATCCCATTGCGTTTGCAGGTAATGAAAGAAAGGTTAGGATTACGGGGGAAGCCTATTTTGAAGTAGCTGCCGTATCAAAATCTTCCGATAGAGGAAGCGCCTTCGTCCCGTTTATCGTACAAAAAGACAATATACAGGTGCTGGTGAAGGGAACGCATTTCAATGTAAACGCATATGACGATGAAGCTGAAGTGAAAGTAACGCTGCTGGAAGGGCGCGTGGATGTATCAACCGCTGACGCCGCTGGAAAGCAGGAGGCGGCGCTTGAACCGGGGAGGCAGGCCAGATGCGGTAAGAACGGCAAAATTGCCGTTTCTGCCGATATTGATCTGGATGAGGTAATGGCCTGGAAAAACGGTTTATTCGATTTCAGCAGCGCGGATATACAGCTGATCATGCGGCAGATAGGCAGGTGGTATGACCTGGATATCAGTTATGAAGGCGTAATACCCGAGCGGGAGTTTTCAGGGAAGATCGCCCGCAATACGCTTTTGTCGAACGTGCTTAAAATACTGGAGCAGAGTAATATCCATTTTAGGATGGAACAGAACAGGATCGTAGTAACCCGCTAATGAAAAATCGCGCGATAATAATTTACGAAACCAATATTAATTCATTATAAAACACATGCTGATGAGAACCTGATCACTTTTCAAATCTCAGCGCAATAAAAAACCGGATTCCGTTGGCCCGGAACCCGGCAGTTATTGGGCTTATGTACAAACAACCGAATCGTTATTTTTTAAAACCCAAACAACCAAAGTTATGCATTTGATTGCAATTGGGAGGTTTCTGCTTTGCCTGAGAACTTCCGTCACCAAAACCTGCCTGCCGGCGAGGCAGGCGCTGTTAGTAATGAAGCTAACGATTATTCTGCTTACTGTTACAATGCTTGAAGCCGGCGCTACCGGCTTCTCACAATCGGTATCTATCTCCGAGAGAAATGCGCGGCTGGAATCCGTCTTCAAAAAAATTGAAAAGCAAACCGGCTATTATTTCTGGTATGAAAATAAAACAATCAGGGACGCTAAAAAGATCAGCGTTGAGCTGCGGAACGCTTCTCTTCAGGAAGCGCTGAACAAATGCCTTGCTAATCTGCCATTGGATTACCTGATCGTTGAGAAAACAATTGTGATAAAAGCAAAGGGCTTTTCGTCAACAGAAACCAGCGAAAAACTTCAAGTAGGCGAGCTGCAATTGTTTGAAATAAGAGGGCGCGTGACGAATGAAAAAGGAGAGCCTATGGCAGGCGCCACTGTGCATATAGCCAGCCTAAACAGATCGGTCGCTACCGATGCCAATGGTTATTTTACCATTGAAGCGCCCAACGGGGAAGTTGCTTTGACTATTTCCTATATAGGGTATACCAGCCAGTCGATAGCCGTTGGCAACAGGTCTTATATCGATGTGCGCATGGCCCTCGATGAAAGCGCCACCGCTGAAGAAGTGGTGGTGACCGCCCTGGGTAGAACAAGAGAAAAAAGGGCGCTGGGTTATGCTGTGCAACAGGTAAACAGCGACCAGCTTGTTATTAGCAAATCGGTTGATCCGAGCGGCTCGCTTGTTGGTAAGATTGCAGGTCTGCAGGTTACTGGCGCGCCCAGTTCAACGTTTGACAACAATACGGTGATTATTCGGGGCATCAATGGACTGGCTCCCGGAAATCCTTTGTATGTGCTCGACGGCACGCCTACGGATCAGGCCAATATCATTATGGACAATATTGAATCCATATCTGTATTAAAAGGAGCCGCTGCCACAGCATTATATGGCAACAGGGCGTCAAATGGCGTAATCCTGGTGACCTCCAAGAAAGGAGCGCGTAATGCTGCCCCTGTCGTTGAATTGAACCTGGGAACCGCTATTGAAAATGTTTATTTGTTGCCGCCTTTCCAGAATGAATATGCTGGCGGCAACAAGTCCAGTGTTTCTGAGCCTGGAACCGCTTACGATGATGAGGGATTTGTTCGGTTCACTTATAAACCAGGGGTACACCCCGAAAGCTGGGCGCAATTTGACGGTCAGCGACTGATCGAATATGGCACAGGAAATGCGTGGGGCCCTAAAATTAACGGGCAGGACTACAGACCCTATTATTCATGGTATCCCGGGGACGATTTCGGAAAATTAGGAAAACTTACAGCCTATCCCAATAATGCCAGAGACTTTTTTAGAACCGGAAGAAACCTCAACAACAGCATTTCTATCAGCGGCGGCGGCGATCAGTTTAGGTATAGGATTACTTATGCCAATCAGAATCGTACGCTTACCTTGCCGGGAAGCGATAGAAATCAAAACCAGGTAGGTATCAATGCTTCGTATGATGTATCCAAGAAACTGACGATAACCACCGATCTCGCGTATACGGGGAATAAAACGGTAGGCAACCCTTACCGGGCAGGCAATCTGAATATTACGCATCAGCTCGTTAATTATTTTCAAAGGCAAGTGGATATGAGTAGGCTGGAGAACTACAGAAATCCGGATGGAACCATTAACACGTGGAATATTGGCGATCCGAATGCTTCGGGTAATCCTGCAATTTATCTTGCGCCTCAAACATGGGTGAATCCATATTTTATCGCACGTGAGAATTATTCCACGGAAAAAACGAATCGGTTGATCGGCAACCTTGGATTTGACTATAAATTCAATGATGTTTTTAACCTGACTTCTTATGTACGGCTGGACCAAAAGCAAGGCGTTCTGGATAACAGAACCGCAACAGGCGGATTAATGGTTCCCGGCTACGAATTGCGCCAATATATAATTCAAGAAGTCAATTATGAAGTCAACCTTAATTTTAGAAAAAAGATCAATGACTTTTCTTT
>JAEUVR010000232.1 GCA_016786785.1 Chitinophagaceae bacterium
CCCACAGATCATTTCCCGGAATGATCAGGCGGATGCCGCAGGCTTTATTTTCTTTCGTATCGGAGTTTTCTACATTAAGGGTCGCTTCAATATTGATGATCTTGTCGTAGAACTGGTAAAGTTTTCCTGCTTTCTCCTCTATAAAATCAATGAGTTCCTGCTTAGCCGTAAAGCCTACTGCTTCAATTTTCACCTTCATAACATGTATATATTTACTTTACAAATCTGATTATGCTGTTTAACGGATCGGCAACCAAAGCCTTGACGCTTAAGCCTTATTTCGCGCTGCCCGTCAAATCAAAGTACCGGTTTTATTCCAATTAAACAACTGATCGCGATCAGTACGATAAATGATATTTGTTAAAGTGGGTTTGCGTTATGTGCCGGCTATTTTTTTGCTGAGTCTTTAACGGGCGACAACAATATGGCGTCCGCTATGATGGCTCCATCAGCGTCTTTATTGGATATTTCCACATAAGCTTTCTTGCCTTTGGGAAACTGGAAAACGCCTAATGAATGCCATACGCCTGTGGTTTGTCCCAGCACCAATACTTCAGCGCTCCTGATGGTCTTTTCTATTTTCTTTTTGCCGTCAAAGATGATGAGTTTTGTTTGGGAAGCATTATTGTTGAGTTTTGGGTAATAAGTGTACAGCTCATATTCGCCTTGTTGGGCAATTGGGGGCGTAAACCTGACGGTTTTAACGGCGCCGCTTGCATTTGAATCAACCAGGAGCGTCGGCCCAAAGCCATTGCGGCCGAGGGTTTTCCAATCTCCGGTAATGCGTACGTTCTTTTTATCCTCATTGTCTACCACAATTTCAGGCGCGCGACCGTCCGCATAAGGGTTGCTGGCCAGCGCGGCTTGCAGTTTTTTTACATCCACTTCATGAACCGATTTATTCTCATCGATCGCCATACTGGCGGCAACGGCGGCAGACTGCGCCAATACCATAAATACGGGCTCCATCCGGATGGAGCCAAAAGCGATATGGCTGGCGGACAAGCAGACAGGCACATAAATGTTTTTAGCGTCGGCAGCTTTGGGGATAATAGAGCGATAAGAGATGGGATAAGGATCAAAGCCGCCGACCTGCACGTCTCCCTCATTTTTTACCATGCCATTGTCTACTAGTCTTTGCGTATGATGAGAGTCCATGGTATAGGCGGCCATTCCTATCCCGTCGGAGACGATCTCCCTGCCCTGGCAATTGTTTTGGGTCATTACGTATTCGCCCACCATACGCCGAGCTTCCCGGATATAAGGTTGAGGCGAAAAATGCCCGTTATCAGGGTATTCGTCTTTAGGATAACCCCATTCCTGCATTTCATTACGTATGGCTAAGGGTACGCGCAGGTCGTTGCCCAGGAAATAGAGGAGCCCTTTGGTGTATTCGACATGCCGTTTAATGATCGCCGCTCTTTGCTCGTAGGAGGCTTCGGGATATTCGTAATTTTCTCCTATCATATCGGTGGAGAATGCGCCATAATTATTGATATCTGTTTTGCGATTGGGCATCATGCTCCAGATAAAGCCGTTCTTAACGCTTGTCCAGGGCTTGGCTTCCATAAGGCGAAGCAGCAACTCATAGCGGCTGGCGTCATATCCGTCAGGGCGGGTTATCGCTATCCTGTTTTCTGCGCTATCGGTAAGGCATAAACGAAAATTATACGCCTGTATCTTTTTATCCCCCGAACCGTCGGGTTCGGCGGGTTTATCGCTTATGCCCCATAAGAGGCCGCTGGAGGGGTCTCCCTTTATTTTGTAAGGGTCCACGCCGTTAGGGAACTGGTGATACCTGTTTTGCGCCATCTGCACCCCGTTTAAGGTTTCATTATACAGGCTGTTGGGCTCTCTTCCCGTGGTATAAGACACTCCTGCCTTAGCCATCAGATCGCCTTCATAGCTGCAGTCAATAAACATTTTCGCCGATATGATCGTATTGGCCGACGCCGGGGACAACGCATCTTCAATGGTTATTGTACGGATAACGCCATTGGATTTAGTAGCGGAAACGATACGGTTATGCGTCAATACCCGGAGGTTTGCCTTTTTAATATAATCCTCGTAGAGCTTCCTGGTTACGGAAGGTTCGAATATCCATTGTTCAAATTTCCCATAGTGTTGTCCGACCTTCCTGTAGAAGTCGAGCGCAATCCCCGTGACCGCATATTTGTTGCCAATATCGGTCTGCCCGAGTCCGCCGGAGGTGAGTCCGCCGATATGTCCGCCGGGCTCCACTACGATCACGCTTTTGCCATACATTTTTGCCGTATACGCCGCGATAATGCCCGCCGATGTTCCGCCATACACGCAGATATCCGCTTCAATTGTTTTTTTCTCCTGGGCAGTTGCCGAGGACCCGATCAGTGAAGCCAGGCAAATAAATAATGCTGTTTTAAGCGTCAATATTCTTTTCATGCGATCTGACTGTTTGTTGGTTAATGGAATATATGTTATTCCTTTAATAAGTGATTAACGAAATTACTGTAAACATAATTGATTAATGTTATCCGAAAAAATACCAGGGCAGCGTTTAACGCCATTCGCGGCAAATTACCCCGATCAGCTAATTCTTTTTGCCTACGACGCTTGTCCGGTCTTCAATTATATTTACCCGTTATTCGGCCAGCGGCGGCATTGCTGCTCATCGCGTTGGTATATTCTTACTTATATTTATCAGTTATTCGGTTCCGTCGGAATGGAATGCCGGTTGTCAGGGTTTTTGGCGGAAGCTTTAAGACTTGAAAATTGTTTCCGACAGGCGCCGGATACCTTCCTCGTAGGAGGTAGGTTGTATGCCAAACGCTTTTTCAAATTTTTCCGAGGAGAAGATATAATCGTATTGGTTCTGGTAATACAATTCTACTGCTTCGCCGATGGTTTTATTAAACAGGCCGATACTGTTCAGCAGGAACTTATTTATGCGCATATACCTGGGGGCGGTATTAAATACCCTCGCGGCCATTTGCATGAGTTCTATTCCCGTTAACGCGGGCGCGGTGGGCAGGTGCCATACCTGGTTATCCGATTCGGGATCTTTGGCGAGGGCATACAATGCCTTTCCTGTATCCGGAATAAAGGTAAAACTATGCTTCGCATGAGGATTCCCCAACCACATGGCTTTTTGTTTCTTTGCATATTTCGACAGTACCATGGAATCCAGGAAACTATTAAATGTGCCCACTCCATAAAAATCTGCGGCTCTTGCGATGGAAGCGCGGATATTGCCCGATAAGGCTTCCTTCATCAGTTGTTCCGCGATCTCTGCCCTGATCCGGCCTTTAACGCTGGACGGGTTATACGGCGAGTTTTCGGTCATGGCCCCACTCGACCTGCCGTACATGTATACATTATCGAAAAAGATAAGACGCGATCCATGCGTTTTGGCCGCATGGATCAGGTTTTGCATGATCAGGGGCCATTCTTCCGCCCAAACCTTTCTGTCGTAGCGGAGGCCGGCGCACATATATATAATAGACGAACCCTGCGTTGCCTGTACGGTCTGCCCGACGTCTTTAATGTCGGCATGAACCCATTCAGCGCCGGGTATATCTACTTTTCTCCTGCTTACCAGCCTGACGGCTTCCTTACCTTCAGTCAATGTTTGGGCTAGCGCATTGCCGACGGGCCCTCCGGCGCCTAATATAGTGTGCATGATTTTTTATTTTATGACTGTAAGATAAATATAGGTTTCTGACCAACGTTAACAAAAGGTAAGGAATTGACTGGATATGCTCGGACGGAACCGGATATGAGAATATATTGCATATCCCGGTGGAAATAACGCGACAATAGCGTTAGAGAAATGTAATTGAAGATGTTATATCTTTAATAAGATTTGGTAGGGCTCATCCTGCCTTCATCTGATATTTTGTGTCGGCGGTTTTTCGTTCAAGGCTCTTCGCCTGGCAAATTATTTTTGCCGTATTAACGGCGGTATTCTTAATCTTTGTTTTGGTATGGACAAATGACGTCGAACGATATTAATAAATAATCATATGATATGCTTAGTTGGGACGAAATACTAATACGCTTATTGTTAGCGTCTTTGTTTGGAGCGCTTATCGGCTTAGAAAGAGAAAGAAAAGATTGGGCTGCCGGCATGCGTACGCATATGATGGTTTGCGTAGGCTCCTCGTTGATCATGATGGTCTCTGCTTACGGGTTTGCTGATGTTTTAGGCACAGAACATGTGGCGCTTGATCCTTCAAGAATAGCGGCGCAGGTAATTAGCGGGATCGGGTTTATAGGAGCAGGGACAATTTTATTCTTAAAACAGGGAACCATCCGCGGCTTAACAACAGCTTCGGGATTGTGGACCGTTGCTGCGATCGGGCTTGCAACAGGCGGCGGAATGTATTTTGCGGCCGCTGCGGCGACCATCATTGCATTGACCATTCTTTGGGCTTTGCAACCGCTGGAACGGATGTATTCCAGGAAGTTTAAGCATCGGACATTGAGGATCGCGACCAGGCTGGATGCTGGCGATACGGAACTGCTTACTCATTTATTGAATAAGAAAGAACTCAGGATCAAAACCTTTACGTTTGAAAGAGTGGATGATGAGCTGATTTTTCAGATAGGGTTTGATAATATGGATATTACAAAGATTGACGAGATTGTGAATGAATTGAAGCATAATCCGGCGATCAAAGAGATTTTCTGGAGCCAATAAAGGGCGGCAATGCTTGTATTTAAAACGATTGATTCCGGTAGATGGAATAAAACCGGAGATGAAAATAGCGTAAATGCATTATTAATACGAAAAATGAAAGGTTGATAAATGAAGCAAGGACAGGGTTTTTCTCTTCAGCGTGGGATTCACAGATGGGACCTGATACTGCTGTTTATCAATAGCGTTATTGGCGCGGGCATTTTTGGGCTACCCTCGAAAATATTTGCTCTTTCGGGTTTGTACAGTTTGCTGGCTTTTGCTGCCTGTGCGGTCGTGGTCATGGTCTTTGTTTTATGCTTTGCGGAAGTCAGTTCCCAGTTTGACAAGACCGGCGGGCCCTATTTGTATACGCTGACGGCATTTGGACGGCTGCCCGCCTTTATCGTGGGCTGGCTGTTCATGCTAAGCCGCATTTTTAATTATGCGACCCTCATCAACCTGATGGCGGAATACCTTCCTTATTTTTCCGCTTCGTTGGATGGCCCTACTGTCAGGGCGCTCTGTATTATATTGCTCACCGCCCTGCTTTCTTATGTAAACTATTTAGGCGTGAGAAATAGCGCCCGGATAAATAATATACTCACCGTCTCTAAACTTTTGCCGCTTACGGCATTTATCTTTATTGGCCTGTTTAATATTGAACCTGCTTTATTTTCCGGAGGCAAGGCGTTTGAGCTGCCTTCGTTCACCGCTTCCGTGCTGTTTTTGATATTTGCTTTCGGCGGCTTTGAATCTATTCTCGTGAACTCCGGGGAAATAGACCGGCCTCAAAAAAACATCCCGTTTGCATTAATCGTCTCGATGGTTGTAATAGCCATTTATTATTGCCTGATCCAACTGGTCTGTATTGGCTCTTTGCCAGGATTGGCAACCTCAGGGCGCCCCCTGGCCGAGGCGGCGCTGGGATTTATGGGTCCCTGGGGAGGGGCGTTGATTGTTGTTGGCGCCCTTATATCCATAACCGGCACCCTGAACGTGCTGTTGCTCAGCGGCTCCCGGATGCCCTATGCGTTAAGCCTTGAAAAGCAGTTGCCGCCGGTGTTTACATACGTCCATCCCAAATACCTCACGCCTACCTGGTCGCTGATCGCGATGGGAGCTGCCATCGCCGTTGTTTCGTTGTTTTGGTCATTTATTACCGCGCTTGCCGTGGCCTCGATCATCAGGGTTTTGATTTATCTCGTCGTCTGTGCATCGCTGATAAAGCTCCGCAGGCAGAGCGATCCTGGAAAATCTTATTTTAAGTTACGCCATGGGCCCCTTCTCGCGCTGACCGGCATAGCCTTATCGGGCTGGTTGCTGAGCGCTTCGAGGCAGAACGAAATTGTTTCGGTGTTGGTTTGTATAGCGGCGGGACTGGCGTTGTACTTCATCTTTGCACGGCCGAAAGCGGGGGGTAAGAGCTGAGGTTTTAGCGGCAGCGGAGAATATCCATTGATTGGGCGTCGGAGGAGCAATACTAGGTCGAGCGCTTCCTAAATCTTAATGCCTAACGGCGAAAAACCTTGATATCCGACCCTTAAAACGCCACCCAACTCCCCCGAAAGAAGAAAATGCTTCTCCCAAAAAGAAAACGCACATCTCATAACAATTTTCGGGGAGACCCTGGATACATGACAGGATCAGTAAAATGGGTTTATCGATACCTCTAAAATGAGAGGCGTCTTTTTGTTATAGCATCAGCGTTGTTTTGGAGGCTGCCTGCGCTATTTCGCGAACTGAAGATCTTTTTTATATCATGGGCCGGCTAATGTTTTAATTAGAAATAATATATTTGCATCTCTTTAAAACAGGCCAGGGCCTGTCAATATTTACGGGATGTAGCGCAGCCCGGTAGCGCGCTTCGTTCGGGACGAAGAGGCCGCAGGTTCGAATCCTGTCATCCCGACAGATAACGGAGCCTCTGGCGAAGCCAGGGGCTTTTGTTTTGCAGCGTTGCGAGTGTACTCGCCTAAGCGGAAAAACAAAAAGCCCAAATGCACGAAGCGCTTAGAGGCGGAGTTATTTGAGCGCCCCATTTTGGATCATCGGAGATAATCCAGTCATCCCGACTTCGCCCACCGTAGCCTACCGCCTTCGCTCTTCGAGCTATGGCGGTTGAAAGCGAAGGCGGGCTTTTTCATTACAGGTAGTTTTCTTTTTCCTCTACGGCGAGCTACGTCGGGCGAAGCCCGGCAGAAGTTCGATATTTGTTCTTTTTAATGGTTCTAAAAACACAAATCCTCCTTAAAAAGCCAAGTTATTTTTATATTGCCAGGCGACTAAAAAAGTAGCTGCATACAAGAATAACTCTCTAAAGGACTTTAGAGGAGAAGAATGGCGGGATATGCTGAAACTGGATGGCTATTTTCTGGTCTTCAACAGCTTTACCTGTCGGGTATAAACCTTTCTTTCTAAAATATTTTGAGCCTGATTATAATATGATGCATCACTTGAAGATTAAGAAAAAGATTGCTTTATCATTTTCGATGATATTCGCCATAGTCTGGCAAATAGTTGCGCAGACGGGCGGCGAAAGCGTAAAGACCGGGTATGAAGTTACAGCTGAAGGCGCATGGTGTTGGTTTGCCGATCCGAGGGCTATCCATCACGAGAACCCGAAAAAAAATATCAATAAATCTTATATCGGGTATATAGATGTGCATGGTAATATCAAGGCTATGCAATATGATTTTGTCAAAAAACAACAGGTTGAGATCCTCGTGAGATCGTGGTTTCAGCCCGATGATCACGATAACCCGACCTTTTTGGTTCTTCCCGATGATCGCGTTATGATCTTTTATTCGCGTCATTCGGACGAACGATGCTTTTATTATCGGATAACGCAGAAGCCGGGAGATATCGCCACTTTGGGAGAAGAAAAGCGCCTTGAAACTGATCACAATACCACCTATCCCTCGGCTTTTATATTGGCAGATGACCCTGATCATATATACTTATGTTGGCGCGGCATAAAATGGCATCCCACGATTGCGAAGCTGTCCCTGCCGGATAAGGCAGGTGAGGTGAAGTTTGCAGGAGGCCCATACCAAATGGTGCAGTCCACAGGCGCAAGGCCTTATGTAAAATATGCTTCCAATGGGAAGGATAAGATTTATATGGCCTATACAACGGGCCATCCGGATAATGAAAATCCAAACTATCTATATTTCAGCTACGTCGATATCAGTAAGATGACGCTTTGTGACATAACGACGAAGGAGTTGTCTGATATAGCGGCAGGCCCATTTCAGGTGAATAAGACGCCCGAATTTATTCAAAGACATCCTTATACAGTGGTGGATAGCCCGTCGAAACGCGATTGGGTATGGCAGGTCGCCATCGATAAGCAGGGGTTCCCGGTAATTGCTTTTGTTCGGATAAGCGCGGATAAAAAATCACATGAATATTATTATGGAAGATGGACGGGAAAAGACTGGCAAAAAACTTTTTTAGTCAATGGGGGCGGGCATTTTCATCAAACCCCAAATTTGGAGATGTGCTATAGCGGCGGTATGGCCATTGATCCGGATAATACCGATGTGGTTTATTGCTCGGCGCCTGTAGAAGGAAGCCATGGCAACGTTTATGAAATCATCAAGCTTAGATTGGATGCGGAAGGAAAAATTATAGAGAGGGAAGAAATAACCCGTAACTCTACGCATAATAATATCCGCCCTTATGTTCTGCAAAACTCGCAGAATAGCGGCTTACGGTTGACCTGGATGCATGGGAATTATTACGATTGGATAGTAAGCCGTTCCAGGCCCGGGTATCCGACCGGTATTTATGCGGACTTTCCGGGATTTCAAGGCGCTCAAAAGGAAAGCCATGAATTGATCTTTGAAGGACAGGAATTTAGGGGTAAACTGCCTGATCAATTTACAGTCCGGGTAAAAATTCAATTGGATTCGATAGCGTATAAGGGCGATGTATTGAAAATCGGCGAGCTTAGTTATGCTATCGATTCCGGATCCCTTAAGCCGGAGATATCTTATCGAGGCAAAAAATGGGTTGGACAAAATAAATTGGCCACTTCGGATAGCTGGCTTCGTATGGAACGAGGGCCTGACGGGAAATGGCATACTCCTGAAAAAATAAGGGAGCTTGATTTTGTGTTGGTTTATGACAAAGGCGTCTGCTTTACCTATATAAATGGCCTGCTTGATCAGCAAGCGGGGGTAGGGAAAATACAACGAAAAAATATAACGGTATCTTCGCCGGATCATAAATTACAAGCAATGAGTATATATAAGGGCGCGTCGGTAAACGGAAAATAAGAAGAGAATGCTAAATTCTTTACGGAATACAAAGAGCGTGGAGAGAAATAGCGTCAAACAAAAACTATCTTTTATTTTTTAATGAATGCAATATGGGAAGGTTCTTCTTCTGTTTATTTCTGATTGTCCCTTATATTTCCTTTCCGCAGCAACAGGCCGATCTTGTTATCGTCAATGGCAAAATTATAGACGGTTCAGGCAACAACTGGTATTACGGCGATGTGGCAATACAGGATGGGAAGATTATTAAAATAGGGAATGCTTCGGGATATTCCGCCGGTAAGATTATAGATGCGGGGAAGAAGATCGTTGCTCCCGGTTTCATTGATGCACACGGGCATATTGAAGCAATCGTCAGGAATCCGAATGCCCTGAATTATCTCTATGATGGCGTTACCACGGTGATCAC
>JAEUVR010000247.1 GCA_016786785.1 Chitinophagaceae bacterium
GATTCAAAATTGTTTAGTTCGCAGGCAATCCTCAGATAAGGGATCAGCACCGCATTCAGCCAGGTAATGAATCCGAAAATAAAAAACAAGGCGCCAATAATGATAATGGGATTAAGCCCTTTGGAGCTTCCCGGGTTTTGTTGAGTCGAACCCGGGACTGTGGTAGTATTTGTCATAGCCATAAATGTAAAAGAAATGCCCGGCAATAAAAAATTGCTATTTACGAAATCGTTTGCATGAAAGAAAATTTTTTACCGGCGCGGATAAATTCCTGAGATTATAACAGGGATTCCCTTTTTTCTGGTAATTTTCGGCCATAAACCATTAATCAATATTACCGGCATGTTAGAAAAGGTTTTAGCGCAATACGGGATCGATGCTTCAAAAGTGGAGATAAAGCCGCATGGCAGCGGCCTGATCAATAATACCTGGAAGGTATGCGGCCAACCGGAATATATCTTACAAAAGATTAACCAACAGGTATTTAAGGCACCCGAACATATTGCAGAAAACATCGCCCTGATTGGCAAATTCCTGCAAAAAACACATCCCGACTACTTGTTTGTTTCACCGGTGAAAACCCATGACGGCAAGGAGATGGTAGTAATAGACAACGGCTATTTCCGCCTTAGCCCCTTTGTGTCGGGCTCTCATACCATAGATGTCGCCGACAACCCGCAGCAGGCTTTTGAAGCGGCCAAACAATTCGGATTGTTTACCCGCAAGCTTTCGGATTTTCCCGCAAAGTCCCTTAAAACCACTATTCCCGGCTTCCACGACCTGGCGCTCCGATACCGCCAGTTTGACGAAGCCTGCAAACAGGCAAGCCCCGAGCGTCTTAAAATAGCGGCAGACGCTATTTCCTTTATCAGAAAACACGAGGATATTGTTACGCAGTTCAACGCTATTCCAAACATAACTGGTTTTAAATTACGCGTAACCCACCACGATACCAAGATCAGCAATGTGCTTTTTGATACCCGGGAGAAGGGGTTATGCGTAATCGACCTGGATACCGTGATGCCGGGATATTTCCTGAGCGACGTAGGCGATATGATGCGCACTTATTTGTCGGCGGTGAGCGAAGAAGAAACAGATTTCAGCAAGATCAACGTGAGAGAAGAATATTTTAATGCCATTTTACAGGGATATCTCCAGGAAATGTCGGGAGAGCTGAGCGAAGTGGAAATGAACCATTTTGTTTATGCCGGCAAGATGATCATTTATATGCAGGCGGTAAGGTTCCTGACCGACTACCTCAATAATGATATTTATTACGGCGCAGCTTATGAACTACATAATTTTAATAGGGGGGTTAACCAGATCACCTTATTGCAGCGGTTAACGGATAAGGAAAAAGAATTCTCAAACCTCCAGGCGGGCTTCCGCTCCTCTGCCATTTCATAACCAATTCGAACGCCTTCCGATCCTAGGCTCGGAAAATGCATGCCTGCATAAATAAGCGCAAGGCTTCTTGTATTGTTTAAAGAAAGTAGACGGCACGCCGCCATGCAGCAGCTTTCAAAGAGCTTGCCTCTTATATTGTTTAAGTTGCTCCCCGAGATCTTTAAATTACTTATTAAGGCAATAGGCCTGTCTCGCGCTTGAATCAGGCGCTTTCATTCCACATCGGGCCTGCAGCCTAACAAAATCCCCGGCAAAAGCCGGGGAAGATGCTAATAAAAACCTGTTAGTTAGTTTAAACCGGGAAGGATCTATATCGGTTGGTAAAGAGGTAAATTTTATAACCAGACAAATATGGCTCTTTTTTATGCTACCGGTTTCAAAACAAAAAAAAGATATACAGATTTTATCAATAATATCTATTAATAATTAATAGGAAACACTTATGCAAAAAGCGGATCGGGAGAACCTATAAAATGGTCGATAACCTCAGGAAATGCTATACAAGAAATCCATGTATCAGCAAGGCTGATCATTTTATTTTTTCAATTACCCAGCAGTCGTTATGATAATTACCGCAGGCAATAACCAGTTTATCATTATATACAGCCAGCCCCGACGCATGTCTCGCTTCAAAATCAAGAGGCGTTTCAAACTTTGTCCATACTCCTGCTTTTGACATATGCCATATATCTGCCAGGTTGTGCTCATCAGTCCCGCCAATCATCCATAATTTATTATCCCATACGCAAACATTTGTATACTGCCGGCCGGCCCACGGCGGGTCCGGCTCCTGCATCCAGGCAACGCCATCCGGACTGCTGTAAACATGGTTTGTCCAGCGCTTAGCGGGATCGGGATGGCCATAATATCCGCCTCCTATCACCCACAACTTATTAATAAAAGAAACGACAGAACCTGAAAGATTTTTACCCAGGAAATCCAGCCCATGGGCAATCTGGAACCAGTCGATCCCGTCGGCGCTTGACCACACGTCGGTAAGTCCCGCGTCAAGACCTAACCCCGCCTGTCCGCCTAAAACAAACAGTTGATCATTATGCGCGCAAGCTCCGTATAACAACCGGGAGCCTACCGTTTCACCGAGGTCTTCATTTACGCAGGTAAAATTTATTCCATCCCGGCTTTTCCAGACATCAAAAACATTGTGAATATGGTCTCCTCCGAAAATATACAGGTCGTCGTTGATTTTACCTAACCCGAAAGTATGCCTTCCATGCCAGGGCGCGTCGGGCATCTTCTCCCAAACAGAAAGATCTCCTTCGCTTCTGTATATATCATTAAAAGAGTCTGCAAACGAATCATTCCATCCTCCATATAAATAAAGATGATCGCCCATCTGGCTCATCATATTGCCATCCCTTAAAAATTCAGTCACCCAGGCGCTTCGCCTGCTCATGGTATAAGCGGCGGGGCCATCCGTTGTAAAATGCCAGCTGTAATCGATCTTTTTGCGGGTAACCGGCCGGCCTCTTTGAAAGATAAAGGCCCATGTGGAAACGGTGGCAATATAAACGCTATAAGGTTCGAGACCGGCAGATGGCAAAAAGACAATGGATGTATCTGTGATGTCTTCCATCCCCTGAACAATCTTACCGTTCTCCTTCCGCAGCGTGAAGTCGATATACCTGATCTTAAAAGCTTTAACGCTTTTATTACGGGAGATCCTTATTTCGCTCTCAATATCAATATTGCCATTTCCATCCAAAGGGCTGATCAATAATTCGGGCGGAGCAGGCATGGATGGAAAAGATGGGGAAGGCGTATCCATACTTCTCCGACAACCCATCATCATCGCTGCGGTTAACAAAATCATGTAAAACAGCTTCGGAAGATATTCCGTATAAGGTAGATCTGCAATAACCATCGTATTCTCTTTCCGGTCAACGGACGGGGTTTAAGAGAGAAACCTTATGCTATACGTTATAGCGGTTCCCGTATTGCTTCTGGCGCTATGTAAGGCAGAATAGTCGGGCGATATTATACTATATATTGGTTCTCTTATCCTCACCAACAGCAAAACGCATGCCTTTTATAAGCGAGAGCGCTTTTTTGCATTCAGGAGAAAACAAAAAATACAGGAACAGCGACGCAATCGCCGCTAAAACAAACAATTGCACAATGAGATTCAGGTACATGCCGTCGGTCGCCGGAAAATGAACGGCGGCTAAGGAAAGTAGAAAAAAGAAGATAAATACAAAACCGTCCTTTGCATAGGCAAAAGGTATTTTATAATACTTCCGCGACAACCAGTACCCTACGACAACGATCAGCAAATGACCGATCAAAGAAGCCGAAGTAGCTCCATACTGCAGATAGCGATGGGTGAAAATGATATTCAGCGCCAGTACGGCGGCAAATCCGGTAAATAAACTAAAGGCGCTTAGAAAAGATTTTTTGGCGTATACGGTTCCGAGGTTGCTGAAATTAATAAGGCTTAAGGGGATGGCGGCAAACAATAATAAGGGCACGATCTTTTCCGATCCCGCGTATTTCGATCCTCCCAT
>JAEUVR010000261.1 GCA_016786785.1 Chitinophagaceae bacterium
ATAACTGATCCTGTTGCCTTGCTTGTCGTTGATGATGTCTTCTAGCTGCTCGCGCCTCAATTCATTATTGCCTACAATAACGCTTCCGCTAAAATATCTCGGGAGGCTGTCGGCAACGACGCGCAAAGTGTCGGGTATCCAGCTGTTGGGATAATTTTCCAGGGTGTCCAATACGTAGGCGATAAGCTGGTAGGGGCGGGAGCGGTCGGCCGCGTCGGGGAGGTATGGCTGCAGGATGAAGCCCTTGTTTTGAATGGAGTCGAGGCGGTATTCTACCTGCGCGGAATCGTATCGTAAGCAGGCAAAGGGAATCGCCGCGTTAGGGTCGGCCTCACGAGGATGCTCAAGAGCGCTCCCGCAGGATGCGGCCATGCATAAAAAAAAGACGCCTGAGTATACGGACAGTCTTCGTTTGACGGCAACAGGAAAAGAAAAAACGTTTTTGAACATAAACCGGTATTTTATGGATAGTTGACCTGCAAATATTATACATCCTCATTAAATTGAGCAGGAAATGCCGATTTTATTTATCATTGGCGCTGGATATCATTGTTCTATTCGCCGGCATTCCGGATAACGAGGCTGATGCCGGGGGCTTTGAATGTTTCCGTGATATACGATGCCATTAAAGAAAATAACCTGCATGAGCGCCTATTTTAATTATAATGGGAATATGATAAAGGAAGGAACCCCTGTTATTTCAGCAGATAACCGGGCTTTCCGATATGGCGACGGGTTATTTGAAACGATGAAGGTTGTTAACGGCAGGATCATGCTGCGCGCTTTTCATTTTGACCGGTTATTTTCGGGACTATCTGTTCTCGGCCTTGAACTCTCCGATGCTTTTGACCGCGATTTCCTGGAGCAGGAAATAATAAAGACATGCGGCGTCAATCATATTAGCGCCCCGGCCAGGGTAAGGTTGACTGTGTTTGGCGGCGACGGGGGATGGCGGGAAATGCCGCGTATGACCGCGGGATTTATCATACAGGCTGCGGCATTGCCTTCCGCTTACCTGGATTTTAATGAGAACGGATTGAAAACAGGCATATACCGTTTGGGCGCCAAAAGCGCCGACGGATTGGCGAACCTCAAATCGAACAATTACCTACTCTATGGTTTGGCGGCAAACCATGCCGCGCGGCGGCAGTTGGACGACTGCCTGGTGTTGAATGCTTCAGGCAGGGTTTGCGAAGCGACCATCGCCAATGTATTCTGGATAAAGGAACAGATCATCTATACGACCCCTTTATCAGAGGGCTGCGTAGCAGGCGTTATGAGAAGGAACCTGCTGCAGGAATTTGCCGCGGCAGGATATGCGGCGCAGGAAAAGATCATTGCTCCCGAACAGCTCCTGGAAGCCGATGAGCTTTTTTTCACCAATGCCCTCTATGGCATGAGATGGGTAGGGGCGCTGGACGATAAGCGCTACGACAACCGGCAAATCGTTCGGTTATACGATCGGTTTATCAGGGGGATGGATGGGGAATGACGACGATTTCCGAACGATATTCATGTCGTTGCAACTGTCAAAAAGGGAGGCAGGCCGGTATCGATAATGATTCACGAACGATACTCGCATAGCTGTAACTGTTAAACAGGCAGACTTGCGTTGTATGATATCGTCCGCCCGCGCAACGTTTTTCAATGCGCATCTTTTGTTTGGCGATAAAAGCGTTGCCTCCCGCTTTATTCCGGCAAAAACATGTTGTCGGGCGAAACAGGGATCTTATTGATGGCGCTATGCGTTTCTATAAATTGCTTAACGGCTTTTCTGCCGTCTTTTCCGAGGTCGAGCGAAAACTCATTTACATAGAGCCGGATATGTTGTCGCATCACGTCAATATCCATTTCCCGGGCATGGTCTTTTACAAAATCGCTGATATGGCCGCCCTGCGCATTGCTGTATTCGAGGCTTTTGCGGATCAGGCGGTTTATTTTGACCTGGATGGCGGCATCCATATCCCTTCTGGCCACAATCCCTCCCAGCGGGATCGGCAGGCCTGTTTCTTTTTCCCAGAATTCGCCAAGGTCGGCCAGCTTTACCAACCCTTTGCCGGCATAGGTGAACCGGTTTTCATGGATGATCACGCCGAGTTTAACGGCCTGGAGATTACCCATCGACGCCGCTCCGCCGAGCGTGAAGTCTTCTATTTCATCATAGCGTAAAAAAACCTTATTGGTTGCATCGGGGTAAGCCATTGAAAACAGGGCATGGGCGGTAGTGAATTTTCCCGGGATCGCTATCACGCATTGTTTAATGGCAGGATCCGGAATAGGGATCTTTGAGATCAGCACGGGGCCTACGCCCTTCCCCAGCGCGCCTCCGGCATCCAATAGCAGGTAGTTTTCCAGCAGCAGCGGGAGGCTGCCATAGCTGACCTTTGCTACGTCGAGCTTTCCCGCCGCCGCCCATTCGTTTAACTGCTGGACATCTGCCATCGTTATTTCAAAGGATAGTCCCTCCGTGTCGATCTTTTGATTTGCTAAGGCATCGAAGATATAAGTGTCGTTGGGACAGGGTGAAAAGCCAAGTTTTATGGTCATACCAAGTCATTTATTGTTTTTGGGCCCGATCCGGCCTTCGGCTCAGGTATTATAACTGTTACCGTCGCGAATTGTTTGTTGTTTTGATGGACGGCTGCAATATTCGGCGGGTTTGGCGGATTATTATGAAAGATCCGGTATCAGATCCCGAATTGCCTGCTGATAAGCGTTTTGACGTTTGATCATCAGGCCTGATCATTTATTGTTTCGATTTGACGGGTCAGCCTTTGAATAACCCCGGCAAGTTCTGTATTCAGGCGGTCAACGGCTTCCCTCAATTTCCAGTTTTTTTTGTCCCGTTCTCCCACATAATTGGAAATGGCGCGCAACTGGATAAAGGGAATGTTTTCCATCAGGCATACATAATGAAATGCCGCGCCTTCCATTGATTCGGTTGCCGGGTCATATTTTTCCCGGATCATAACCGTATGCGCCGCAGATGTGCGGATGGCATTTACGGTAGCTCCCCGCGCCAGGGGAAGCGGATAATCCTCCCAGGCTTTAATTCCCGGATTGGGAAGAAAATGATTGACAAAGGGCGGGGTATGGGGGGCGATCAGCGAAAGATCGAAAATATCCCGGAACTGATCGTTTTCCTCCGCTCCCAGGTCTGCCATTATCTCTTCTTTTATCAGCCCCGCTGAGCCGGGGGGGAGTTTATCGGAAAAACTACCCGCCACGCCCGCCTGGATGATATAATCGGGGCGTCTGCGCCGGATATGGTTGCAAAGGTTGTACCCGGTCATCATGCCGCCTATACCCGTAATACGGATGTCCAGTTCATGCGGATGCAGGGACTTTTCCAGGGGTAGAAGCGAACGGCTGGTCGCTTCGATCTCGGCCTGGGTAGAGGAGATGAGGAGAATATACATATATAATTATTCCTGTTTTATGAGGGCTGGCTGTTGTGCGATCTTCGGCCGGCCGGGTTGTCAAACGTATAAATTGTCATGGAACCCCATGCATAGCAAGCGGTCCCGACCCTTCCTCCGCTGTCAAACGCATAGGTTGTCATGATAATGCGCCAGATCCGGCTGCAATTTCCCATTTTATGCCCGTTTTTCCTCATTGCCGGAAGTTTGGCTTCAGCATAGTACCTTTGCGAAAATTTTCTCTTAAAATGGTTTATGTTACCCGACTGGAACATTTTAACGCCGCGCACCGGTTGTTCAACCCTGCCTGGAGCAAGGAGCAGAATGAACAGGCGTTTGGAAAATGCGCGAATGAGAACTGGCATGGGCATAATTATGAACTGTACGTTACTGTAAAAGGCAACCCCGATCCGGATACGGGATTCCTGTTCGATGCCCGGCAACTGGGGGCGCTGATCCGGGAGAAGGTGACCGATAAGCTGGATCATAAGAACCTTAACCTGGATGTGGATTTTATGCGCGACAAAATGTGCTCATCGGAAAACCTGTCCATCGAAATATGGAAACAGCTCAGTCCGCATTTGCCTTCGGGAGTAAGCTTGCATTGTATAAAACTTTATGAAACGCCCCGTATTTATATAGAATATTTCGGGGAATAAAATCCAATCATTGAGCGCAGGAAAAAAAATAGCGGTATTCAGGAAAGAGTATTTTAATGCGGCCCACCGGCTGTTCAATCCTTCGTGGGACGATCAGCGGAATGAAGCCGTATTTGGGAAATGCAACAATCCTAATTACCATGGGCATAATTATGAGCTGACGGTAAGGCTGACCGGAGAACCGGATCCCGAGACCGGATTTGTAATGGACCTGAAAGTATTGAGCGATCTCATTAAGGA
>JAEUVR010000297.1 GCA_016786785.1 Chitinophagaceae bacterium
TGCTGTATAAAAACCGTATCCGCATCCTTTCTGAGATGCACATGCGCATCAATCTTTTTTAATCCCTCAAAATCCTCCAGCGCATAATATTCAGATTCAGGTTGGGCGCAAGCAGAAAAAAGCAGGAGAAGGCTAAACAAACGGAAACATTCAACAGGTCTTAAAAAATTCATCATCTAGTTTTTTTATATAACGATCAGTAAATAAGCAAAACAGCCGGATCCTTATAACCCGACCAATAAATACGCCGGTTCCAGGTTAGAAGGACAATCTATAATAAGACTTTGATGTCATGCAAAATAAATGAAATAAGCGAACAGAAACGCATCTTTTCCAATCGCGCCCGCGGGGCTCGGAAAATGCGCTTAGTCATGTTTTAGCTTTATCGGTATCCAAATTTCCTCTTCCGATGCCGGATCATTGTTTTTGTATTTATCGCCCAACACTTCAAAGTGCGGCCGGCTATCCAAAATATAGCCTGAATCCGGCAGCCATTTTTCCAGGATATGCCGGAAGATAGAATTGTCAGTATTTAATCCTTTGTAGTTAAAAACGGCGTATAATCCGCCTGGCAAGACAAATGTTTCCATTTCTTCGGGAACCCTGTCAAAATTCGCCACTTCAACTGCCGCCCATCTTTCAAATTCGCCAGTAGGCCTGAAGTCTGTAAAATGTCCCGGCTTATAAATAGCCGCGGAAATCAAATCATTCGTCAGGTTGTTGGCTATTTCCTTTCTTCTTGGCATAAAACTTCTCCAGAGTTCGCCTATTTTGTAATCAGCAAAACTCATCGTTAGCCGTTTACCAACCAGTTTCTTTTCGTTTGCAATTTCAATTCTCGGTTCCATCTTTTATTTCCAGCTTCAATATTATTCATTATGCTAATCTACGATGTTGATTTCGGAACTTCCCCGTTCAATCGGCTGAAATTGTCTTTCTCGCGTTAAGAGATCCTGTACGGATGAATCTATTCGTTATTTGTTTCTGTCCTTAACTAAAAATCATTTCGTTCATTTCATTAAAAATGCCGTGACCAGATAAAATACCGACGGGCATAACAGGCAGCCGAGGCCGGTATAAAAAGTCGCAGTAAAAGCTCCGTATGGAACCAGTTTAACATCGGTAGCCGCCAATCCCGCAGCCGCGCCGCTACTGATTCCAATCAATCCGCCGAATACCATCGCCGAATGCGGGTTGTTCAACCCGATCTTTTTTGCGGCAAAAGGAATGATGATCGTAGTGACAATAGATTTGATAACGCCAATAGCAATGCTGATGGTAATGACCTCAGGGTCGGCTCCGATGGCTGGGGGACCTCTTTTTCATCCACTCCTTTACGATCAGCAACAGGAGCATGGCAAACCCAACGCCGACCACATTACCTCCGATGCCGACTGCGTTGCCAAGTATCTCTCAAAGGAATTGACCGACCAGGTAACAACCGGCTAAAATAGCTACGCCGTATATTTTCATCCGCGTATATTTACTGGCAAAAGCATTTGTAAAGACGCAAACCGCTTGATAAAACTTATTTCTCCTCTAATACGAATAGTTCCTTAACTGATTTCTTGGTCACCTTTCCCATAGCGTTGCGCGGGAGTTCCTTCAACGCCAAATATTTCCTCGGAATTTTATAATTAGCCAACCGGGTCAGGAGCCATTCTTTCAAAGAGGCAAGGTCTATATCCGAACCGTTCAATACCAGGGCTGCAGCGACCAATTCGCCCCATTCCTCATCCTCAATGCCAACCACCGCGCAATCGCTTATATGTTCGTGATCTCTCAGGACTTCCTCGATCTCCAGCGCAGAAATTTTATACCCTCCGGATTTTATAATATCTACCGAATTTCGGCCAATAATACGGTAATAATCGCTTTCCATCACGGCAATATCGCCTGTTTTGAACCAACCGTCCGGCGTAAAAGCAAGCGCTGTGGATTCCTGGCGATTCCAATATTGACGAAACACATTCTTACCCTTTACCAGGATCTCTCCTGGTTCGCCGGGCGGCGTATCGTTATATTGCTCATCTACGAGCCGAACCTGTACGCCCGGTAAGGGCAGGCCTATATATCCAGGTCGTCTTTTGCCATTATACGGATTACTTATGGCCATGCCGATTTCGGTCATCCCATAACGTTCGAGCAAGGTATGGCCGCTGATCTCCTGCCATCTGGCCATTGTCCTTACCGGAAGGGCCGCAGACCCGGAAACCATCAGGCGAAACTGTTTCATGCGCTGCGTCAGTTCGACCTGTTCTTCTGCCGGCAGCGTTTCCCAATATGCTATCAGCTTATAATAGATGGTAGGAACGGCCATAAAAACATTTATCCGCCCTTTACGGAACTGTTCAAACACATCCTTTTCCGAAAACTTCGGAAGAAATTCGCAAACCGCCCCGCTGCACAGGGCGCAGCTTACAACATTAATGATCCCGTGTATATGATGCAAGGGAAGTACGCAGAGTATATGATCCTGCGAACGCCAGGCCCAGGCCGAGCATAAAGTGGACGCCTGCGCCTCTATATTTTCGTGCGTGCTCAGGACTCCCTTGGGCATATTTGTAGTTCCGCTGGTATACAAGATCATGGCATTCCTGTCGGAAGAAAGCTCGGGCAACGGAGCAATAGCGGCATCTGTCTCCTCTCCGGCCGTTATCAGCCGGATGCCATATTCGTCGGATAGACCTGCTAATTGTCGGGCATATTGCGGAGAGGCAACAACTATTTTAGCTCCTGCATCTTCTATTATGTACTTCAATGAGGCTGTAGGATAAGATATACAGAGCGGCGTTGCAATACCGCCGGCAAGCCAGATTCCCCACTGTGTTTTTACATAGTCAAACCCGGGGTCGACCATGAACGCCACCCGCTCTTCCTGCAGATCGGATCTGCCATTCAATAAAAAAGAAGCCATTTTTACCGAACAATCAAATAATTCCGAGATGCGATAAGAACGCCCGCCCGAGATGATTCCGATGGCGCCGGGGAACCGCATGGCCAGGTTGACTAATGGGATCATTGCCTGTTGTTTGAGTTAAGAATATCTTCTAAGATAGAGAGAATCACGTTATGGCAGCCGGCGTTCCATCCTTTATACCGCCGCCATGAGCGCCGGGAACATAGTAGATATAACGTTGTGTCACAGGATCGAGATCCATAGAAGTAACATAATCTTGTGAAGCTACCATTCCCCGGCCAACTGTTTTAATTCTCTCATTCCTGACGTCAAAAGTCCACTACGCTGGCGGGAATGGTATGCTTTGGCTTCGGCAGGAGCGCAGCGATTTTCATTCTACCGGTTTCAGGATTGACGCGGTAAATATTGTCGTCCTTATTGCCGCGGGCGTCCTGGCTATCTCAACGCCTTCTTCCAATTGAACATTTGCAGGTTTAATTAAAAACGCCGGCGACATATCAGTGGCAACCTCTTTCCCGTTGGCGAGCCTGGGAGGCCATGCGAGAGAAGCCAACTCCTTTTCGCGCGATGTATCCTCTTTGATACTGGGAACTATTGCCTGCGTCTTTTTAAAAATTTCCGGCCGGGCTGAAACGGATACCGCGATAAATAAAAATACCGCCAGCATTTTAATTTTTGAAACTGGCGTGATCCTGCATCTATAGCTCAATGGTTCATGGGTTTTAATGATCCGAAATTAACCAGATGCGCCCCAGCCATATCGTACTTTAATACATTTTATCTATACTATTTTTCAGAAATCCATTGATCGGTTCATGCAAAGCCTATTTTAAGTATCATCGCTCTACTATTCCAATACCAGCGGCAATTCTGTTTGCTTGCCGCTGATGGTTTCCCTGACAACGATCTTCCATTTTCCTTTGGGATCATTCAACGCGGTATTAAAACGATAACTTCCCTTATTGTTTATGATCATCGCATTATCGCTGTACACGTCTACTTTTTCGCCGGCAGGGTTATATACATAAATATTGGCGACAGATTTCAACCGCAAGGACTCCCCTCCTTCCACGCTGAACCGGATATCCACGGCGCCGCCTCTTTTTATAGCAGGCGCAGCTTTCGCGCTCATGCCCTTTATGACATCAGGCAGCAACGCATAAATGCCGGGAACCAGCGGCTCAACGCTTACCTGGAATTTTTCGCCCCGGCCGATATACCGGCTATTCCGGATATCATATAAATGCCCGGCGCTTTTGAAATGAATGTTTATCTCCTGCGCTGCCGCCTGTTTATCGGGCAATACGCCCAGAATAATAGCGCTGGAAGCGCCATTAGCATTACCGTTCCCTCCAACCGGACGATCAGCATGGATATCCTTCTTATCGGTACGACCGGCATTTGCATCCTCAGAAAAAGCATATTTCGAAATGCCCGAAACCGGCTTGCCGTTCTGCCCGGTGAAATAGATCCCCGGAACGATGCCTGCTTTTTCAAATACCTTTTTTATTTTGGCCAGCGAGGCTTCCTGCGTATGGGTCCGTTTTTCCTCGGGATAATGATCAAGAAAATAATTAAGCATAAAGGCTTTTCCCTTTCCATAGCTATGATAGATCAACTGGGGAGCGCCCTGCTTTTCTGATAACGCCGTTGCCCCTTTCAATGTTAATTCGCTATCGTTGCGAGGCGTTACCAGATCATTCCGGGAATGCGATTGCGCCGCTATGCCCCATACATCCGCCAACGCCTGTTCGGTACGGAAGCGCGCATGGCCATCCATAACGCCTGCGAGCGCATCGGTAATTACAATCCCGCCATGCTCAACAAACGCCCTTATCTGCGCTGCTTCCTTATCGCTCAGGGCCATGCTCATCGGGAGTATCAATGTTTTAATACCCTTACTGATCAGGTCGCCGTTCTCAATACCGCTATAAGCGATAAAATCAAAACCTAACCCCGCATCTTTCAATATCTTCACCCATCCGTCAAGGTTTTTTCTTAGCTGGCCAAGCGTCTCGCTGGAATTGCCATAATTGCGGCCGGCTTTGATAACGCCGTCAACGATCCAGGCGGCATGGATGCTCGGATAAGAATAATGAATGGCGATCTTATGCTCGTTTTCAGGTTGAAAGGAGGCAAATAATTTTCCAATCCCCTTTTCGCGCATCTCATAAAAGCCGTTCTTCATGTCCAGCCCGCTCGCGCAATAGGAGAGATCGGGATTCAAAGAAGACTGCTGCCAGAAGATATAGGCGCCGCCGGTTTCATTCAGGAATATATGCTCATAAAAATCATGCAATACTTTTTTGCCCGAAGCGCCATACCCCGCCTGTCCCGAGACCTTCAGGTCGGGATTAAAATCATGATGGTATTCCAGTTGATTGCCTATATCATAAGGGTTCATCTGCCCTACATGTTTATCCAACTGGCTGTAATCATATCCATTGTGCGCGCCGGAAGCCTGCGTGCCGGAAAGTTGCACCAGCCCCCCGGGATCTATCTCATGCAATACATCCTGCACATAACGGAACTGATCCGACCAGGTTTTCTCCATAAAAGACCGATGGTCGGCCCAGGAAGAGTAATTGCCTCTTTCCTGCGCTTCCCGGTAATCGTCGGGAACGACCTGCTCCCAGGAAGCAAACCCGGTTCCCCATTGCCTGTTCAGGTCCTGCAACGAGGGATAAATCCCGCGCAGCCATTCGCGCATAGCCTTCAATGTTATCTCTGAAAAATCGAGGTCAAGCGCATCGTCATATCTTGTTACCGAAGGTTCCTCATAAATATAATAGGCAGAAGGCGAAAACTTACGCCAGGCGGGGATCATCTTATACATCTCCTCACGGACAGCGCGCAGGTAAACAGAATCGTTGAGACCATATTTTCGCGCCAATACCCTTTTGTCGCCTGTTTCCAGGTATTTTGCTTTTATGGAATCGTAATATTCCAGGTCGGGTCCGTTATCAGGCGATTCCACGCCGCTGATCCTGGTCTCCGCCTGCACCTTATAGTTGGCATGTTTGCTTTGCTCCATGGTATAGGCGGCCAAAGTAGTAACATGCATATTTTTCAACTGGGCGTCGATGGCGCTCCATGTGCCGGGAACCGGGTTGGGGCCAAAATGATACATGGTGACATCATAGTCGTCCCATTTTCTTGGCTGATGAAAAAAGATCTCTTTCTTTTTACGGTCCTGCTGCCTGTTATTCGCCGAAAGGATAAATTCCACCCTGCCCAGATGCGACAGGATATTTTTAGAGTCCAGTATAAATTCGTATTTCCGGTCGCCTGAAAAATTAACAGGTTTAGACTGCGTGGATACCAGCCGGTCATAATTATCATAGAGAAAGGCGGAGAGCGTTCCGGCAAAAGGCTTTTCTGCGTTTACGAATACGCTTGTCTTGATGGCTTTTCCGGCCGGTATCTCGTCAAGTTCGCTGTCAACGGCCCTGATCTTCGCCTGTTGGGCTCTTGAGAATTTTAATGCATACCAGTCCAGCACGCCTTTGGCGTTTGTTAATTGCAGGGCGGCAAAATGTTCTCCGCCATGCACGGTCGCGGCCAAGGGAATTTTCACCGATCCATTTTTACTGCTATTAAGCGGCATCGTATAAGATGTTTCCACTACCCCGAAATCATCCTGGATATTTATACGCAGCGAATCATTGTTGCCAATATTATCAAAAAAAACTTCCAGCGCATTGGCGCTCGCCTCCGCCCGCGCAATATGAGAAGAGGGTTCCTTTTGAGCGGCCCAGACTACCGAGCGCGCCACCAGCGACCACATGTGTTCCCAGAAGGGGTATGAAAGTCCTGTTTCCCAGGGATTTTTTAATTTGGGGATAAACCCGTTTTCCGGATAAGCCATCGCCACGATCCGGCCCTTGCCATAGGTTTTTACGGATACTACCGGGTTTCCATCAGCCGTACGGATCAGCGCCTGCCCGTTATCTGCGCAGGGAACAACGCCCATCTGCCCCATCGGAAGAGCTCCCAGCTCGACGCCGCGGGTGATATAATGATCGCCGGTTTTTACCCAGGCCGAAGTATCCATCAACGGCCATATATTGGCTTTTGAGTGATAAAGTTTCATAATGCTGTCGATGTTTACAGAAGGTTTTACCGCCAGCGGCGAAAAGGCTGTAAAATCATTCTCTCCGCCGGGTTTACTGGCAGGATACAGCAACACCAATCCTGTTCCTTTTTTTACCCGCTCCAATAATGCCTGGCGTAATGCCCGGGGATAGTCTTCCCAGGGATGGAGCCCCGGCCAGATGATCACATCATATTCGGGGTTGAACATAATATCATCCGCAATATAATTGAAGGCAAGGTTATAAGGATAGCTTCCATCGTGCGACATTGGATTCCGGCGATCATAGAAATCGCCAAATCCCCAGCGGTTGATACCGGCAGAACGCCCGATCGTGGTAGTCGTAAAATCCAGCGCCAGCCGCTCGGATAATTCAATAATACCTCGGCCGTCAAATATTGGCGATATGCTGTACGCTTTTATTTTACCATTTGCAAAATTGGTTGCCCAGGGAAAATGCGGCGTTATGATCGCATCCGTATAATCCACATCCCATCTCCCCTTGGCATCAAACACTTTCTGGTATTGGTCAAGCGCAATATAATCCAGGTACAGGGAAGCGCTATCCGCTGTTTTTAACAGGAGCGAGCTGACCTTTGCCATATCAAATCCCTTAAACGCTGCAAAGGCAACCTGCAGGTGATTGGCTCCCTGCCTGAGCGAAAATTGTTTTGCCGACTGGTTTCCCGCGGAATCTTCAACGACCAGCGATACCTGCGCCGGCCGCTCGCTCCATACAAACAACAACAACGCGTCGGCGCCGGATTTTTTTACGGCCGGATCTTCATTCCAGTTAGATACATTCAACTCTACCAGCCTGAGCTCTCCTCCATTTGCAGGAAATATGCATTGAAGCGAATGTCTGTTTAACGCAGGAAAATCTGTTGATTGCCGGGCCTGCACGCCCTTGCCCGCCTGCACGCTTTTCAACTCTTTATCCGTTTCAAAAGAATTGATAAGTTTTTGCGCAGCGGCATCCGCGTGAAACAGGGCGAGCAATATGCCGCTAAATAAATAAGAAGATAAATGTTTCATGGCATCATTATTCAACCGGTTTATAGCCGGAAAAGATCTTTGTGTGTTCCTATTAACAACCAGTAGGATGGTCAGAGGGATATGAAACAATAATTAATTATTGTGCAAGGCCCGATTAATGCTTGCTTCGGTCGCTAAAATGTTATGTCTTCCAATCCGTACGCTTTAATAATATCCGGCGGCACGCCCTCCCACCTGTTGGGCTTATTACCCGCATAGCCCAGGTCTTCAATACCCATCTTGCTGGTAAAAAAGCCGGTCGCCGTCAGGTTTCTCATCCGGTTAAAAAAAGCTACGCCCTGCTGCATTTCGGGTTTTGCCCTGGCAGGATAAGCAATTTCATTGACGATCTCCAATTGCTGCGTTGCAGTGCAATCTTTAAATGGCTGATCATACCTGTTCAGGCATTTCAGGTCTAACCAGCGCAGTCCTCCCCTCATCGGCAACTGGTGTTCGGGCATATCCTTCACAATAAATTCTATGAACTCGGGAACCTTCGCGGCGGAAGCGCTTCCCGAGCGCTCGTCTTTCGGAATGATAATATCCGCCAAGATCGTTATGGTAGCCATCTCATGGGGCGTGAAAAAGGTTTCCGCCAGCAGTTTTTTATCCCTTTCTATCTCCTGCGCCTGCCTGTCGGAATAATCGCCTTCGGCTACATTAGTTACAGCAGTCTTTTCTCCCGGCTCAGGCTTGCAACTCTTGAGTAAGGCGCCGGCTGACAAGGCGCCAATGCCCAATGCTTTAATGGAATCTCGTCTTTTCATATATAATATTTTACCTGTGCGCTTTTATTTTTTATTGATAATAGTAATGCATACGCGCATTAAATATTTTGCTTTTGCCTTTGTTCCAGGATATACTCTGCCGTTCGCATCGATAAGGCAAGGATCGTCCAGGTGGCATTTTTATCTGATTGCTGCACTGTCGGCGCGCCGTCCACCACGAAAAGATTATTGCAGTCATGCGCCTGGCACCATTTATTCAATACGGACAATTTGGGATCATTCCCCATCCTGGTCGTGCCCACTTCATGGATGATCCTTCCGGGCGCTTCGAGTCCCCACATATCTTCCGGTCCATGCTTAGACAGAGATATTCCTCCCAGTTCATGGATGATCTTATCAAAGGTCTGCTGCATGTGTTTTGCCTGGTTGATCTCGTCATTATTCCATTTGTAATGAAAGCGCAGCACAGGAATGCCGTATCTGTCCACCACATTCGGATCGATCTCGCAATAATTATCGATCCTCGCCATGCCTACCCCGCGCCCGGCCATGCCGATCTGCGCGCCATAAAAACGGCGATAATCATCTTTCAGAGAGGCGCCGAATCCGCCCGCCTCCTTCATCTTTCCATCGCGGCCCGGTATCATGCCGTTTAAACGCGGAACCTCGCCGCCGAAGCCATAACCGGGCATACGCATGCCTCCGCCAAACTCAATGTGGTAACCCCTGGGAAAATCAAGTTTTTTATTGTCTTCCATCCAGGGGCCGTAAACATTTAAACTTCCCGTGGCATCCTCATTGAACCGCTTGCGATCCAATAGCTGCGGAAGCACGGCAGATTGAGAGGCGCCGGTTGAATCCTGAAGGTATTTCCCGACCAGCCCGCTGCTGTTGGCCAATCCATTAGGATGAACGGTCGATTTTGAATTAAGCATGATCCGCGCCGACTCACAGGCGCTTGCCGCCAATATCACCATCTTACCCATCGCCTGGTATTCCAGCATATCGTCCTTGCTGACATAAGATACGCCCACGGCCTGACCGTTTTTATCTGTCAATACTTCCCTGGCCATCGCATTGGAGATCAGTTCGAGGTTGCCCGTTTTTAATGCCGGGATCACCAGGCAGGAAGAGGAGGAAAAGTCGGCATACGCTTTACAAGCGCGGTTACATTGCCCGCAATAAAAACAAGCACCCCTGTCCTTATTTCCGGGCAAGGCCTGCGTTAATACGGAGCCTCTGCCGGGAATGACTTTTACGCCTGCCTTTTTTGCGCCCTTGATAATAAACAATTCCGGTAGCCGCGGTTTAGGCGGCGGCAGGAAAATACCGTCCGGATCATTTTCCAGGCCTTCCACGGTGCCATAGATGCCCAGTAAACGATCGATCTTATCATAAAAGGGTTTTACCTCATCGTAAGTAATAGGCCATCTTTCACTAATGCCGTCGTCCGGCTGAAAATCCTTAGGCCCCAGCCTTAGCGAGATCCGGCCCCAGTGATTGGTTCTTCCTCCAAGCATGCGCGACCGGAACCAGTCAAATTCCGTATTGTCTTTTTTGGTATATGGTTCTCCTTCCAGCTCCCAGCCTCCGAATGCCGCGTCGAAATCGCCGAAAGACCTGGCTTTGGTATTGGCGCCCCTGCGGGGAGATTCATAAGAAAACTTTAGTTGCGAGGAATGTTTTGCAGGATCATAAAACGGGCCGGCTTCCAGCATCAATACTTTCAAACCGGCATGCGCCAGCACATAAGCAGCCATTCCTCCTCCCGCGCCGGAACCCACAATAACCGCGTCATATTGTTTTGGCGATTTCTTGATTTGTAACTCTCCCATAAATCAATCGATAATTTATTGAATAATACATGACAGGTTTTCCTTATCCCGGTATGCGAGCCTGAATCAATCGATAAGTATAGATTAATGCCCGGCATCCCCGGATTATTTACAAATATTATGGATTTCAATCAGGATATCCATTGAATTATTTATTTTTTAATAAAAACGCCGGCTTTCATTTTCTTTAAGCGGCGGCAATATTGAAAGCGCAAACCGCTAACTTTATAGAAATGATCATATCGTTCACTGCCCCTAAATACTGGAATAATACCAATGATTGCTTCTATGAGAAAAACAGTTAGCGCGTTGCTGGCCCTGTTTTCATTAACAGCTACGCTTTTTATCGGCTGCCAGCCCGCTCAAAACAACGCGTTGCCGGTACAAAAAGGATCCCGCATCTTTTTAATTGGCAATAACCTTGGGTCCAGGATGATGAACTATGGGCATTTCGAGACAGAAATGCAGCTGCGTTATCCGGACAGCATGCTGTATATACGCAATATGTGCGACGGCGGAAATACGCCGGGATTCAGGCCGCATGCAGCCAGGAACACGCCCTGGGCCTTTCCCGGAGCAGAGCAGTTCCAGACCGAACTGGCGACCCCTTCGCAAAGCGAAGGAAATTTTGAGTCGCCGGACGAATGGCTATCGCGGCACAAGGCGGATATCATTATTGCTTTCTTTGGCTTCAACGAGTCTTTCCAGGGAAAGGAAGGACTGGACAACTACAAGGCCGAACTGGAGGCTTTTATCGACCATACCTTGAACCAGCGGTATAACGGGATCGCGCCCCCGCAGCTGGCCATCGTATCGCCTATTGCCTTTGAAGACCTGTCAGGCCGCTACGATCTGCCGAATGGAAAAAAAGAAAATGCCAACCTGCTGATGTATGCCGAGGCAATGCAGGAGATCGCGCATAAACATAAACTCGTTTTTGCCGATGCCTATCATCCTTCCCTGCAATGGTTTACCGGCGCCAAAGAACCGCTCACCATCGACGGCTCGCAACTGAATGAAGAAGGATATAAAAAACTTGCGGTTTTGCTGGCAGATGAACTATTCGGAAAGAAAGCCCCCAAAGCAGAAGCCAACAGGGAGCTCGTGTTGCAAGCAGTGAAAGAAAAAAACTGGGCCTGGCACAATGATTTTAAGATCCCCAATGGCGTGCATGTTTACGGACGCCGTTACAAACCTTTCGGGCCCGACAATTACCCGGCCGAAATTGAAAAGATACGCCAGATGACCGCCATCAGGGACACCGCTATCTGGCTGGCGGTAAAAGGCAAAAAAATGGACCTTAACGAAGCAGACAAACATACCCGGCCCCTGCCCGAAATAAAAACGAATTTTAATCCAAAGGAAAACGGCAGCCTGAAATATTTATCCGGACAGGAAGCGCTGCGCCAATTCAAACTTGCGCCCGGTTACAAGATCGAGCTTTTTGCATCCGAACAGGAATTCCCCGACCTGGCCAAACCCATGCAGATGTCTTTCGACAATAAGGGGCGGCTTTGGGTGGCCGCTATGCCCAGCTACCCCCACTATAGGCCCGGCGACCCCAAACCCAACGACAAGATCCTGATCCTGGAAGATACCGACGGCGATGGAAAGGCAGACAAACAAACCATATTCGCAGACAGCCTGCACCTGCCCCTGGGTTTTGAGATCGCTCCTGAAGGCGTATATGTATCGCAGGGAACCAATTTTAAACTATATGTCGATACCGATGGAGATGATAAGGCGGATAAAAATGAGATTTTACTGAGCGGGTTTGACGATCATGATACGCACCATAATATTCATGCTTTTACGGTAGATCCTTCCGGCGCGATTTATATGGGCGAGGGCGTGTTCCTGCACACCAATGTAGAAACTTCTTACGGGCCGGTGCGCGCCACCAATGGCGGCTTTTACCGGTATGCGCCGCAACAGCGGCGGCTTGAACGCACCGCCCAGCTTTCCATCCCTAATCCCTGGGGTATTGCCTTTGACGACTGGGGACAGCCTTTCTTTGCCGAAACTTCCAGTCCGGATGTTCGCTGGATGCTGCCCGGCACGGTATTGCCCAGGTATGGAGAAGCCACGCATAAATCATTCGACCTAGTCGAAAAAGCCCATCGGGTCAGGCCTACATCCGGGCTGGAATTTGTTTCGAGCCGGCATTTCCCCGACGAGGCGCAGGGCGATTTCCTGATCAACAATACCATCGGTTTTCTGGGCACAAAAGAACATACGCTAACAGATAGCGGAACAGGGTACGGCAGCAAACACCGGTTAGACCTCGTCGTTAGCGCCGACCGTAATTTCAGGCCGGTAGATATGGAGTTTGCTCCCGACGGCTCTCTTTACGTGATCGACTGGCACAATATCCTGATAGGGCATATGCAACACAATGCCAGGGATCCGCTGCGCGATCATTCGCATGGCAGGGTCTATCGCATCACTTATCCTTCCCGACCATTGGTGAAACCGGCCAGGATAGACGGCGCCAGTATCGAGGAATTATTAGATAACCTTAAGCTTCCCGAATACCGTACGCGTTACCGTACGCGCCGGGAACTAAGGGGAAGAGAAGCCTCGCAGGTCCTGCCTAAAATGAAAACATGGGTAGATAACCTCGATAAAAATGATAGCCGGTATGAACACCATTTGCTGGAAGCGCTTTGGGTGAGCTGGGGGCTGAACAAAATAGATCAATCCCTGCTGCGCCGGGTATTGCAATCGAAAGATTACCGGGCAAGGGCAGCTGCAGTACAGGTAGTTCGCTATGGCGGCGCCCAACTCCCCGACCAGGAGGCATTGCTAATGAAAGCCGCCGCAGACGATCATGGAAGAGTGCGCCTGGCGGCGATCGTGGCCGCCTCCTGGCTAGGAAAGGAAAAAGGAGCGCCTATTTTAGCGGAAGCCGCCAGGAAACCCCTCGACGAATGGATGATCCACGCGTATGAAGCGTCAGTAGCGCACCTGAACGGTCTGCCGGTCAAGGCGGAAAAAGAGGATAAGCCCTTAACTTCCTTAAAAGGAAACGACCTGGCGCTTTTTATACAGGGAAAACAGATCTATGAGAAGGAAGGATATTGTATTACCTGCCACCAGCCAGACGGAATGGGTCTTGCCGCTTCAGGATTTCCGCCGCTTGCCGGCACAAAATGGGCCATAGGAAATGAAGAACGCCTGATCAAGATCGTATTGAACGGATTGCTTGGCCCGATTGAAATAAACGACGTAAAATATCCCGGACAGGCGCCGATGACGCCGTTCAAAGGATTGCTGACAGACCAGGAAGTAGCCGCCGTACTGACGTATATCAGAAATGCTTTTGGAAACCAGGCCTCTCCCGTGCTTCCCGATAAAGTGAAACAGGTAAGAGCCGCTACAAAAAACAAAACAGATTTTTATTTGCCTGCTGAATTGCTGAAAGAGCATCCCCTGGAGAAATAGAGTCCCCCCGAAATATCCCACGCAAAGGCTTTTTGCTGTTATTTCAACTTAAAATCCGAAGGGTAAACGCCTTTTTTTGACTGGCCAAAACCAAACATCGTCGGGTTATACGGGGAGATAAATCCAACATCGGCTCTTTCGGGTATTTGCGCTTCCAGGTTAACCGCCCACAAGCAGGCGTTGACAAGCAGTCTGCGCAAATCCTCGTTCAACAGATCAATGGATGCGCCCATAGTGGTGGCAAATACCCTTGCTTTTTTACCGGCTTCATTGGCATATGTCCTGGTCCAGGCTACCGGTATGATTGATTTGTCGAGGTTTACTGCAGATTGAGGATCGAGGGCGCGGGTCGATTGACCATATACCAGCGTTTCAGCGTCTGCCGGCAATTTTCTTATCGTGTACACATCTGAATAACACCATATGTCTTTTACGCCTTTTAAAATAGGATTGCCTGCATTTTGCGCGATGCCGTCTATCAATCCACGCGTACCTTCAACGCCGTGTTTTCCATGATGATCTACCCAGGTCTCGCCTAAGACCCGTTTTCCGAAACCGCCCTCCCATCCTTTTACGGAGCTAACGAAATCATATTTCGCATAGGGGCTGTTTTTGTTTCTTTTGTAATTAAATGCATGCGTAGAAGTACGCAAAGCGACTACCGGCTTCCCGGAAGCGAGGTACTGATCAATGTATTTCATCTGCTCATCGGGCAGCTCCCTGAAGCGCGTAAAAATGACCATCAGGTCTGCCGACGCAAGGCTTTTCAGGCCGGGAATATTGGTTTGGCAGTCTCCATCGATGGCGCCGGTTTTCGGGTCAATGGCAAACAGTACCGTGCAGTCGAACCCATATCTGGCAGACAGTATCTGCGCAAGCATCGGCAAGGCCTCTTCCGACCGGTATTCTTCGTCGCCGCTGATCCATACAATATGTTTCCCCTTCCCCGGGCCCTTTCCGCCTTTATAAAACGCCCATTGGTCTTGCGCAAATGCTACTGGAGCCAGCAATACCGAGACCCACAAAAAAAGGAATGACAAGAAATGTTTTCTCATGGCAGCTACGTTATTTTTAATGAAGCGGCTCATAAACAGACCCAGGCACGAAGCGCGCTTGTACCAGGGAAGTTAATGAATTGTTTTAACCTGCGCTTTTTTGTTCAGCGCCTGAACGTCCGACAACCTGAGCATACCCAGTTCCTCATAGATACAATTCGCAGCGCCGCAGGCTACCGCCAGCCTGGCCATTTCTTCTATTGAATATTGCTGTGAAATAGCTACGGCCAAACCGGCGGTCAGGCAATCCCCGCTGCCAACAGTACTGATCACATGGTCTACCCGCACAGCGGCATGAATAAGCTGATCGCGGTGGGCGAGGTATAAGCCGTCGGCGCCATTGGTCACCGCGGCATAAGCGCAATGTTCTTTTAACTTAACGGCTATCTGCGCAGGATCGTCAATATCAAAAAGGGCTTTCCCCTCATGAATATTGATGTGCACGCAATAGGGGTTGCGTTGCAACGCTTTTTCCAAGGCTATTCCCGAGCAGTCTATGATGGTTTTTTTATTCTTAGAAAAGCCGAGCAGGCGAAAATACGTGTCGGAAGAAAAGCCCGGAGGAACGGAACCGCTCATGCATACTACTTCGTAACGGTCAATCGAAGCGCTGTATTCTTCTACGAACGCCTGGTATTCCCGCTCGCTGGTATGCGGCCCCGCGCCGGTTATCTCTGTTTCATTAATATGCGGATCTTCCGACTTAAACGTATAACAGCTACGGGTCCATCCACTAACCGTAGGTCCATAACAGGCCACGTTACGGGTTTTGCATTCTTCTTTAATCCATGCGCCTGAAGGACCGCCCCAGACGCCTAAAAGATCGGCCTGACCGGCGATTTCCGCAACCGCCATGGCCACATGCACTCCTTTTCCTCCCGGATAATGAAGTTCTTTTTTGAACCGGTTGACCGATTTCAAACGAAAATGATCAATCTCAGCCAGAATATCTATCGACGGATTAGGACAAACTGCAAGTATCATGAATATGGTAGGCTTTGTTTATATTTTCTTACAAAACAAAATTAAATCTTTCAAAAGGTTTTGCCATTCGAATAGATGAATTTTTTGTTTTGTGATAGATAGTCTCGAATGCATAAACAGCAAGGCGGCTACCGGAATATGATTCCGGCGCCGCCTTTATCATAATAATCGTTCAACTATATTTTAGATAGTTCAATGATCTTATCTGCTATCAAAAACCTCCACCTGTCTAATTTCTCCGGCGATTTCGTATCCGCCCAGAAATCATTCACCGTATCCACTCCCCCTTCTGTTTTGGTGTTCGTGGCCTGGCTGAAAATATCATCAAGGAATATCCTGATCTCTTCTTCTTTGCCTTTGTCTTTAGCAATTTTTCTCAGTGTTTCTATATAACGCCTGTCGTCCCATGCTTCTCTTAATCCCTCATACGAAAGCGTAGGGATCGTGCTGAATGGCGTGTCCCAACAGATCATCCAGTTATTTCCCTGGGTGGTATTGAAACGACCGCCCCAGTTATAAGCCCATAAGAGAGAACCGCGCGAATCATAGGCGCCAAAATAAAATCCGAATGCATACCGCATCTTGGTGGGCTCGCTTCCGCCGCCGCCGCCAATGCCGGTATATTGCCAGAAATATTTACCCTCTCCTCCGGCGCGGACCTTATTGCCCAACTCAGGATCATCAAAAATAGCATTCGTGCAGAACACATTTATTTTAGGCAGAAACTCAATGCCCGAAGGATGATGGATGGAACCATAGATACGCGTCCCGGGAGCGGCGTATTTCCTGATCAGATCGCAGCCATCCTCAAAATGCGTTTTAATCCAGGGGCCTGTTCCTATTACCGTGCTGTCGTTCTCATTCCCTTCCTTTCTGTAGGGTTGCTGCCGGTGTTTTGCCGGTTCGTCAAAAGGCGTCAGGATAACTTCCGGCCAGCCGTTTTGCTGCGCATGTTCGGTGAACTGCTTTACCCATTCTCCGTAAGCCTCGCGGATCTCTTTGATAATATATCCCCTGTTTGCCGGATCGGCGGCAAGCTTTAAATATTTAGCGCTTCTTTCTTCCGGGGTTCCTTCGTCGTGCATCGTCATGAACAGCTCCTGCTCTATTCTCATTGTCTTTGGGAAGCCGTACGGGTTGCCTCCTAAGAAATAAACGATATTCTGCATACCCAGCTGTTTTGCCTTTTTCATCCATTCATCTATCAAGGTAAAATCCAGTTTCAGCTTGCCATCTGTCTTGCTCATATTCGGTCGGGTAGAACTATACCAAAGGTTAATGGCGTTGACATTGTTTTCAACCGCGTACGTAATATCATGGAAGGGGATGAACCCGGTTACGCATCCTCCCATCGACAAACCCGCTTCATCCATCGTCAACAGGGATATGGGCATCACTTCAATTTCCAGCGGGATTTTTTCCGCTGGTTTTCCATGAATCAAAACGCTGATCTCTCCCTTGTACAGGCCCGGCTTTGCCGTTTGTTGTTTTGTTTTGAAGCTAAGCCAGAAAGCCTGCGACCTGCCCGCTTTTACCGGCGTTTCATACAAGGGCCATATCCGTTGCGCGTCTACCTGGGGAGGGCGGTTTCCTCTCGCTTTGATCAACGCATATTCCACCGTATACAGGCTGGTCTCGGCGTTTAACGCCTCGCCGGCCTCGTTTTTAAGGGCAGAAACATTAATCGATACGTTTTCCAGGTCTTTCCCATTAGCGTACACGCCTAACTGTTTGCTCTCTATCTCGTTGAGGGACATGCGCAGTTTCATGGTCGCCCCCGCTTCGCCTTCCCTTGGCGCGGCCCAGGGAAGGATCGGGCTCAGGTAATCGCGGAGATAGGGAACGCAGGACTTCGTATTCCATGTATCGGGCAGCGCAGCCGTAGAGGAGCTATCTTTAAACTCATATTTTTCCTGGCTTTTTTTGATCCATGCCCGGGTTTCCGCATTATAACGGCTTTCATCTCCGGTCGCCGCCTTTCTTATCCTGATTTCCGAAACAGGCAACTCTTTTGCTTCATCTCCGAGTTTGATGCCAAAAGCCTGGTTACCCACCCCGCTGGGAGCGCCGGCTCCGGCGAAAAGATAGTCCCAGGACACCGGAACATAGGCCGTTTTCCAGCCGGCGGTATTTTCGCCGGCGATACGATGAAGCTCGCTCATCTGGTTGCGGCTATTTGCTGAATTGCCGAATGAATAAACAATAAAAGGCGCTGAAAACGCATCCTGGTAGTCTATTTCCAGCACGAATATTTCCCCGTCGCCGGGCCTGGCGCTATTTCCCCACCAGGCGGGAACAATAAACGAAGCAGTATCGCGGCCCGTAACGACCCTCGCCTTTCTGCCGTCAATTTCTTTTACTGCGGACCACTGATGGTCATCCAGGCCCTGCATGTTTTCAGCGGAGATCGTCAACAACGACTCATGCCTGGAAGAAGCGCCCGTTCCGCACCCCGTTAAAATCAATAATCCAATCGCTGTAATGGCAAACAAATTGATAATTTTCATACTGTATACAATTTAAAATCGTTTTACGGTAAACTGATGCGCCCGATATGCAGGACGCCGCTGCCATAGGATTATCCAATCCACTTGGGAAAAACCAGGCGCTTCCGGCAGACTCGTTTTCCACTCTGGCATAGCAGGTATTGATCTTCCCTGGAAAAATCGAACGCTTGCGGCAAACTCCACTTTCCATTCAGGCATAGCCGGTTATTGATCTCTTAGTTAACTACTGCAAATCTATGGCCGGTATATTGTATTTTATTGCTTAAGGGACGACAATATAAACAAAACATCATTATCTTTCCGCAGAAAGATCAGCGCATGCGTCTACCGCGGATACAACTGATCATCAGATTACTTTTAAAATAAAAAAATGCATAAAAGAACATTTTTAAAAGCCCTGGGGATAGGCGGACTGTATATCAGTTTTCCGGGATTACTGACAGCAACCCCCGCCGTCAGGGATGCGGCGCTCCCTCCTCTTTTAGTAGATGCAAAAGGAAGGCCGATCACCTCATTGTCGAAATGGAAAAAGCAAAGAAAGGTTATAAGGGAGAGGTGGTTAAATTACCTCGGAGCGCTCAAACCTAATCCTTCTGTTCCCAGGTTGACCGTATTGTCCGAGACCAGGACAGAAGGACTGATACGCCAGTATGTGGAATATGAAGGAGAGCCGGGGATAATGGAAAGAGGCTACCTGCTGAAGCCGGAACAGATCAATGGAAAATTGCCCGGCGTAGTCGCCATGCATTCTACCAGCGATTTCGAGATGTTATATATATCGGGCGCCAAAGAAGGGAAAATCGTTCCTTTCGGATACAGGCTGGCGAAAATGGGGTTCATCGTTTTTTGCCCCCAGTGCTTTTTATGGAGAGATAAGGGCGACCGGACTTACCCCGAGCAAGTGAAAAGATTTACGGACCGCCACCCCCAATCAAAGGGAATGGCGAAAATGTTATTTGACGCGCAGCGGGCGGTGGATGTGCTGGTTAGCTTAAAAGAGGTAGACGCCAACCGGATCGGATCAATGGGACATTCCCTTGGCGCCAAGGAAGTCCTGTACCTTTCAGCTTTTGATGATCGAGTGAAGGTAACCGTTAGTAACGAGGGCGGAGTAGGGATCAATTTCTCCAACTGGGACGATGTCTGGTACCTGGGTAAAGATATTCACCAGTTTGGGCATGAGCAGCACGAGGTATTGGCCTTATCCGCTCCCAAACCATTCCTGCTCATTGGCGGCGGCGACGCCGACGGCGAAAAAAGCCGCCCCTATATAGAAGCAGTATGGCCCATTTATGACCTTTATGGAAACAAAAGAGAGAACCTCCAGTTATATAGCCATGATGAAGGCCATATGGTAAACGCCGAGGGAGAAAGGCGCACTTACGAATGGATCGTAAAACATTTATAGACCTTCTCTTCCTGAAGATATCTGCAGACCAGGTTCTCGCCGCCGCCTAAGCAGGCAGGCCGAGAACCTGGTTTTCTAACCTCACAAACGCATCGCTCAGCTTTCGGGTCATTGGCCCGGCTTTGCCATCGCCAATAACGATATCATCTATATGACTGATGGCTAGGATCCTTTTTGTAGTGCTGGTCATAAAGACCTCAGCCGCTTCTTTGATCTCTTCAATCCCTATATTCCGCTCCTCCATCTCAAAATCTTTTGACATCCATTCGAGCAGTTTCTTCCGCGTTATCCCCCGCAATACATTCTCCGACGGCGTAACGACCTTATTGTCGCGCGTTACCATAAAAACATTGGCGCGCGGAAATTCAGAAACGATCCCATTTTTATAGTACAACACATCTTCCGCCTTACGCGCGCTTATTTCTTCCTGCAACCAGATGCCCATTAAATAATTGATCGATTTTACCGTAGGAAGATCCCGCTGGTACTCCTTCGTGATCACTTTAATGCCGGTATCGAATTTTTCCGCTGAAGGCAGGTTTAACAGGTGCTGGGTGATGATCAGATTGGGTTTTACCGGTTGATAACTATCGGGGGAATAGCCGCCCGTGAATATCAATCGCATGCCGGATGTTTCCGCATTATTTTGCGCTATTAAAGCGTAAATGATCTCTTTCAGGTCCTCCCTGCTCTGCGTTGGTTGCAAATGCATCGTGGCTACTGAGTTAAAAAAACGGGAAAGATAGTCATCCAGAAAAAGCGGCCTATTGTTCCGTATACGGAAAAAATCAAAAGCCGCATAGCCGCGTTGCACGGACAGGTCGCCTATTCCAATGGAAGCCTGGTCGTCGGGTAAAAAATCTCCATTTACAAAAGCTATCATAATTGATATTTTATTGTTTATATATTTTAGTCATTCACAAATTCCCAGGCGCTCTGGTAAGCTTTGCAATGTTCGGCATAGTCGACAAAATCGCGGTAAAAAGGAAACTGACATAAGGTGGCGCTATCGCCTATAACCACCAGCTTTTTACGGGCGCGGGTCATCGCGACGTTCATACGGCGAATATCGGCGAGAAAACCGATCTCTCCTGCCGTATTGCTTCTGGTCATGCTGATATACACAATATCGCGCTCCTGCCCCTGGAAACTATCGATTGTATTAACCGATATCTTATCGCTGTAAACCATCAGGTCGGGGGATTGCAACAGTTGCTCTTTCAACAACACAAGCTGTTGTTTGTATGGCGAGATAACGGCGACGCTGGGAAAAGCTTTATCGGAATAATGCATTTTTAGTTCGGCAACCAGTCCCCTCAAATGCTTAAAAACAAACTCCGCTTCTTCGGGGTTGGTAACGCTTGTGCCGTCGGGTTTTTCATCAAATCCGCATCCGGCCGTATCCACGAACGATAGCGGCGTATCGCCCGGAAACAATAACCGCCCGGCGACCGAGGCATGCGCCTTTAATTTATCTTCATAAAACACTTTCGATGAATATCCCATGATCGTTTCATGCATGCGGTATTGCTCTTCCAGCAGGCTAACCGAAGCAGGATGCAGCGCGACACATTTTTCAAGCAGGGTAAGCCCCAACCCTTTTTTCTCTGCTTCTTTCGATTTTATGGTGGGCGGCAACTGGAAATGATCGCCGGCCATCGCCAGCTTTTCGGCTTTCAGAATAGGTATCCAGCAGGCCGGCTCTAAAGCCTGGCCGGCTTCGTCGATCACGGCCGTATGGAATCTTAATTTTCGCACCGTATGGTGTTGGCAACCCACCAGCGTTGCCGCGATCACCTGCGCTTTGCCGATCAGGTCGTCCATTACATATTGTTCCGTGTTGTTTACCTCCTGCATTATTTTCCTCGCCTCATCAAAAAGCGCCTTACGTTGCTCCCGCTCGGCTTTGCCGAAATTCCGCTTGTACTTGTGCGCCATATTCCTGAACTCGTTGGCTTTTTTTCTGAGGTTCCTGGCTTCCTTCATGGCCTTATGGTCGGCCATTTTCGCATCCAGGGTCAACGACATTAATCGTTCCGACACTCTCGCGGGATTGCCTACCCGCAGAACGCTCAGTCCCTCGTCCGCTAATTTCTCCGCCAGCAGGTCCACTGCGGTATTGCTGGGCGCGACCACCAGGATTTGTTTACCGTCCTGTTTGATCATGGCTTTGACAGCCCTTATCACTGTGGTCGTTTTTCCTGTTCCGGGCGGGCCGTGAACAATAGCCAGCGCCTTTGCGTTTACAATCTTATTGACTGCCGCGGCCTGCGAAGGATTCAGATCGCGCGTGTCCTCGTTATTTAATGCATTGAAATCATTAGCGATCCCGCGATCCGAAATATTCCATTCATTAGCTGGGGGCCCTGAAACCGGATCCTGCGCCGTCAGCGCTTCTCTTCCGGTCAGTATTCTTATCAATTTTCCCTCCGGGCCTTTTTCCGCCAACAGGGCTGCTGACCGGAGCGCATCGGTCATTTCTTCATAGCTGTTCTCATCAAAAAGCAGGTCGACCCCAAGCTTTCCATCGCCGGACCAATCGGGTAGATCGTCGGTATACAACAATAATTTAAGGCTATTGCCGCTCTGATGCGTAATGATTCCTTCTATGCGATTATTTTTTGCATCGTGATTGGAAAACAATGCGGCAGGCATTCCGAAACGAAGTTGGTGGGCGGTATCAAGATGCGTGGTTCGCTCCAGTTCCACCGTCAGGTAATCTCCCTTGCTCATTTCAGTCCCGCGTATAGCAACCGGATACCAGGCAAGCCCCTCCGCCCTGCGATCCGCGACAGAGGACATTTCTATTATTTTCTGGTAGAGCAGCCGGTCTGCCTGCCGTTCAAGCTTTACAGCCTCCTGCAGGTCTTTGAAATAATCCATGTTACAAAAATAAGGGCTAACCGGCGCTGTTCATACATTCGCCTGGCCAGTTAAAGTATAAAAGCTATTTTTATACCCAATTATACATCGTATGGAATCTGCAAAATCAACAAAACCGGGTCAGGCAAGGATAATACTGCTATTGTTTATTGTTATTGCCGCCGGCGCTTATTTGTTTTTTTCCCAGAAAAAAGGGGAGCCTGCGCCCGCTTCTCCTGAAGCAGGACTATATGAGAAACCTCAAAAAGAAATACCCGTAGAGGGAAAGTATATTTTTAAGTCGGCGGCGGAATTAGGAGCTATGCTTCGGAATAAGGAAGCCAGCGTCGTAGATATAACAAAAGCATTCATCGCCCATATCAAAAACAACAATTACAAGTACAATGCGATTGTGTGGTTAAGAGAGAAAGAAGCTTTGGAAGACGCTCAAAAAGCGGATGAAGCAATAGCCCGCGGGGAATGGCTCTCCCCCCTGCATGGCATTCCGGTTACGGTAAAGGAAGAGTATTGGGTGAAGGGTTCGCCCGTAACCCTGAATGCAAACCTGTACCGTGATTTTGTTGCGCCGGAAGACGGGGAGCTGGTAAAGCAATTAAAAAGGTCGGGCGCGATCATTCTCGGGAAATCCAATGTTCCCACCCTGCTTATGGATTATCAAACGCAGGGCGAAATATATCCTACAGCAAGCAATCCTTACGATACTACCCGTTCGCCGGGAGGCAGCACCGGCGGCGGCGCGGCGGCATTGGCGGCGGGGTTTACGACCCTGGCCCTGGGCAGCGACCTGGGCGGCAGCATCCGGGTGCCTGCGTCTTATTGCGGGCTATATAGTTTAAAAACCTCATTCGGTTCCTTGAACACAACAGAAGGCGACGGCCCGGATACCACTTCGAAAAAGAAAAGGCGCGCCCTGAATGTGGCGGGTCCGCTGGCAAGAACTCCGGAAGACCTGGAGGCTGCGTGGCTGATCCTTCGCGACGCGAAAAAAGACCTTCGCGTACAGCAGCCTATAGCGTGGAAGCAAGCTTCGGACAGGCCTATCAGCGAGTACCGCATCGCCTGGATAGACGATTGGAAAAATGGCGATAACGTTGTCACGGTAGGTAAAGACGTCAAAGAAAAACTTGGCATGTTGATCGATTCCATCAAGCACCATGGCGCGTTGGTAAAAAATACCGCTCCGGATACCTATGGCGAAATGATGCGTTCCTACCTGGAATGCCTGGCATTATTATCGGGAGAGGGCCAGCCTGAGTCTGTCAGGAATAATATCAAGACCGGTATGAAACAGTGGGAAGATGGGACCGGGCGACTAGCGCCGTTTTACAACACGATGGACAATCCTGACGATGTCCACTGGCGGCAATGGCAGGAAAATAACGAAAAGTTAAAAGCCAAATGGGTAAACTTCTTAGGACAATATGATTTTTTCATCTGCCCCATTACTTATGGACCGGCGATCAAAAAATGTCCTAAGGGAACGCCGATAACCATCGATGGAGAAACCGTTTCTTATTTCCGATATTCGACCTATACCACTATTTTTAACCCGATCGAAGTCCCGAGTATTACCATTCCCCTTGGTTTAAACAAAGAGGGGTTGCCCATCGTCGTTCAAATCGTAGGGCCCATGTATTCAGAACCCGAACTACTGCATTTTGCCAAATTACTGAAGCCGTTCACGCCAGGGTTTATCCGGCCCCGGGGACTGTAAGTAATAAGGGAGGGGCGTTCCCATTTGCAAACAATACGGAGATCCCCGAAACCATAGCAGGCAAGCTGTTCAGGACTTTATTCTCTTGTTTTATTGGCGCAGCTTTACTGATCCTTGCAGGTTATTAAATGGCGCGGCAGGTTGTTAACGGCATTGCACCTTCTGCGATCTATTCGTGATGTTGCGAGCCCTTGACGATCCTGGCATACCCCGCTTTGCTGAAAAGCCCGGGCATGACAAAACAGAAAGCAAAAAAGATTGCCTTCTGTTAATTTTATGTTTGTTACAATAGTTAAAAGGTTCCTGTTATCAGGGTTTCGCTATTTCCGCCATACCTTCTTCAATAGCTTCTCCCAATGCCTGCTCGGCATCGGCGATCCATAAAGGAAGTTTTTGGCCGGTAACGTGCCACACATCGTGGGCATCCTTATACAATGAAAACTGGAGTCTCTCTCCTTTTTCATTCGTAACATCTCCATGAAAATTAAAATGGTCTCCAGGAAGTCTACGGAAGTTAAATTCCCATAATCTTGCAGAGAGTCGGATGATTTTAGTGAAAGCGATATTCATAAATGTGATGCGCGAAGGTAAGGCATCTGGCTATATTTTTGAAGATTAAATAACCGTACTCGTCTTAAAAATATCATGATTTTTGTTGCGGTGCGCCCAATACGAACCCGTGGAAGCCAGTCCGCCTTTATTTTTCAACCACAGGCGCCTTACCGCCTTCGCTCTTCGAGCTTCGGCGGTTAAAAAGCGTAGGCGGTTAAGCTACGGCAGTTTATCACCCAGCCCGCCTTCGCTCCTACGGAGCTTCGGCGGTCGAGGTCAGCTATATCTTTTTCTTAACAGGCGCATCATATGCGTATTAATGGCCCATTGGTCGGACAAAGGCTGCCGGGTATAGGGCAGGGCAGGCATATAATCAGGAGGACCGAACTCCGTTAGGATCGTTAGTTGTTCTCCTTTTTCTTTTTTTCTTTGTACAATCTTATCCCACCAATCAAAATGCGCTTTCACTGCGGCGGCCCATTCGGGCGCCCTGGGATCATTCACCTGGGGGCCCTCGGGATGACCTATACGCGCATGGATATGCTCGGACCGGGACAATGCCATGTTTACTGTTTCCTGCTGATCCTCCAGTAAGGACTCATGTACATTACACCAATGAGAGATGTCAAGGGTAAGTTTGAGAGAAGGATTTTTTTCTATAAAACGGCGGGTGATATGCGCGGCAAACATGATCCTTGACCGATGCGTTTCATGGCAAACCAATATGCCTGTTTTCTCCGCCAGCTGTTTGGTATGGTCTATGAACGCCTGGCTCTGCTCTTCTGTAAAATGATCCCTTCCGGAATGGCAGTTGATATAAAGAGGGCGCTGACTGGTATTGTTTGCGGCGAAATCGGTCATTTTTTTAAAATAGTCTAAGTGCTGGGCGTAGTCAGCCTGGCCGCCGCCGCATAAAAAACCCACTTGTAACTGATGTTTCTTAAGGGCGGCAAACAGCTCTTTCTGTTTGCCGGCATCCATTGGCCACCAGTATTCTATTCCGTCATACCCTTCTTTTTTAGCGGCTGCGCAAAATTCGTCGATCGTTCCGGGAAAACCCCAGGACGTTGCAAGGATGATCAGTTTATAATTATTATTCATACCTGTTTTCGGCTTATTCAGTAAAGAAAACCCATCCAACGTTGAAAGGAATAAACCAGTTGAAGCGCTGGCGCTTACGCCAAGGAAATTTCGTCTATTCAACATGTGAATTGAGATGGTTGGTTTAGCGGATCAAATGTAGGATAAACCGCCAAAAAGACAATAGTTGTTTTAGATCGAAGAAAGGACGATAATCAGGCGCGGTCCGAAGCCTGCAAGTAACGGATATCATCTAAGATATCCTTCAGTCGACCTTTAAAGGGTTGACCAGGGGCGTCCCGAAATAATCGGCTTCGATCGAAAATATATCCCCATCCCTGGTGCGGATATTGTCTAAACAACTAAGGGCCGAAGCGCCCAAAAAATGGACATGCGCATCGCCCGGCTGGCGGAAAAGCGCATATTTAAAATGATGATGCGCCAGGTTGGCTAAGTTATGGCTCATATTATCTTCCCCTGTAAGAAATTCCTTTTGCCATAATGTTTTACCCTCCCGTATGATCCTGCTGGTTCCGCTAATATTGCCGGGCATAGGCCCCGTTATCAGCTCGGGACCATAAGAACAGGGCCTTAGTTTGGAATGCGCGAGGTACAGGTAATTGATCTTTTCCATATCATGATCGGAGAACTCGTTGCCCAGGCAATAACCGATGTTTACCGGCCGGCCTTTCTTATCGACGATATAAAGCCCGGCGATTTCAGGCTCTTCTCCCCCATCTAAAGCGAAGGAAGGAGATTCCAATGGCTGCCCCGGAGAAACCGCTATCAACCCATTGCCTTTATAGAACCATTCAGGTTGTGCGCCCGGGCGATCTCCCTCCATCTTGCCGTTCTCCAATCCCATCCGGAACATCTTCATGGAATCGGTTAGTTTTTCATCGTCTTCGGCGCTTTTTTTATGCATGGCATTTCTTGAGGCCGCGCTTCCGAGATGGGTAAGTCCGGTGCCGGTTATCCATAACCGATAGGGATCGGGATGATCCAGCGGAACCAGGAACCGGTTTCTTTTTTCGAGGTCGCCTCTATCAAGGGTTTTACCGGACGCCAGCTTTTCCGCCGCCTGTTCAAGCGAGATGCCCTCGTCTTCCGACCGCCTGAATAATTCATAGGTCGTCTTTACTTTATCAAGAACGTATACTGTATCGTTTTCAATGATTCCCACGGCCCGTCCGTGCGGTTCATTTAGAAATTGCGCTATCCTCATGATTTTGGTTTTAAGGAAAATTCAAAAATAATTCTTTCAGCCGCAGACGATAAAATAAATAAAACAATACATTTATGCATTATGCCTAACTTTCGGTCATGACGGGGCTTTATCAATCGTCCTGGCGAACAGGCTAAGATATAAAACCGGCAATGGCAATTACTACGCAAACGATTGTGAAAATAATACTTAACGATGCGCTATATATTAGCCGAACAGCATTAGTAAAATCATTCAATAAAAGGAAATATGGATTTAACGAAAATTGATATTCAGCAAATGCCCGTCGGCGTGGTCGGTTTAGGATTGATGGGATGCAGCATTACCACCTGTCTGTTGATATCGGGGCATCCCGTAACAGGCATTGCGCCGCTTGCCGCCGATATGGGGCATGCTGAAGAAAGAGTAAGGGCTCATTTAACAAAAGCCATCGAAGAAGGTCTTGCAGACAAAAACATAGACGATTACATTCGACGCCTGACGATAACAGACGATTATTCCAGGCTGGCCGATTGCAAAATAACGATAGAAAGTACGCTGGAAGATATAGACATTAAAAAAGCGGTATTTGAAAAAATAGAGGCGGCAGTTTCTCCAACGGCTATTATCGGCAGCAACACCTCCGCTATTCCTATTTCCATCCTGCAACAGCATGTCAGGCGCCCTGAACGCTTTTTCGGGTTGCATTGGACAGAACCTGCTTATACCACCCGTTTCCTCGAGATCATCTGCGGCGACCTGAGCGACAAGGAAACCGCTAAATATTTATATGAGCTTGCCCATTATTGGGATAAGGAACCCACCCTGGCGCTAAAGGATATCCGCGGATTTATTACCAACCGCCTGATGTACGCGATGTATCGGGAAGCGTTTAACCTGGTAGAAGGAGGCTATGCCTCCGTGGAAGATGTAGACAGGGCCTGCAGGAACAACGCAGGCTACTGGATGACGCTGGTGGGCGTGTTCAGGTGGATGGATCTCACCGGCCTGCCCGCCTACCATGCGGTAATGAAGGACCTGCTGCCTACCCTTTCCAATAAAACAGAGATCCCCAAGCTTATTGACGACTTGGTAAAGGATGGGGCCAAAGGGGTCGCTAATGCCAAAGGGTTTTATGATTACACGCCGGAAGAGGCAAAGCTCTGGCAGGAGACTTACAGGGAATTCAGTTATGACATCATGCGGATTGCAAAGAAATACCCGGCGGACGTGGTGAAGAAAAAGCTGGCGGCCTTATCAACTTCCAAAGGCTGATCGGGAATATAATCTGCACAGTCGTGCACAAGCGCAAAAAAACGCTTAATTGAACAAAAATAATCTTCTGAACTATGTTTATTATAGACGCTCATCTCGATTTGTCCATGAATGCGCTGGAATGGAACAGGGATCTCAGGATGCCGGTTAGCCATATCCGCGAACGGGAAAAGGGAATGACCGATAAACCTGATCGCGCTAAAAATACGGTATCCCTTCCCGATCTGCGCAGGGGAAAGATCGGCTTGGTGGTAGCTACGCAGATAGCCCGTTACGTAGAATGGGGAAGCGAACTGCCCGGCTGGAATTCTCCTCATCAGGCATGGGCGCAGACCCAGGGTCAGCTGGCCTGGTACAAGGCGATGGAAGCGGCGGGGGAAATGATACAGATCACTGGTCTTCCCGAACTGGAAGCCCATGTGCGTTTGTGGATGGACAAGGGCCAGCCCGACGAGAAAAAGCCCGTAGGGTTTATTCTCAGCCTGGAGGGGGCCGATTCACTGGTGGAATTATCCTACCTGGAAAAAGCCTATGCCGGCGGACTTAGGGCGTTGGGTCCCGCGCATTACGGGCCAGGACGCTATTCGCCCGGAACGGGCATGTCCGGCCCCCTCACTGCAAAAGGCGTGGAGTTGGTAAAGGAAATGGATCGCCTGAACATGATCCTCGACGTCACGCATCTTACCGATGAAGCGTTCGACCAGGCATTGGATCTCTTCAAAGGCCCTGTTTGGGCAAGCCATCACAATTGCCGCGCCCTGGTGCCGCACCAACGGCAGCTCACCGATGCGCAAATTAAGCGGCTGATCGAACGCGGATCCGTGATCGGCGGCGTATTGGACGCCTGGATGATGGTTCCGGGATATATTTCCCGTAAGTCAGATCCTTTTGAAATGAAGGCCAATCTCGCCGTCCTGACCGACCACTACGATCATATCTGCCAGATCGCCGGAAATACCAACCATATTGCTATCGGAAGCGATCTCGACGGCATGTTCGGCACAGAGCAATCTCCCTACGATATAGATACTATTGCCGACCTGCAAAACCTCCGGGGCCTTTTACAGAAAAAGGGATATGGGGAAAAGGATATAGAGAACATATTCCATGGCAACTGGCTAAGCTTTCTGCGAAGAGCATGGAAATAATAATACTGCGACGCAGGGTATAAAGAGGCTGGCGCCGGATAAGCTGAATCGGCTCCTGGTGCAATCCCGGATTTTCCCGAAAGCCCAACTTATGGAATAGTAATACAAAAGGGCAACAAAAAAAACCCCGGAGGCATCCGGGGCTTTCTCTCTCTATGAAACCAGTTAGTTTTGGAAAATCGGAGCTTTCGCTCGTCTAATTATAGAAGGCAATTATTCATTGCATTTCGCTGCATAGTTTTTTAAAAATTTTATACTTTTTTTTTATTTCTGTAAAAAAACAGGATTTGAAGCCTGTTAAAGCATAAATAGTTGATTCTTATCAATTTTATATATTACCTTTCTTCATTTCATCAATGGCATAATTGGCGGCGCGGGCGGTCATGGCCATATAGGTTAGCGACGGATTCTGGGTTGAGGTAGAAGTCATGCAGGCCCCATCGGTCACAAATACATTCTTACAAGCATGCATCTGGCTCCATTTGTTCAGTACGGATGTCTTCGGGTCCTTACCCATCCTGACGCCGCCCATTTCATGAATATCCAGGCCGGGAGCCGATTTGTTATCGCTGGTTTTAATGTTTTTAAACCCTATCCTATCATACATTTCGGATACCTGCTCATAAAAATCCTGGATCATTTTTTCGTCATTATCGTCATATTGGATATTTATAGAGAGCTGAGGTATTCCCCATTGGTCTTTTTTATTCTTATCTAAGGAAACGGTATTCGTCTCTTTAGGGATGGTCTCTCCCATAAAATTATTCCCTACCGACCAAATACCCAGTTCTTTAGAGGCAAGATTGGTCTTTAACTGCTCTCCAAAAGTATTCGTGTCGTGGTCTACCCCCCTGCCTGAACCAAATACCGAAGCATATCCCCTCAGAAAATCCGTTTGTTGTTTATACACGTTACGGAAACGGGGCATGTAGGCGGCAGTGGGGCTTCTACCGATGCTATGTGAATCGAGGAAACCTTCAAAAGTGGCGGACACACGCGCGCGATAATTATGAAACGCGACATATTTACCTAATACGCCGCTATCATTGCCCAGCCCATTGGGAAAACGATGGGAAGTGGAATTCAGCAAAACGAGGTTAGAGTTTAACGAACCGGCGTTTAGGAATATCACTTTTGCATAGTACTCGATCATTTCCTTGGTGTTCGTATCGACCACCCTTACTCCTATAGCCCTGCCTTTATTTTCGTCATAAATGATGGAGTGCGCCACAGAAAACGGGCGCAAAGTAGCGTTGCCGGTTTTCAAAGCCCAGGGGATGGTAGAAGAAACGCTGGAGTAATATCCGCCAAACGGGCAGCCTCTCTGGCAAAGCGTTCTGCCCTGGCATTTTGCCCTGCCCTGCGCTAAATGAATAGGTTGGGGCTCGGTAAGATGCGCGCATCTCGCATAGACGACATGCCGGTCGTTATAATTTTTAGTAATGAAATCCTTGAAATGCGTTTCCACGCAATCCAGTTCGAGGGGGGGCAGGAACTCGCCGTCGGGAAGGGTATCTACGCCATCCTTATTACCTGAGACGCCTATAAACTTCTCTACATGGCTGTACCAGGGCGCTATATCCTTATAACGGATAGGCCAGTCAACCGCAAAACCGTCGCGGGCCGGACCTTCAAAATCAAAATCGCTCCAACGCTGCGTCTGGCGCGCCCATAACAAAGACCTTCCGCCCACCTGGTATGCCCTGATCCAGTCGAATGGTTTTTCCTGCACATAAGGATGGTCGGTATCCCTTGCAAAAAAATGCATGGCGTCTTCCTTAAAAGCATAACAACGGCTGACTATAGGGTTCGCCTCCTTGATTTCCTGGGGGATCTGTCCACGGTGCTCAAATTCCCATGGGTACATATTCATCGTAGGATAATCCTTGAGGTGTTTCACATCGCGGCCTCTTTCGAGGATCAGCGTTTTAAAGCCTTTTTCAGCAAACTCTTTAGCGGCCCATCCTCCGCTCATCCCGGAGCCAATGACGATTGCGTCAAAATTGCGGTTATTATTATCGCCCATAATATTGAATAATTAAGAAACCTGTTTAGTAACCGGAACGCACCCCTTATAAGGAACCGGTATCATTTCATAAACCGACACTTTGGTAAGATAGAACTCGGAAGTGGTATATGCCTGTATGGTCAGTCTTTTGGTAGTTTTATAAAAATAGCTGAGATCGTCTTTTTTGTCCTTCTGGGCCTCAATCTCGGTCAATACCGCAGCCCGCTCCTTCGCGGCGCTGTTGACGAAAGATTTTCCCGTCTTGTTTTTAGCTTCCTTCTCAAACTGTTCAAGCCCTTTCATAAATTTCTGCTGATCCTCCTTTGCATAACAATCATCCATCATCTTCAACACAAATAGATGCGCGGAAATATCCTTGGCGCCCGGGGTATCTGTTGCCGGTATGATGGTTTCCGCAAGTTCCGCCAGCAATTGTTCCTGGTTGCCGCTGACCTGCAGATTTTTAAGAATTATGGAAGCCTTGCTTTTATCCTGCATACAGGAAGGAATCAGGGAAACCCCGGCAGTGATAATCGCCAACTGTTTTAAGGCTTGCCGCCTATTCAAATGCATATGCCAAGTTATAAATAAATAAATGATCTTACCGGCGCCGGTAAAAATAATTAACGCTAACCATTAATCTACTCGTCAGTTATGCTGGCGGGGATCGTATAAAAGCGGAAAGAACTGGCCTTCCATTTTCTGGTCCTTTTTAATAACAGGAACGCCAACCAGCAATTCTTCATCCGTATTAGAATTCGTTCCTTCCTTAAATACATTTAATACAAAAGCCCTTCTGGAACGAGTGGAGCGATTTTCGTACGAACCGTGCACCATCAGGGGATGATGAAAGGTGGCATATCCCGCTTTTAATTCGATAGGAACGGGCTTAAAAGCCTTTTTCTGTTCCTCGTTTAAAAAATCCATCAATCCATCCATAGCCCCGGCCAGTTCGGGTCGGTCCAGTAATTCCCATTTATGGCTTCCTGGAATATACATGAGGCAGCCATTTTCGGTAGTGGCGTCATCCAGGGCTACCCAGCAGGTCAGGTGTTGCATTGGGCCTGTGCAGGTCCAGTAAGAATAATCCTGGTGCCAGGCTACAACGCCGCCATGATGCGCAGGTTTACAGAAAAGCTGATCATGCCAGAAGCGGATAGGCTGGTTGTCCAGCAATTGGCTTGCAGCCGCTACAAATGCCGGATTCCACACCACGTCGTGAAAACCCGGCTTGATCCTCCAGGCGCCCAGGGCATGAAACAATACGGCATCCGGATCGGTCGATTCGTTAGAATGAAATTCGTAAAACAGGGAATGCGCCGGATGAGCAGGATCGGCTATTTCAGCCAGTTCCTTATTGAGTTGCTCCACCTGCCAGTCTTCCAGCAACTTTATATTACTGATATAACCATACTCGTGAAAAAATTCCAACTGCTCTTTAGAAAGCTTGTATTTCTCCCACTCTGCCGCAGAGGACGGCCATTTGAAAAAATCAGAAACCAACTTATGAACCTTTGATAAATCTTGCACCGAAGCATTCATATGATTTGCTTTTGCTTGTAAGTAAATGAATTTATGAATATAAACATTTTTTAGCCCCGACATTTCACAAACTTTTTTTCAAAAGCTTTCTTAAATGTCTTTTGCTTGATTCTCTAAATTTATAATATCTTTCGTTTATATTCGAAAAAAAATATAAACCATTAATTTCATTGCGAAATAATCGTTTTCCGCATGAGCCTTAAAAAGGAAAATAAGGAAGAGACAAGTAGAAAAATGGAACAAAAGAGCCCTTTCGCTTTTAATGACCTGCGCCTCGTCAAAAACATCGGTTCGCCGGCATTTTCACCTGATGGAAGCAAGATCGTTGCTGTAGTTACCGAAACAGATGTTTCTGCCAATGACTACACTGATCAAATCGTTTTGATCGATGCCGCAACGGGAAAGATGGATGCGTTAACTGAGGGAAGCAGCCCCTCCTGGTCGCCCGACGGCAAATGCATTGCCTATGAACGCGGAGAGCGCGACTATTCGGCCATCTATATATTAGATATGGAAACGCGGGAGCAAAGGTTCCTGGCGCCCGTTTATGCGTCCGAATACTTTATGGGGCACCTGACAGAAAAGAATTTTGCCTGGTCGCCCGACGGAAAATACATTGCCTACTGCGGCGCTTTGCCAGAGGGGAACGAAAATAAACAGCGCGGCAACGTTCAGGTTATTTCCCGCCTTGCCTACAAAACAAAGGGGGGACGCGGGCGCGAATTCTTTGCCGATGCGTGCCTGACGCATATATGGCTAGCGCCGGCAAGCGGCGGCGACCCCTTGCTGATCACCAGCGGCCATTACAATGAGCATTCCCTGAGCTGGTCGCCGGACGGCAGCCATATCGCCTTTATCAGCAACCGCACAAAAGATCCCGACGATAATAACAACAGCGAATTATGGTCGGTTAACGTGCAGACAAAAGAAGTAAAACAACTTACCCGCGCTATCGGCGCAAGGAATTGTCCGCGCTGGTCGCCTGATGGCAGCCATATCGCCTACCTGGGAACCAACAGCGCCATCACTACCACCGACAGCGTGGCCGACGACACGCATGCTTATATTGTAGATCCCGACGGGAAGAACATCAAATGTTTGTCGGGCGCATTGGACCGCAGGGTGGAAAATATTCAATGGGGCCCTGATGGCAGCCGCCTGTTTTTTACGGCAGGCGATGCAGGATGCACCCAGCTCTACAGCGCATCTGCAGCAGGAGATATCCAGACGGAAATCGCCGGAAAATGGACCATTCGCGAATATGCTCTGGCCAATAGCGGAAAAGAAATTGCGCTGGTTAAGACCAGCATTACCGCGCCTCCCGAACTTTATCTATGCCCGTTGGGCCGGGGCGCTCAACCGCGGCGGCTTACCGATCTCCATGCATTTGTAAGAGAGGGGCGTTTGGTCGCCGATGCGGAAACATTCTGGTTTACCAGCTTCGACGAGGTAAAAGTACAGGGCTGGCTGATGAAACCCATCGGATATAAAGAAGGCTCCAGGTTTCCCCTGGCCCTGGTGATCCATGGAGGCCCTCATAACATGTTCGGATATGATTTCGAAGAAAGAATGCAACTGCTGGCCAGCCATGGCTTCGGCGTGGTATTCATCAACCCCCGGGGAAGTCACGGTTACGGACAAGTGTTTTCGAGAGGCTGCGTGTTGAACTGGGGAGGAGGAGATTACAAAGACCTGATGGCGGGAATAGACTATGTTGTGTCGCAGCATAGCTGGGTGGACGCTGACAAGCTGGTGGTTACCGGCCAGAGCTACGGCGGGTTCATGAGCAACTGGATCATTACGCAGACCGATCGCTTTAAAGCGGCTGTCGTAGACGGGGGACTTAGCAACCTGGTCAGCTTTGCGGGCACATCTTTGTATTATTCGCTGATCGAAGCGGAGTTTAATGGAAAGCCCTGGGAAAACTACCCGCTTTTATGGCAATGGTCGCCGCTCAGAAATGTCCAAAACGTCACGACCCCCACCTTATTCCTTCATGGCGACAAAGACAATGAAGTGCCGGTTTCCCAGGCGGAGGAAATGTTCTATGCCGTAAAAAGCAAGGGCGTGGATACTATGTTTGTCCGCTATTTCGGAGAAGGGCACGGCTGGCGTCCAAACCTGCTACCCGAAAACAGGCATGATCTGCTGGAAAGAATGATCAAATGGTTCGAAACGCATTTACCATAATTTTACCCGAATATTTAAAAACATCTGTTTCACAGAACACGCAAGTATGAAAAATAAACAACCCTGGCTGTTTTCTGCCATTATGAATGTAGTCCTGATGGGCATTTGGGGCGCTTTTATCGAAATACCCGAAAAGAATGGCTTCCCCGCCACCCTTGGATATGTAGTGTGGGCCATCACTATGATACCCGCGGCAATATTTGCCCTGAAACTACAGAACTGGAAAATCCAGTTTGATCGCAGGTCGATATTGTTCGGCATGTCCGTGGGCCTGTTGGGATCCATCGGGCAGTTGGCGCTTTTCTTCGTACTGCGGATCATCCCGGCATACCTGGTATTCCCAGTGATCGCCCTGACCCCGCTGGTTACCATCTTACTCGCCATCTTATTCTTAAAAGAAAACACGAGGCCAATAGGCTGGATGGGCATTGCGCTGGCGATCATCGCCATCATCCTGTTGTCTTATCAGCCTCCCGGCAATGAATCGGTTACCGGTTATCTCTGGCTTGTGCTTAGCGCCATTCCTCTGCTGACCTGGGGGATACAGGGATTTATCATGAGATGGGCAAATGAAACCAGCACGGCGGAAAGTATTTTTTTCTGGATGATGGTCTCCGCAGTAGCCCTTAGTCCTATCGCTATCTACATGACCGATTTTTCCCAACCGATCAACTGGGGATTTGACGGCCCCTACCTCGCAGCGATCATACAAATACTGAATTCGATCGGCGCCTTATTCCTCGTATATGCTTTCCGCTATGGCAAGGCGATCGTGGTTTCGCCGCTGACAACCGCATTGGCGCCGGTGTTAACCGTGGTTATTTCTCTTATATTTTATAGAGTAATCCCGCATCCGATCATCATTACCGGTATTGCGCTCGCTATTTTTTCCGCTCTTTTTATGGCCATGGGCGACACGCAGCCCGTGGAGAAACCCAAGGAAAAAACAGACGAGGCCTGAGATAGCACAGCGCCTTTATACCATGGCTATTTTTCTGATGGAAACCCCGGAAGAAGGATATTGCCGGCATGAATGAACAAATTGCCTAAAATACCTCATCATGAAAGAACAGCGCTACGACAATCATATACGGTATTATCTGCCGCATCACTTTATTTTCTATCCTGCGGCGCTGATCCTGTTAGGAACCAGCATATACATGCTGACCAGGGAGCCGGATTATGCCTGGCTATGGATATCCCAGATCCTGCTATGGGTAATGCTGATATGGCTTTCCTTTATGATGAGGCAACATTATTCGCTGACGCTGCAGAACAGGATCGTAAGGCTTGAACTAAGATTCCGGTATTTTACGCTCACCCAACAACGATTTGAACCATTAGAACAACAACTCTCCTTCCGGCAGCTCGCAGCATTACGCTTTGCCGCTGACGAAGAATTTCCCGCGCTCATCGAGAGAACGCTAAGAGAAAATCTTTCGCCAGAACAAATTAAAAAATCTATTAAAAACTGGAATCCGGATGATATGAGGGTTTAAGGCCGCGCCGAGATTAACATCATCGGCATGGCGCCCTGCGAGGCTGAATGCTACATAGTATACAGCCTCTGATCCCTCTTGCTTACTCTACCCTGAAGGATATCTTACAGATCACTCCGAAGCTGGTAATCTTTCCATCTTTTACATGCGCTTTGATATCTTTCACAAAAACGGAATCGATATTACGAATGGTCTTCGACACTTCAGCGACAGCGCTGCGAATAGCGTCGTCTACGCCTTTTTCAGATGAGGCAATTACTTCTACAACTTTAACGATAGCCATATTCGTTTTAATTTAAAAGTGATGAAAAACGCCGCCGGTAAAACAACTGCGGAGGCGCGGAACTTTAACATAAAATATTGCGCCAGCATAGTTTTGAAGCCATAGAAAACCGGGAGCAATATCAATATACGTATTTTATCGACAAGCCAGTGTTTATACATCAATAAATCCGCCGGCGCCTTTAAGAATATCTTTTTCTCGTTTATCATTTTTGGCATAATTCTTATTAGTATAAGGATACCCCCTCTTCTCAACAATCATAGATAACTATTGCTACTTGCCATATGCCTTGCGTTAAGGAAATGTTCTCTTAATGCAGCGGAACTGGTTGTCCTATGAAGAATACTATTTTAATACTTTTAAAATTTACCATTATGAAGAGGATTATTTTAGCCGCCGGTCTTGGCATGGGCATCTTTAGTTTTGTACTGGCAAGTACTTCGGGTTATCACGGAACAGCAAATAATAACGAAACAAATTATTACGACACTGTTCCTAAAAAGGATACTACGGCGCCGGAACCCGAACCAGCTCCGGCCCCTGCGCCGGATACAACAACCATTGTATCTCATTTTTAACGTCTAATCACAAGGCCATCATAAAAAGCCGGATATATTTTCCGGCTTTTTTTAT
>JAEUVR010000303.1 GCA_016786785.1 Chitinophagaceae bacterium
CAGGTATTAAAAAGCAACAAGGCGATCACGGACGTATATGCGCTGGCAGATAATGAACTGGCGCCGGTATTATTACATGCCGCCGCTTTCGATAAAAATATTTCGCGTATCGCGTTGATAGAACCTTATACTTCTTATCAATCAATAGTCTACAACCGCTTTTATAGCTCCAGGTATGTGTACAGCAGCGTTGCGGGAGCGTTAAAAGCATATGACCTTCCCGACCTGGCCGCAAGTCTCGCCCCGAGAAAGCTGAGCATCGTGAATATGAAGGATGGAGAAGGGAAAGCCGTCGACGCGGAAAAAGCAAATGAAGAATATGGCATTGTCAGATCGGCCTATGCCGGTAAAAATGCCGTTGGTCAGTTAAACATTGTGATAGAGCCCTCTAAGAAAGGAGTAGCCGGTGTTTTGCGCAGCTGGGCTCAGTAAACCGTATAGCGTCCCTTAGGCGCCTGACCATTAAGCAATCATCATGTAAAACATGTAAAATGCAAGATAGAAGAAACTTTATCAAGAAAAGCGTTATGGGAGCCACGGGCGCCATGATCGGCGGCATGGGCTTCAGCGCTAAATCGTATGGGTCCATAGTGGGATCTAATGCGCGTCTGACCGTTGCCGTTATCGGCATCAGCGGAAGAGGAACTTCGCATATCAGCAGTTTCTGCGCCATGAAAGACAGCCAGAATGTACGGTTAAAGACATTGTGCGACGTGGATGAGAAATTCTGGGCCGAAGGCGTAAAAACGGTGACGACTAAGACCGGGGCAAAGCCGTTAACGGAATGGGATATGCGAAAAGTATTTGACGATAAGGAGATCGACGCGGTTTCCATGGCTACCCCTAACCACTGGCACGCCCTGGGAACTATTTGGGCTTGTCAGGCCGGCAAGCATGTATACGTGGAAAAGCCTTCCAATCATAATATCTGGGAGGGGCGTAAAATGATTGAAGCCGCCCGTAAATATAATGTGCGCGTGCAGGTAGGATTTCAGAACCGGTCGCTGGCCAATGTGAGAGAAGCTATTAAGTTCTTACATGACGGGGGCATTGGAGATGTATACATGGCGAGAGGGCTTTGTATAAAACCCCGCGATTCTTTTGGCATTGCCAAGGATAGCGCGCCCCCGGCAACGCTTCATTACGACAGGTGGCTCGGACCTGCCAGCTATCGCCCTTACAATGAAAAACGCAGTCATTACAACTGGCATTGGTTCTGGGATACCGGCAACGGAGACACCGGCAACCAGGGCCCTCACCAGTTTGATGTTGCGCGTTGGGGATTAAATAAAAATGAACATCCTATTAGCGTTTATTCCAGCGGCGGCATTTACGGCATCGATCCGAAGGAATGCGCCCAGGAAACGCCCAATACGCAGACCTCTTTATTTACCTATGAAGACGGTAAAACGCTGGAGTTTGAAACGCGCGGTCGTTATTCCAATGGGGAGTCGAGCCTTGATACACGGGTAGGAAATATGTTTTTTGGAACCGAAGGATACCTCGAACTAAACGGGGAAACCTGGAAGGCTTTCCGCAAGCGGGAAACAGAGCCTTTCGCAGGATCGAAAAAGAAAGCGGCTCAACCCGCCGATCCCACATTTCGCCTGGCTGCAGGCGGGGGCGAGCACTACGAGAATTTCATCAACGCTATCCGGGAACAGAAAAACGAAATTCTGAACTGCGATATTCTCGAGGGCGTTTATTCTTCCGCATTACCGTTAATGGCGAACATATCCTACAGGCTTAAACGCAGCCTGAACTTTATGGGCGGCGACCTGGATAATGAGAAATTTGTGAACGACCCCCAGGCCGACGCCATGCTGACCCGTTCTTATCGTCCGCCATACGTTGTTCCTAATGAGGTGTAATTATCAGACAGCTTAAATATTCCTTATTTTTAGATTTTCATTCTTAAAAATTGATTATGAAACCGAGCATTAGACAATTAAACGTTTTTTCCGGGTTGTTGTCCGGCTGCATCTTTCTTGCCGCCTGCGGAGACGCTTCCAACTCGTCTGCAGAAAATACGAAAGCAGAGGGTCCGAAAATCAGCTTTGTAAAAGATGAAGCCAACCTCAAGGTCGACGTAATGGTAGACGGCAAACTGTTTACTTCCTACTGGCAACCCCTGGCCGATTCGATATTTAAACCGGTGCTCTACCCGATCAATACGGCCGCGGGAACAGCGATCACCCGCGGTTATCCGGTGCATTCCAGGGAAGGAGAACGGCATGACCACCGCCATCAGACCGGCAACTGGCTCACTTATGGCGATGTGAACGGCTCCGATTTCTGGGGTAATGGCTCCAACGGAAAAAGAAGTTCAAATGGCGGCGAGATAAAACCGCTTAGCATCACCGATCTTACCGAAGGTAACGGAGAAGGACATATGACAACCACTTCTGTTTGGCTGGATTCTACAGGAAAAGAAGTTCTCGACGAAAAGACAGTGTTCTATTTTATTGCCAAAGATTCTATCCGTATCATCGACAGGGTGGCTACGCTGACCGCTAAGGATGGGCCGGTATCTTTTAAAGACACCAAAGAAGGCAGCTTTGGTATTCGCGTCGCCCGCCAGCTTGAGCTCCCTTCCAAGGAAGAAGTCACGCTTACCGATGCGCAGGGCAATCCAACTGTCGTAAAAGCGATGAACAATGAAGGGGTATCGGGAAATTACAGAAGCAGCGAAGGCGTCCAGGGCGATTCTGTATGGGGTACGCGCGCAAAATGGATGGACCTGTACGGCAATATTGGCGCTGAAAATATTTCAGTGGTCATCTGCGATCATCCTAAGAACCTGAGCTACCCAACTTACTGGCATGCCCGCGGATATGGATTGTTTTCGGCAAACCCCTTTGGCGCTAAAGATTTTACAAAGGGTAAGGAAGAGCTGAATTTCAGCATTCCCGCAGGAGGATCGCTGACCCTGAGATACAGGATAGTGATCAGCTCCGGCGCCCACCTGACAGACGCTCAGATCAACGAATATCAGAACGATTTTGCCGCCAAATATTAATCCGCCATATTCTCGGATTAACCATTTTAATCCCCTGTCATTGTCATGAAAAATAAAAGAAGAGATTTTTTAAAGTTGACTGGTTTAGCCGGCCTGACAATGGCTGGCGGAGCGCTGAACGGATTTGCATCAGCCACGGATAATGATAAAACCGCGCTTCGTCAACCTTTCTCCTCTAAGGATTTTACCGATAGCCCGTTTAAGATGACCGATCAGATAAAAGAGGCATTTGACAGGGGA
>JAEUVR010000325.1 GCA_016786785.1 Chitinophagaceae bacterium
GTTTGTAAGGTAGAGCCGACCGTGAGATTGTTGGAGGGCGCCTGCGGAAAATAATTTGTTAGTACGCCATTTATAATACGCGGCACGCTATTCAAGGTGATAGAAGTTTTAGCATAAGATCCGAATACTTTTAACGATGAAGTGGATTCAGGTTTAATGATGCGGATGATATTTACCGATGCAGAGGCGAATGGGAAAATAGTGTCAGCTTTTTTGAGAACCCATGGCTCGTTCTTGGACATGATCGCCTGTATTCCGCCCTGTAAGGCAAACCAGTCTCTATAACCAATCTGCATAGCCGGGCTAATTAATAGAAGTTGTCGGGTTCGGACGCTTCTTGACCGTTCCCACATTTGAGGATTGCCGTCATAAAAAGTTGTTTCGTCGTGTTCCCACTTTTCCTTAATGTGCATAAAGGAAATATTTGCGGAAGGCCGTATATCCCATCCGTTTATATTTTTGTGGTATTGCAATTGCTCCCTCAGGAAGATTGTTTGTGCGGAGCGCTTACCATCGTTGGTTTTAAGGCTTTGATAATTGGAGAAGTCTGACTCTATTTGATAATCTTCATGTTCTTTAGTATATGCATAGCTGGCATTAAACTCATTGTTCCACGATTTTGCAAGGCGGGTGGCCAATCTTAGAGAAGGAACAATGATAACGTTTCTTTGTTTATAGGCTGAATCTACCTGTAGCCCATCATAAGGTATGCGTTCCTGTTCAAACCTGTTTTCTACGGGCGAGGCATTTATTCTTACCGTTAACGTTGAATGAGATCCAATACTCGCATTCATCCACGCATTTCCGCGAAACTGGCTGATCCGCGGCGAAAGATAGGAAACAATGCTATCGGCCTTTTGGTTCGGTCCAGTTTCCCTCATAAAATTCAGCGAGGCGCCAACCTGTATGCGCTTTCCACTATGCGCTTTTGAAAGATATAATTGCTGGTAACGACCAGGATATATGTCAGCGGCTATGGTATTGCCGGGTTTTCGCGTGTTTGAGGTTCGGGTTTTGATAAGGACCAGTTGTTTCGGGTTGTCGGCGCCATTCAGCAGCGTCTGCGCGTTTTGTATCAGGGTGATACTTTCAATATCATGTATGCTGTAGGCATTTACATCGTTGAAGAGATTGCCGTCAATAATATAGGTTAATGATGCGGCGTTAGTATAAGCGCCATAAAAATAAACGTTGATGGCTTCGTCCAGCGAGCTGAACGGAAATCTTTCCAGGTCCTCCCCTTTAACGGTAATGTGCTGGGTGAAATCCCGCGAAAGAATGGCATTGCCGGTATTAAAAAATGCCGAATCGGTCTGGGCAAATGAATGAGTAGCGGCCATTAAGGCGCCTGCCAGAATCAGGGCTGAAGGGGTTAGTTGCATTTATTAAAGATAGAGAACATTTTGTTGAGCGTCAAATGACCCGCGTTTGCCGACCGCCTGATCAATATCAGCATATTGTATTTCTCATATCTTTAGTTCCCCCTGATCCCATTTCAATTTTAGCAAACAGGGCGGTAAAGGATAAAATTTAAGATAAACTGCTAAAAGGTTTTAGCGATTAATTCTGTTTCAGTTCCAATATGTTGGGAGGTCTACGCAGATTTGATTATGAGTGGGCTCCCTGCTATTAATCTCATACGGCGCATGATTTAAAAAGCATATGGCGTCTAAGTTAAAAGACCCGATCATGAGTATGGATTTTAAAAATGTGTTTGCCATGAATAAGTAAATTAGTAATTTGAAATTTAATATGAGCTACAAGGACTTTGTATATGAGGCCACTATTAATTGATGTTAAGTCTTTATTGACCGATTCCATCCATATTAAAGAAATTGACGGCATTGCCCTTGAGGAACAGCTTCATTTCCATAATGTATATGAGATCGCATTAATCATAACCAGCGGCGGAAAGAGGATTGTCGGAGATAATATTGAAGATTTTACAGATGGCGATCTTGTATTGCTGGGTCCTAACGTGCCGCATATGACCTACTATGGAACGGAAGTCGCTTATGAGAATGACAGCTATTCAAGGATCAAGGCGCTTGTCATTTATTTTAACCCCGACTGGCTTTCAGAAAATCATCTCAACTCTCCTAATCTTGCTAAATTCAGAAAGCTTATTGAAGATGCAAAGCGGGGAATTAAGATCCTGGGCAATACCAGAAAGAAGGTAATAAAGGAAATGATCAAGCTCAAAAACCTGACAGGCCTTAAGCGTATTATTTCGATCTTGTTTATTCTTGAGCAGATTTCAATTTCTGAAGAATATCAATGCCTTGCAAGAGAAGGCTATTTAAATACCTATAGCCAGCAGGATGTAAAAAGGATTGACGAGGTATATGCTTATGTGATGTCGCACTTCACAGAGAAGATATCCCTGCCTGAAATCGCTTCAGTGGTTAGCCTCACGCCCACAGCTTTCTGTAAATATTTTAAAAGTAAAACCCAGAAAACTTTTTCTGCTTTTGTAAACGAAGTGCGAATCGGTCATGCCTGTAAATTGCTTGGAAACAAGAACCTGAGCATTTCGCAGGTTTGCTACAGATCGGGATTTAATAACCTGGCAAGCTTTAATAAAAACTTCAGGTCTCTTACCAAAATGATTCCCTCAGAATATCGGTTAAAGCTGAATAATCTTGCTTCCGCCTGATCCTGTATCAATAAATTCCCTGTATTAATAGCGGCTGCTAATGTTTTGCCGATGAATGACGACGCATGCGGGGAAGCGTCATTTGGCAACCGTTATCTTATCGGCGTCATCCCAGGATAAAATAATTTAAGCAATGGATAATTGCGTCTAATCAATACGTATGTCTGTGATCCATATTTGCATGGATGATTGCGCCGCCCTATTTACAGGAAGAAGATAAAGTGGCTATTGTATGCCCTGCAAGCAAGTTGCCTGCGCCGATATGGAATGCGGTTGAGCTGTTTCAGTCGTGGCGCTTGCAGGTAGTGTTGGGAAAATCTGTTGAAGCTTCTTTTCACCGGTTTTCCGGCGAAGACGATCTGCGCGCTGCAGACCTGCAGCGTTTTCTGGACGATCCTGCAATCAAGGCCGTGATCGCCGCAAGGGGAGGATATGGGACCATCCGGATATTAGATAAAATTGATTTCACTGGTTTTATGCATGCTCCCAAGTGGATTGTTGGGTTTAGCGATATAACCTTATTGCATCAGCATGTTTTTACCTATTGCGGCGTGCAAAGTATTCATGGACAGATGCCCTATACTTTTCCTGGGGCTTCCTATGCTTCCCTGGAGTCATTGCGAAACGCGCTTTTCGGAAAGGAGATAAGCTACCGCTTTTTATCAGGCTGTTTTAATCGCACAGGAGAGGCTACAGGATATCTGATGGGAGGGCATTTAACCCTGCTCACCGCAGCGTTGGGATCTGTTTCCGAACCTGACTACAACAATAAAATTTTATTTCTCGAGTGCGTAGACGAGCCGTTGTATGCCATAGACCGGATGATTCTTACGCTTAAAAGAGCGGGAAAACTCGCCAGGCTTGCCGGCTTGATGGTGGGGAAGTTTACAAATATTCAGGATGAGGATATTCCGTTTGGTCTTAGCGTTCATGGCATTATTTCAGAGGCCGTCAGCGAATATCAATACCCTGTTTGTTATGATTTTCCTGCGGGCCATGTTCCGGATAATCGGTCGATGATCTTTGGAAGGAGGCTGTATCTCCATGTAGTGAATGACGAAACAGTAGCGGCATATCTTCCCGATTAATAAAATGTATTATCTGTCGTTGCGTATTGGAGAGTATGGATAAAATAGTTTACAAACTGGATAAACTATTAAAATTCCCGGCTTGTTACGATGGTAAATTTGAATGCCAAAACTAAATACTATGATATATTTCCTTCGCATTAAAAAAAGTAGCATATGCATTTGGGTCTTATCCATGCTTATGCTTACTACGCTGGCTGCATCGGCCCAGACCAGGATTTCTGGGACTATTGCAGAGGCGGGAACGCGCGCGCCTATTGCGGGCGCATCGGTGAATATTAATGGCTCGGCTTCAGGAGCGGTCTCTAACCAGGACGGCTCTTTTTCAGTTTCTGCAAAACGGGGAGATGTTTTGGTTTTTTCGTTTGTCGGATACCAACCGCAGGAAATAATTGTCGGGGATCAGTCGACTTACGATGTTTTTTTATCCAAGGCTACCGCTGCATTAGACGAGGTTGTCGTAACAGGGTATACCGCTGAAAGGAAAAAAGATATTACAGGCTCCGTCGCTGTGGTGGATATGAAGAGCATGCGGTCCATCCCGACAGGTTCTGCTACCGCAGCGCTGCAGGGGCAGGCATCAGGCGTGAATGTAATCAGCTCGGGCGTTCCAGGAGGAGGAAGCTTTGTGTTTGTGAGAGGTCTGAGCTCATTTGGCAATACCAGCCCCCTGGTATTGATAGACGGCGTACAAGGCAACCTGAACAATGTTAATGCCGAGGAAATAGAATCTATCCAGGTATTAAAGGACGCTGGTTCGGCAGCCATCTATGGCGTTCGCGGCGCCAATGGCGTTATCATCGTCACTACAAAAAAGGGCAAGGCAGGGAGAACAAAAGTTACCTACGACGCATACTACGGAACACAACGCCCGCTTCCCGGTAATCCTTTTAACCTGCTGAATGTGGACGACTTTACGGAAGTGATGAAAACTGCTTATCCGAATGCGGTATTGTTCAAGGATGGATTGGCTGATTTTATGTATGGAAGCCCCGGCGGTTCGGGCATTGCGATGGCTGGTAATCCGCTGGTTGATCCCAGCAGGTATAATCTCGATCCCGAAGTTTCTTCAAGGAATTACCTGATCCAGGAGATCAACAAATCAGGAACAGACTGGTTTCACGAAACGTTTAAACCGGCTCCTATGACCAGCCACACTTTGTCGGCAAGCGGCGGCTCCGATAAAAGTTCGTATTTGTTATCTCTTGGATATTTTGATCAACAGGGCACGTTGATAGAGACCTATCTGAAGCGATATTCTGTCAGGATAAATACATTGTTTACGCCATCAAAGAACATAAGGATCGGCGAAAACGCTTATGTCTATTACCTGGACAACCCCGCTTTCACCAACCAGGGGGAATATGCTGTGATTGCACAGGTATACAGAATGATGCCTGTAATACCGGTATATGATATCCGGGGAAATTATGGAGGCACTTTTGCCGGCCCGGATCTCGGAGGCCATTCCAACCCGGTGGCCATCCAGAAAAGAACGGTGAACAATAGAAATCATAACTGGAATGTGACGGGGAACGTTTTTGCGGAAGCGGATTTTCTTCGTCATTTTACTGCGCGCACCAGCATCGGAGGAGCGATTGATAATGGGTATAGCCAGGGCTTTGCCTTCACTCCTTACGAAGCTTCGCAGGGAAACAGCAATCCCAATGCCTATAGCGAAGGCGCTTCCTATGGAAGCACGCTGATGTGGACAAACACGTTGAGCTATAGCAATGCATTCGGCGATCATAGCGTCAAGGCGCTGATTGGTTCGGAAGCAATAAGGTCTACGGCAAGGTCCGTATCCGGCGGCAGGCAGGGGTTTTATTCCACGGACTACAACTATCTTATCCTGAACAATGGAACATTAAATATTTCCAACTCCAGCGCAGGTTCAAAAGAAACATTGTTCTCTCTTTTTGGCCGGGTAGATTATGCTTATGCTGATAAATACCTGTTAAGCGGCACATTAAGAAGAGATGGCTCGTCGAGATTTGGCAGCGCCAACCGGTTTGGCGTATTCCCTTCCGTTTCTTTGGGTTGGCGTCTTTCGAGCGAAAGTTTTATGACAGGAGTTGAATGGATCAACGACCTCAAATTGAGGGCCAGCTATGGTATCCTGGGATCTCAGAATAATGTCAGCGCGAGCAATCCTTACAGTTTGTTCGGAGGCGGTTATACAGATGCGTATTATGATATGACCGGCACAGGCAACAGCGTGATCAGAGGGTTTTATCAAACCCGGATCGGTAATGCGTATACCGGATGGGAGAAAAACCTTGTCACAAATATTGGCGTTGATGCCGCTATCCTGAACAACAGGATCATTTTCTCCATGGAATATTTTAAAAAAGCGGTCAACGGCCTGTTGTTTTCCGAACCGCTGCCGGCAACGGTGGGCGGCGCTGCGGCGCCTGTTGTGAATATAGGCGATATCCAGAACAAGGGCGTGGATGTATCGCTTACCTACCAGGACAGGATTGGAAGCGATCTGGGTTTTTCGATAGGCGCGAATATCACCACTTACCAGAACAAAGTAGTATATACGCCGGATCCAGGCTACTTCGATGGATCTGGTATAAACAGTTTGGGAAATATGGTCAGGAACCAGGTGGGTCAACCGCTCAGTTCATTTTTCGGGTATGAGGTCATCGGCCTTTTTAGGAATGCCGAAGATGTTGCTCAATCTCCTGCTCAAACGGCGGCGGCTCCCGGCCGGTTTAAGTACAAGGATACCGATAAGAACGGATCGATCACTCCCGAGGATCGCGTATTTCTCGGTAGTCCGAACCCTGATTTTACCTATGGTTTGAATCTTGGACTTACTTATAAAGGATTCGATTTTGGAGCGGTTTTCTATGGCTCTCAAGGAGCGGAGCTGGTGAATACGGTGAATGCATTTACGCATTTTCTTGGCGAGATTGGCAATAAGAGCAATGTGTTGCTCAATGCCTGGACGCCGGAGAACACGTCTACGAATGTGCCAAAGATCGAGGGGGTAAGAAACTTCAGCACCAACGGCGCCATGAACTCTTATCTTGTAGAAGATGGATCTTATTTCCGGCTGAGATCACTGATCCTGGGTTATACCATAAAACCGGGCGCGTTGAAAAAGCTCGGGATAAGTAGTTGGAGAATATACGCCCAGGGCGTCAACTTGTTTACTATTACCAATTATTCCGGCCTTGATCCTGAGATTGGCGGGTCCAGCTCAAGCTTCGGGATAGATTATGGCAACTATCCGAATAATCAAAAGAATTTTTTATTTGGTATTAATCTCTCATTTTAATCAACCATTAATAACAGCTATATGAAACTATATACATCGGCGATCTTCGCCAGCCTTTTGCTCCTTAGCTGTCAAAAGAGTTTTCTGGAAGTTATACCTATCGGGTCTGTTAATGAAACCAC
>JAEUVR010000436.1 GCA_016786785.1 Chitinophagaceae bacterium
CTTCCTGTCCTAATCCGAGGCAGGCTTCCGCATAATTCATCAGCACTTCCGCATACCTGATATAACGATAGGTATAAGGCTGGATATTTGTTTCGTAAGGTCCTGTCAGGGTCGGGTCCAGGAATTTACGGCAATAATAACCGGTTGCTGAACTATTGTTCGTCTCGATAGGGCCGTTAGGCGTATCCAGCCCGAATACCGTTTCCTGCGCGCCTGTAGCATTGTTCCATTTGATCCATTTTCCCACCTGGATGATCCCTTCGGGATCAATGCCTATTACGTCGCTGGGACGTTTGGCCCATTTGGCCCCTTCATAAAGGATATCTGCATAAAACCGCGGATCCCGGTTCTTATAAGGTTCTGTTGCCTTAGCAGGATCATTCCAGTCAAATTTAGTCCCATCGGCCATTTCATAAGCATCTACCATATTGCCGATCGGCGTATTGTTTCCCTGCGAATGGTATCCGTTTGGCCCGTTCAGCAACCACATGGTTTGCTCATATATGGTAGTTGTAGGGATATAATACTTCACAAAAACATCTTCTTCATTGTCGACAGTAAGCCACATATTCACAAAATTTTCGCTTACCTCTTCGCCAGGACCCGGGTTTGCTTTGTACAAGCTGTATTGTCCCAGGTCTATTACGGCTTTAGCCGCATCTTTTGCAGCCTGCCATCTTTCTGTTCTGCTTCCTCCCGTATAGCCTAATAATTCAGGATGGGAATAGCCGGCAAATATGGTCGTATTGTGCAGGTCGCTTGCCGCAAACAACAGCGTTTTGGATTTTAAAGCAAGGGCGGCGCCTTTAGTAGCCCGTCCCTTATTATTCCCGCTCTGCGTCAAAGGCAATAAGGAAGCCGCTTTATCGCAGTCGTCCGCAATAAATTTGATACAATCCGCATAGGTATTACGCGACGCGGTAAAAGAATCGGTAAGCTGATATACGTCGGTAATAAGCGGCACGCCGCCATATAGGTTGGTCAGGTTAAAATAAAACCATGCCCTGAGAAAATGCACTTCTCCCGTCAATCTATCCTTTAAGGTTTTGCCGTCTATTAAAGAGCCGTCGTCCGGGACCTTTGCAATGTTTTCGAAGAATACATTACAGGAGCGGATGCTTGCATACAATACATTCCAGTACATATAAGGATCCGTATTGCCGCCGACCCATCCGGGGATCTTGTCTGGCGTCAGCAGGCAATTGTTGAAATCCTGCGCATTTTTATTAGACCTTCGCTGGGATTCATCCACAAAGATAGAACGGCTGTATTTGATCAATGGTCGTTCCAGCCTATTGTAAATGCCATTTACAAAAGACTCTGTCATAGCGGCATCGCTCCAAACATCCAACTGGGATATCTCGCCCAGCGGTTTGGTTTCCAGAAAATCTTTATTGCATGCTGTCGTCAACAAAACGACGGCAAGTAAGGAAATAGCAGATCCAGCAATTATCTTTCTCATAAAAAAAGTTTAAAGCGTTACGGTTAATCCGAAATTGAATACTTTGTTCGGCGGATAGGCGATATTGGAGACAGACTCGGGATCGAAGCCTTCCAGGCGGTCTATGGTAAGCAGGTTCAGCCCGCTGAAATAGATGGATGCTCCTTTAACGCCTACTGCATCGATCGCCTTTTGGGGGAGGTTATACCCTATCTCCACATTCTTTAATCTTGCATAGTCGGCGCTTTGCAGCCAATAGGTATTCAACTGCTGCGACCAGTAATCGCCGGAGCCGTTCCAGGTCCTGGGTTTGGACGCACCGGTATTTTCCGTGGTCCATCTTCCTACCGCATCTTTCATGAAGAAGTTGCCTATAGCGCCGGAGTTGGTCGGGTCGTTATACCTTACCGCCCCGGTTGCGCCCTGTATCAAAACAGCGGCATATATAGTTTTATATTTTAGGTTGAAACCTAATCCGCCGGTGAAAGTAGGTATATCAGAACGATCGTCTCTTACGCGGTCCAGCCCGTTGACAATGCCATCTTCATTTATGTCCTTAAACTGGATATCGCCGGGCCTTGCCCCAACCCAATGGGGAGAGGCATCCACCGCCGCCTGGTCTTTATAAATACCGATTGCCTGATAATATAAGTTGGAGTTCATGGGGTGACCGGTAGATTGCTGATATTCCGGCGCCCCGGGGGTTTCATCCCAGAACTTGATCTTGTTTTTGGCAAAGCCGCCGTTCACAAAAACCTCATAACGGAAATCCTCAGTTGTATTTCCGTAGCTAACCATGAATTCAAATCCGCGGTTTACCACTTTCCCGATATTTTCCATGGGAAGCGTGAGCCCGGTGGAAGTAGGCACGGACGCATTCCTGAAAGCAAGGATATCAGACCGGAGGTTGTGAAAGTAGTCCCATGAAAATTTTATTTTTCCGTCCATCAGTTCCCCATCGACCCCGATATTAGACTGGTTGGCAATTTCCCAGGTAACATTAGGGTTGGAGATACGAAGCTCATTAAGCGTTTTTAACTGCACGTTTCCGTTCAGCACCAGCGGATTGCCAAATCCCATACTGGAGAGATACTGGTATTCCGTGATCCTGTCATTACCCGTTTGTCCCCATGAAGCCCTTATTTTAAACTGGTTGATAAACGACAGATTATCCTGCCAGAAATTTTCTTTTGCCAGCTGCCATCCTACGGATACGCCGGGAAAGAACCCGAATCTTTTATCTTCCGGGAAGATATAAGAGCCATCGTACCTGAACACAAACTCTACCATATATTTTGAGCGGAAATCATAATTTGCTCTTCCGAAATAATTCAGGCGGGCAGACTGGCTGGCGGATCCGCCATTGTCTTTTTCGAGGTCGCCTCCCGCAAACATCTGGTCAAGCGCAGTGGAAAGAAAATACCTCCGGTAAGCATTCAAGTTCATCAGGGTCCCTGTGTTTTTTTCCGTTCCTGCCAGCAGCTTGATATTGTGTTTGTCTGAGACGGTCGTTTGATAATTGATCAGGGCGTTCAACGTAGTGGAACGTCCGTCCGCCATGAATTGGGAAAGATTCGGGTCGGCATAACCGGATTTCACCTTTGTCAACACCGGCCGGCCTCCGGCATCTACGGAGCTTCCGTCCCAGGTATTCAAATACCAGGGCGTTCTCCATATTTTGTCATTCAGGAAATTCTTATCGAAGGCGGCGTTACCGGTAAACGATAAGCCTTTTATCCAGGGAATCGAGATATTCAATCGTAAATTGCTCATCAGGAAATACTGCCTGTTTTTATCGTACCCGGTCTGGTTGGTAGCGATCACAGCAGGGTTGTTCCCGCCCTCAAAATTACTTCCCGGCAATCCCGGTCCGTAAAAGGAAACCACATTCGGCAATGCGCGGTTGATGGCGTAATCAAAAATGGTTGCCTGCGAAACAGTAGGATAGTTCCTGTTTTCCTGCCGGCCTGCAAGGTCGAGGCTTAATTTGATATGCTCCGATATCTTTGCGTCGAGATTGCTTCTGAAATCCGCCTGCGAATAATTAGTGGCGCTGTTCCGGTATATGCCATCCTGGTAATTAGCGCCCATGGATACAAAATACCTCAGTCCTTCCGAGCCTCCCGAGAGCGAAACATTTCCATACTGCTGTTGCGAGGATGGTTTAAATACCGTGTTGATCCAATTAGTATTAGGATATTTAAAAGGGTCGGAGCCGTCCCTGAATTTCTGGATCTCTTCCGCGGTATACACATCGGCTCCGCCGCTATACCTGCTTATTTCATTTCGCATCTGCGCATACGTAGCGGCATCGGCCAATTCGGGCAGTACGGTTGGCTTTACAAAAGCCTGGTTAAGGCTTACCGTAATTTTGGGTTTCCCCGAGCTGCCCCTCCTGGTAGTAATAAGGATCACTCCATTGGCCGCTTCCGCGCCATAAATAGCGGCAGACGCATCTTTTAAAACAGTTACGCTTTCAATATCTGCAGGATCCAGTCGTTGCATGGTCCTGTTGGCAATACCGTCAATAACTATAAGAGGGGCGTTATTACCAAGCGTATTAGAACCCCGTATCCTTAACGTTGCGTCATCATTGCCCGGCTCTCCTGAACGCGAGGCGGCGACAAGCCCCGGCAATCTTCCGGCTAAGCTGTTGGAAAAATTTACTGAAGGAACCGCTTTTATCTGGTCTCCCGAAACAGCGCTGATAGAGCCGGTAACAGTAGCTTTTTTAGTAGTGCCATAGCCTACCACCACCACTTCTCCGAGCGATCTGGCGTCAACCGCCAGGATAACATCTATTACGCTACGGTTATTTACTTTAACCTCCTGGTTCATATAACCCACTGAAGTAAATACCAACACTGCATTTCCCGGGGCCTGGATGGTATAGCGACCATCGTCGCCTGTATGCGTACCAGCTGCGCCGCCCTGCACCGTAACGCTTACATTTGAGAGAGGTCCGTTAGCATCGCTCACCACGCCATCAACCGTTAATGATTGCGCATACAAAGCATAGGCAGGCAACTGAACCAAAATCATGCTGAATACGAATCTGAAACCGACGCGTAAAATCCGGAAACAGGAGGGATGAGTTGAATGAAGTTTCCTTTTCATGATAATTTTCTTTTAGCTAATTTTGGATTAACACTAGAGAAGCATTATTTAATCTCACCAAAAATACCTTCTTTGATACCCCGAGTCTAGTACAAAAGCGACAATAACTAATGCCATTTTGCCCCTGATTGGATTTTATTAATCTTATTAAAACAAAATTGATGAAACCAGTATTGATGAGACATATTGAAACCACCACT
>JAEUVR010000452.1 GCA_016786785.1 Chitinophagaceae bacterium
CCGGGTTTGCAGCTATTTGCTTTCTTACTTCTTTAGCGCTAACTCTACCGGCAATTAGATCTTCAAAAAGATTTTTCATTTCAGACTTATTCGATTAATGGAAGAATAAGCAAAAATAACTAAAAAGCCCCGCACAGGCTCGGATGCGGGGCGGTGCAATACAAATCACGAAATCGCGACTGAGCCAATTCTCTTACTGATATCTTTTAGCGCGGCGTTTAGCGTTTTAATTTGCCTTTCGGTAAACTTTGCGGGCTTGCCATTTACGATATTGCCATTAATGCGATGCGTAAGCCATTGCCGGGTTTTGCCAAAATATGTTTTTGCAATATAAGACATGTTGATCATGTCGGATATGGATTGCAATTGCATTTTGATTGAAAGCTCCTTGATTTGCTTACCCTTTCTATCCAGGCTTTCCTGAAATTCCTTTTTTAACTCGGCTTTCAGTTTTTTGTCCTTTTTTGCGCGATCTGCTAATGCATCTGATTCTTTTTCAAATGCAGCGGGATCTTTAATGCCAAGTTTTATTAGTTCATCAATCCTGTTTTTCATACTTATATTTTTTGAACAAAGATGCGCCGCTCACGGTCAGTCATGTATTATTTCAGTAATCCATAAAACGGTTTAAGATAATGTTCGTCTGCCTTTCTGTTTCTATTAACTGAAAAATCTACATTTACAACACGCTTCAGATAAACAAAAGGGCGCTCGTTAATTTATACTTCGAGGAGGTTTAGAAATCCATCCTTCGCGCAAGCGCCTCTTCGGATTCTTCCAGCTTCTTTACCTCCTCAGGGGGAAGGGCTTTTAGCCTCTCTAACTCTTGTTCACGAGCCCACTTGAAGAATTTGAAAGTCTGGCCGTCTTTTAGGGTGCCGTCAGGGTTTCCGTATGGATTATATTTTAACTTTTTATCCATTCTGCAAGGTTATGATTCATTCTAAACTACCGTCAATGCGCTGATAAATCCAATGCTTTGCTTTTCTATGTAATTTTCTGCAATCTATGACAGTGAAACCGTCCGCAACATCTAACCCCCCTGCACGCTGACGTTCACTTCTTTTTCTAATCGCTTGATGCGCTTACCGGAGGCGGCCACGCCGGCCTTTATAAAGGCCGCAATTTCCCTTTTTGCCTTAGGGTCATCTTTGTACTTTTTGTGCAGGTTGTCGAGCTGCTTATCAAACTCTTTTTGTGCCTGCTAACGCCATAAGGTTTTGAAGTTCCTTTTTCATCATAAAATGTTAAATAAAATCAATAACAGAATGCTGATAATCAGGATTATATGTTCTATCCCGAAGCTTATTTCAATATCCAGATCCTCGTCGGCCTTCCAGGCCCGTTTGATTTCCTCCCAAAGTTTCATTTTATAAAATTAAAGTAAACAACAGATGAAGGAAAAGGGAGATCTCCCTTCTTTGAGGACTAAAGAAGAAAAAACCTAACTATCTTCTTCGAGCGGAGTTCACTTTCTTGTCGTCCTCTATTTGCTTCTTCACTTGCTGCAATGATAAGGGATGCTTCGACATTTGTTCTACCTCCTCTTGTGCGGCCCTCCTCCTCTGCCAATGATAATCTGTCAATGGTTGCAGTTCCGTTTTCGATTGCGTCTGCTTGTCTTTCGAGTTCTTCATAATTTAGAACTCCTTTTTCGTGAAGCAAATTTCAAGTCAACTTTTACTCGCTAAAACATCCGATCCCGACAAGAAGCTCCCTGATCTTCACCCAATCCACATAAGGGCTTTTGTGCTTTCCATATACCAAAGGGCAGCCTAATGTTTTATCATCGATCATGATATCTCCGTAAGCCTTGGGAGAGCTGGTCCAGGCATGCTGAGTTGGATGTTTTTGAATACCATATAACGGGATGCTACGCTGTTGAAACCAGTTGATAGCATCGGTAAGATAGGCCCCCGGAGCGTTGACTATCCCGAGGGTTTTGGTATACGCTTCTGGCATATCCGAACGCATCGTAAAGAGAATCAGGTTATGCCCGAATTCCACCAACTCTTTTAGCACAGGCGCCGCGCCTATATCTTCTCCTATTTGCGGAAACTCGCTAGTAACTACTGTGCCATCAAAGTCGAGTATAATGTCCATAGCTTACAATAATTATCCACGCGCATCTTTTTACCCACTACACTGGTAAACAAGCAGGCTCAGCAAAACAATAAACAGTATCAGATGCTCTATGCCTATTCGGAACTCCATATCCACTTCGCCAGTTTCACGGTACTGCCTGATCCAGTCAATGAGTTTTTTCATTTTGATGCGTATGAAATACAAATTTCCCTCACAGCGCTGTCAACTTCTGTCACCACTTACCATTTTTGATCTGTCGGGTTAAAAATCTCTTAAACGCTGGCGAAGATATCACCTGCACATCACCCGGTAGGCCCAATACAAAACGTCCTACTCCATGATAATCAGCTACCGGAATTTCAAGCATGTATTCATTTCCTGCCGGCTTTAGGTATTGTTTTGCCAGAGGGTATTCTTCCAGAAGCAAGTTGCAAGCTTTGAGATTCAGTTGCAGCTTTATTATTGCGGCAGGCACCTCGGCGCTCATGCCAAAAGCGTCAGTAAAAGGTATGCTATGCCGTTGGGTATGCTGCCAGTCTGTTTCCCGGATGCTTACCTCTTTAATTCGGCTAATGAGAAACTGCTTGTTGCTCTTATCCATCAGGTCGAAACACCAGACTCCCTGGTATTCGGGCAAAAACTCAAATGCCTCTACCTCCCTGTCCTGTATGGTTTGGCTGTTGGAAGAACGATAACCCTTCAGTATTACTTGTTTTTTCTCACGCATAGCCGCCTTCAACGCTTTTACATGTTCCAGATCGGTTTTTCCGGCAAGAGAAGCCAGCACTTTGAAATCATAAAGACTGTGCAACTTGCGCACCAACTTTTGTCTTATCTCGTTGCCGCCTTTTGCCTCCGCAAGTAACTGGTATAATATATAAGCTTCTTCCTCCGAAAAATGAAAAAGCCTATTGATGGCCTTGGTATGCAGGCTGCTAGTCGCAAGACGATAGCCATTGTTTCGCACTATTACCAACCCAACGGCTTCCAGGCTGTCCAAGTAGCGGTACACGCTACGTTCCTGTATCTGAAGTCTTTCGGCGATTTCCTGCAAGGAATAAATTTTATTGCCCGATAACATGAGCAGCAATCTTAGCAATCGTTGGAGTTTGGGTTGATCCGACATGGTTGATCGTTGTTTTTGCCTTTCGGCTTATTCATGCGGCCACAGATGAAAACATTTCACCGCCGCGGAGGCGTATAAATATAATTATACTGTGTCTTGCGCATTTGGCAATAGACCGGAATAGTCCCCTGCAATTCTCGTAGACAATTCAATACAATTTTAAATGCCATACAATTATTTCACTGATCCAATAATTGTTTGCGGATTCCATGATATAGAAAGCGCCGACTCCTTCGGGATCAAACAAATACGCGAGCGCTAACAGCTCAGCCAACTATAACCGAAAAGGCGACATGAGTTAAATCGATTAGGAATTTAAGCAAAAAACCCAAAAGCGCAGTGAAATTAATTTATTGCTTGGCTTCGGCTAGCAACATGCGGACAACGACAGGTTGTGCATACGTGATTGTTGTGAATTACCTTCATAATTAACCCCTGTTAATCCTTACAAGATCAAGACCATAATACCAAAACAGCCCGCCATCGGTTGATGAACGGGCTGTTTGCCTTTCCGGCTCTCTTAGCTTTCAACGGTCACCTGGCTCACGGCTGTGGCCACGCTTCCGGCTACCGCTACATAACCGGCTATCGTTGTCACGATCGCAGGTAGCGATACGGGCGCCGTCAGTATGACCCCGCTTATTGTCGCCAGCGCTAACCCTATGGTTCGCAACAGTCGGAAAAACTTTGGCGTGGGCGATGCTGCACGCTCCAGGACAGACATCTGGTCTATCTTTTTCTGATTGGTCTTCATAATTCATCGATTAAATTGTTTTACAATGTTATTTCCAGCGAATCCTCATTCAGCGGCAGGTCAAAAGCCGTAGCTTTTATGCCGGCTCCGCTAAACTGATCCAGTATCGAGGTTGTCGTATATGCCCAATCCAAACCGGTAGGCAACATAATGGCATTGCCCTCTTCGAGAAGATCTCCGGCGGCTGTACGAATGGATACCTTCACCCTGGTTACCTTAAAATCGTCTGTCGCCCGCACCACGATCTTATTGCCCGGCAACCCGGCATAGCCGGAGGCGTCGATCGAGTGCACAACAGGCGCTTTTATAGCATCCCTGAGGGCCACGTTATATGCAGTCTGGTCGCCGGTTGTCGCATCGGCATATATCTTTTTGTTTGCAGGATCGGCAATAGCCGCTGTCGCGTATGTCTTAGCTTTTTGACGTTCAGTTGTGATTTGCTTTCAAATTTTGATGTAGCTTAGCTCTTATACATCAAAATCAAAACGGAAAAGGGAGAGGTGCTGGTTGTGATTTGCTTTCAAATTTTGATGTAGCTTAGCTCTTATACATCCAACCTTCGGCAATGCGACATATTGTATAGGTTGTGATTTGCTTTCAAATTTTGATGTAGCTTAGCTCTTATACATCAGCGCCATAAAGGGCGCCGTATCCGCCGGAGTTGTGATTTGCTTTCAAATTTTGATGTAGCTTAGCTCTTATACATCGCGATGCCGCCGCGTCGCAAGTGCGCGACGGTTGTGATTTGCTTTCAAATTTTGATGTAGCTTAGCTCTTATACATCAGCGCCATAAAGGGCGCCGTATCCGCCGGAGTTGTGATTTGCTTTCAAATTTTGATGTAGCTTAGCTCTTATACATCGGATCAAAATCACTGGGAGGGTCGCGACTGGTTGTGATTTGCTTTCAAATTTTGATGTAGCTTAGCTCTTATACATCAAGATAGAGCCTATAGCAAGGATATACCTGTTGTGATTTGCTTTCAAATTTTGATGTAGCTTAGCTCTTATACATCGATATTCTCTTGGATCGTTCCCGCAGCTATGTTGTGATTTGCTTTCAAATTTTGATGTAGCTTAGCTCTTATACATCCCAGAAATGGCTGGCAAGCGGTTCTGTAAGTTGTGATTTGCTTTCAAATTTTGATGTAGCTTAGCTCTTATACATCGCTTGTATATTTCGAGCATGACATAAAAAGGTTGTGATTTGCTTTCAAATTTTGATGTAGCTTAGCTCTTATACATCGATTGGCCAGGCCGCAGAATTTGAGCAGCAGTTGTGATTTGCTTTCAAATTTTGATGTAGCTTAGCTCTTATACATCTTTGCAGCTTTTCCGAGGCCTGCTTTACCGTTGTGATTTGCTTTCAAATTTTGATGTAGCTTAGCTCTTATACATCGGGGGCGATCGTCATCATCTTAATGATGCCGTTGTGATTTGCTTTCAAATTTTGATGTAGCTTAGCTCTTATACATCTGGATTTGTGCTCTCTGAAGAGCATCTTAAGTTGTGATTTGCTTTCAAATTTTGATGTAGCTTAGCTCTTATACATCAAAGACACGATAAACGACTATGACATAGCGGTTGTGATTTGCTTTCAAATTTTGATGTAGCTTAGCTCTTATACATCAAGCCGGCAAAACAGATCCCGGCTCCATTAGTTGTGATTTGCTTTCAAATTTTGATGTAGCTTAGCTCTTATACATCATTGACTTCTGTTTGCTGATTGATAAAGACGTTGTGATTTGCTTTCAAATTTTGATGTAGCTTAGCTCTTATACATCATAAAAGCGTGAGGGCGTTTGCTTTAGCTGTTGTGATTTGCTTTCAAATTTTGATGTAGCTTAGCTCTTATACATCTTTCAAGTGTAATAGTATTTAGCTATAATAGTTGTGATTTGCTTTCAAATTTTGATGTAGCTTAGCTCTTATACATCCTTGAAACGTGGCGTAAAAACATGTTGCATGTTGTGATTTGCTTTCAAATTTTGATGTAGCTTAGCTCTTATACATCCCATCCATACGAATTATCTCTGAAACAGCCGTTGTGATTTGCTTTCAAATTTTGATGTAGCTTAGCTCTTATACATCTGAAGTGACCATTTTAAGTATATCTTTTATGTTGTGATTTGCTTTCAAATTTTGATGTAGCTTAGCTCTTATACATCACTTGCTGTTTGGCTGATCATCGGTATGGAGTTGTGATTTGCTTTCAAATTTTGATGTAGCTTAGCTCTTATACATCGCCGTCCAAGCTGAGGACTCCAACGTAACAGTTGTGATTTGCTTTCAAATTTTGATGTAGCTTAGCTCTTATACATCTTTTTAGTATTTCTTCGCAATATTTGTCCGTTGTGATTTGCTTTCAAATTTTGATGTAGCTTAGCTCTTATACATCCGGCAAGAAAGAAAGTAAGAACCCTTCTTAGTTGTGATTTGCTTTCAAATTTTGATGTAGCTTAGCTCTTATACATCCTCATCCGGCAGAGGTATTCTTATTTCAGAGTTGTGATTTGCTTTCAAATTTTGATGTAGCTTAGCTCTTATACATCGCCAAAGAACAATAAGTTTGAGAGGGGAGCGTTGTGATTTGCTTTCAAATTTTGATGTAGCTTAGCTCTTATACATCGGAACGGATATGTTAAGTTGCCAGCAGGTCGTTGTGATTTGCTTTCAAATTTTGATGTAGCTTAGCTCTTATACATCCCCCTTTCTTTTCCACGGATACGGTTCCCTGTTGTGATTTGCTTTCAAATTTTGATGTAGCTTAGCTCTTATACATCAGAAACTTCACAAAGTGTTGATTTTATGATGGTTGAGCTAGGGTTTACAATGAAAAAATGGGTTAATTAACCCATTTTTTCATTTCTATAACTTCATTTTAAAATAGCTCCAATTGTTGAGATGTTTCAGGTGGGTCAACCAATTCTCGCCCACGGAAGATTTCCATCATTCCGAATTGTTTGTCAGTAATACACATTATGCCTATATGCCCTTTGGGAGGCAAAATACATTTCACCCGTTTTATGTGTACATCGGCATTTTCTCGGCTACTACAATGCCTTATATACATGCTGAATTGGAACATCAAAAAACCGTCCGCCATGATCTTCTTCCGAAATATAGAATAGTTCTTCCTATCCTTTTTTGTATCGGTAGGAAGATCAAAATGTACTAAAACCCACATGATCCTATATGCATTGAGACGTTCATACATCGTCTTTTATTTCAAGTCTGGATAGGCTATTTTCCTGGATTTCCCTTCAAAGCAACGAGCCAGAGATGCGGTTGTTTTCTGCACAGCATTCATAAGCGGGCTCTTTTGACCCTCTATGTATACGTCCATTGCAGGTAAACTTAGAAGCTTTCTTTTAAAATCAACAGTAATTTCAAAAGCGGGTTGCGCTGGGTCGATCATGCCACAAACAAGCATGTCCGTAAAAGGCCGATAAGGTTCCATTATATCATCAGCCAGGCAATAAGCATTATACTGATTCCGATGATGAATACCCAAAGTGGGTAAAAGTCCTGACCCTACCAGGCTTCTAGCAACAATCGCGCGCAGGATAGCATAACCATAATTTAGAAAGTTATTAGGAGGGAGACCGTATCGATCTCTGCGGAACTGAACAAACTCCGGAAATACATTTTTCCAATAATAGGCTGCTGCTTTAGCCTCATGGTTCTCACTATCTCCACTTTTCACCTCGTTCGCATAATTTATCAACAGTTCGTATTTCCTTTTATTTCTCCGCAGCAAAGCCGCCTGATTACTAATCTTGGCCACTACCGTTTGCTGCCAGAGTTGTTTCTTAAGGGGCAATGACGCTTCCAACTGTGCCTTAAATTTCTGACTTTGAAGGGAATGGCCATCCAGGTTCAACATCAGCCCAGTAGGGTGATGGGTAGCATCGCAGGTGATAAGGGCCGCATTCTTCTCAAGCAAGCGGGCAATTAGAGCATGAGTAATGGTAATCTGCTGGTGATCAATAATTAACAATCCAATATCTTCAATAGGAACTGTTTTCGTTTCTCCACTGTCATGCATCTCAATCATAAGCTGCTCATTAGCAGTTTTCAGATAGGCGGGATTACCGAAATAGAGAGTCCGCTTTATCATAAAATTGAGTTTGCTTTAGTGAAACGATTAAAAGGTGGAGCTAGTATTTAAAAAAATGGAGCGATGTTACCAAGACGATCAATTTTTAATTTTATGAAATTGTCCTTTATCATTTTTTTATCCCAATCTCTTTCAGATTTATTATTTGCTCCTAATTCGACCGTATCTATAAGTGGTTTTGAAACAAAAGCAGGAATAAAAAAACATTGGGCATTGCTCGAGCTTTTCATAATATATGCTCTTTCAGCAATAGCCTTTTTATTATGCCAATCTATTGAGCCAATATCCTCTCCATCCTGAGGAACATATACCATGTCTCCGGGCGATAAAACAATATATCTACTATTTGGGCTATCATCATGTATTGGCAAACCTTTTGCCAACCGCTCGATGCAATCCAAAAAATTAGGGGTGCTATATTTCCGAACGACTTTTTCTTCGCCGGTCTTTTTATCAATTTCGTTCGTTATTTCTACAATAAAATACTGATTAACACCCTTGTCGCCATCGAGTAGTTTATTATTCTTTTCTATCTTCTCGCCGCTTTCTTTTCTGGTTACTTTATTGATAGGGAAAGGAGCTTTTTTATAAAGCATTTCTAATGCCTCCCCTTTGAATGCATCTTTTGGTTCACCGCCATACTCAGCCAAATGCTCACTTAACAACTTGGTAAGCCAGTTTTTTTCTAACCCTGCGAATGGCATGTTTTTGATTTTATCTGACGTAAAACTCTCATCAATTGTTACTCTTTTAGACGCATATTTTTTAAACTGCAGCAAATCAAGTTTTTCTATTTTATTTCCAGCCTCATCTGTCAAAGGGCTCAATTCTATTTGTTTCAGTATCTTTTTTTCATCGCGATTAAACTGCCTGATCAGGGTATCAACTTTTTTCCTTATTGAAGACTTCGCTATTCTCCAGTCTTCAGTATTCCACTTATATTCCTTTCGGCTTAAAAATTGTATCTGGGTCTTTATTGCCGTCTTAATGTCTACTTCCTTTTTATATTCTGCTATATGTATTTTTCCATAAGGTTGTCCAAAAAGAGATTGCCTTACTGCCACCCAGTATTTATCATCATCCTGAGGATTCTCTTGATAATGAATTTTCTTCTCCCATTTGCCAGGTTCCACCTCCTTCCATTTATAATACCTATTAATAGCTTTTGACACCAGCTTAGAAGACGGCTTATGGGACACGATAAGAGATTCAATAGCGTTTTTTGCATCTATATAAAAATTATCCCAAGGCGCGCTAAACTCTGTCATACCGTTTTCCTTGTTTTCTAACTGCTTCTTTTTATTTAGCAAATATCTCCATTTTGCCCATTCGCCGTATTTCGCAAAATCGCTTTTATTGTTACTCAAAGAGTTTAAGCTATTCAAATATTTTATATGACTACGACTTGTACAAGCGATTACCAAGGCATCTAAAGCATGATGCCTATGATCAACTCGTTTATAGTCTTTACCAAACTTATAATCACCCTCATGCTCTTCGCTTGGGAAAATTAATTGCTCGTCCAAAATTTTCTCAAGTCTTTCGAATCTAGGCCTTAAAAGCTCCTTCCATAATTTATGAAGGCCCCATTTACCTTTTAAATCGGAGGTTATCCCTCCGGACGTATAGACTACGCCCTCGTCCGTTTCATTGCCTATAGCGATAGGCCTCAAAAACTGAGCAACAGTTCTGGAAATATATTTGGTATCATTCATTTGGCGCTCCACAAAATCTTCCGGAACTTCATATAACTTTAAATAACGCTTTTTTTTCTTGCTTGTAAACACTTTATCTACAAATTCTTTATAGTCATCCAGCGAAAGGACTGTTCTTTTTTCACCATTACTTAAATGAATTTCCTTTCCTTGGAAATCTTCGATGAACTGTATAGCAAGCCTATTGCCCTTTCTGTCGTTAAATTCCGATTCAATGACAACCTTATTGCCCGAGGAATCATCGTAAAATTTTGAACGAGGTATAATGTGGTCCACCTGGTACTTTTCGGTAAATAGTTCGCTAAGGGGAATTGCCTTGCCAGAGTAAGGTGAGCGATAATTCTGTTCTGCCCATCGCTTATACTTTTCAATTTCCACACCCTTAACAAATTCCGCCTTATTGCTTTTGAATAACCCCTCGAAATGCTCATCTGCCTCTTTCCCTCCGTTGTCTTTCCAAACTCGAAATTTCTCCAAATCTGAAATTGAGTTCTCACTAAAATTCGGATATTTCAGCTCCTTTATTAAGGCGATAACTCGCTCTCTTTCCACCCTATTTTTTGTATTAGTCTCAGATATTTTCCTCCTTTCCTCATTGTTGTTTTTCATCTCTCTGCCTAATTCAACATGGATAAAATCGGGCCTTCCTAATTTTTCATCCTTCCAAATATCTTTTACCAAGGAGAGCGTTTCTCTTATGACTTTTTCAACAACAGGATTTCTAAGTGAATTGTATGGAATTAACTCTTTAATTTTCAGCTCATCTATTGTTTCATATTTCGCCTCATTGGCTCGTTCGCTGTGTCTTCCGCAAACAATATATGCGGCTAAATAAGTTGGCATTCCCCTAAAATCTTCCAGCTTATCAAGTTTCAACTTGACAACCTCGTCTCTTATTTTATCAGAAATGCTTTCGTCAAATTCGCCATCAATAATTTTATTAATCCTTTCAAGAGTTGAACCGTCGAAGGCATTATTCCAGTATTTACCTAGCCTCATCAAGGGTAGCAACTTATTAATTGCTTTGGAAGAAAGAGAAGCATATTGACTTTTGAACTCAGGCAACTTTGATATATGAGTGATTATTTCCTCTGGAAAGTCGAAATATGTTTTGTTTCGCAATGCGTTGACAATATCTTTCTCCTCCGGTAGGGAATATACAATATGCCAAAGATGATTGAATAAGGTCTTGTCGGTTAAATATTTTTCCCCATCTATCTCAAAACCATGCTTTTTAAATACTCTTTTAAAAAGGGCTTTCGTTTCATTACCCAGAAAGCCTTTGTCATCTGGATAATTTAATCTATAGGCAAATGTCTTCTCGCCGGCTTCTAAATAATCTTTCTTAAATCCCAGAAGCCTTAATATACTATCGTGGCTTACCTCGGCGGCGCTGTCGAACAATTCAAATAAATTCTCCTTATTTTCCTCGGTAAGGAATTGATTGGTTACATCAATATTTAGCCTCAACTTACCATTAATCACTTCTTCCTTCTTAATTAATTTAAGATTATGAATGGTTTGCCAGATCCTGAACTCTTGAAAGCATGGCGAGCTTCTTGATACAACTTTTACGCCGACTTCTTTTATATTACCGTCCTTAGTTTTGTACGATTTGGTTTCATATTGACAATTGGCTAATAAACCTTTATGAGATTTTAGGCCACGTTGATAATAGATTATGTCGTTGAAGAAAATATGGAACAGATCTTTCCCTTTTAACTCTTTGTTTTTCTCTTTATTGTGCACGTAAAACGTATCGGCAATAACTGCAATTTTATTTTTATCGTTAAATTCATTGTCATAATAGATTGATTGAGTCTGCCAAATCTTTTGAAATTCTTTTTGATAAAACGCTCTGTCAACAATTCTTTGTTTTATTGGATAATTTCTGTCTGCTTTTATATTTTTCAGATAGTATTCTGAAATAAACAAATCCTCTTTTTCAATATCTTTTTCTAATGCTACTTTACGGCTTTCCCAAGCATTAGGATCAACTTCAGCAATGGTATAATTTACCGAAAGGTCTTTTGTGGTTTTCTTAGTTATCTCTACTTCGACATTTTTATTAAGCCAATCCAACGGGGTTTTTCTTTTTTTAATCGCCTTAAATTCGAGCGTAGGCGTTTTGCAAGCGAATTCATAAAAGATATATTCTTTATCCTTCCCCTCGCCCTTTCCTTTTTCTTCAATAGCTGTTACTGTAATAATCTCAACCCATTTTTCCAATAAAGGATATTTTTTTTCGCCGGAATCTTCACTCAATTTATTATCTTTTCTACTGCTTTTAAACCCTCTTCGTTGATTATAGTGATAGAGAATTCTCGCTAATTCGGGTAATGAGACTTGCGCATGTAATGCCTTTGTTTTCAAGAAATATATCAGCCAATCATCAGATATTTCGTAATCCAAACCTTTGGTGGTTTTCTTGCTTGTAATATTAAAATAGTCCGCAGCTTCTTTTTTAAGGCTTTCTGAAAATGGCAAAAATGTGTTAATGCTATGCTTTGTTAGTTTTTTAAATTCAGTTGGGAAATTTTTGGGGATCCAATCGAGAATTTTAAACGCTTCAATCAATCGGGTTCTTCTGAGCTTGTAACGCTGATTTAGTCTCCTTGCACTTCTTGCTTGTCTTCTTCCCGCCGCCTTTGATTCTGGATTCCCAGACTCAAATTTACTCATGGCATCCCCATCCATAGGAATAATACGGCTGCCTAGCTGAAGGATTTTACCATTTAAAGTGTCAGGATTTTCATAGGCATTTGTTTCAATAAATGCCCAGCCTATTGAGTTGGTTCCTATGTCTAATCCAAGAACTTTTTTCATATGGCAGTAGTGTAGGGGTTAAAAAAAATGCCCCGAAAAACGTCGAGGCACGTGTAAATCATTACGGAATGATCCTTATTGTGATTTGCTAAATCTAATATACGATTTTTCTAAATACTTTAAAAAAATATACACATCCATGATTTTGAAAGCAATATTCATGAAAAAATGAGGTAATTATAGTAATTATAATGAATGCCTTGGAGAACGTCTATACCCCCTTCCCATTTTCTTCCTACTTTAGTCGCGCTGAAACATTGCATATGAAAAGACTGCTTTTCGGGATAATGGTTGCGCTTGTTCTTTGGGGTTGCTCTTCGCGGGAAGTAGTTGACCTGGTTGTCATAAACGCTAAAGTGTATACGGTTAACCCGGAGTTTGATATCGCAGAGGCTTTTGCCGTGAAAGACGGCAAGTTTCTCCGGATTGGCGCTACGGAAGATATTCGGCGTAAGTTCAAGGCTAAAGAGACGATTGATGCAATGGGAAAGCCGGTCTACCCTGGCTTTTACGACGCGCATGCGCACTTCCCCGGACTGGCGAAGTTCCTGGCGCAGGTGGACCTTAACGGTTCAAGATCGTTTGAAGAAGTAGTGGACCGCCTCCAAGCCTGGGAACAGAAAAACCCCGGCAAGCCCTGGATCATCGGCGGCGGATGGGACCAGAACCTCTGGCCCGGAAAACAATTTCCTACCAAAGACCTGCTGGACAAGGCTTTCCCGAACAAAGCGGTATTCCTGAGCCGCATAGATGGCCATGCGGCAGTGGTAAATTCCAAGGCGCTGGAGTTGAATAACATCACCAGCATAAAGGAAGTAGCAGGCGGCCTTATCAGCGGAAAAAACAATATGCCTGATGGCTTGCTGGTTGACAACGCCATGCGCCTGATCAATATCCCGCCGCCCTCAGAGGAAGAATATCTTGAATTGCTGCAAACCGCCCAGGATTCTCTTTTCTCGGTTGGACTCACCAGCCTTATCGACGCGGGGGTTTCCGTCAACGCGCTCGATCTGCTGAAAAAATTCTATGAAAACGGGCAACTGAAGATCAGGGACTATGCCATGGTATCGGCTTCCCCGGAAACGGTGGACGACTATATCGGAAGAGGATTCTACGAATCGGACCGCCTGGAAATAAAATCTTTCAAGATCATGGGCGACGGCGCATTGGGCTCCCGCGGCGCCTGCCTGCTGGAACGCTATGATGACGCTCCTACCAAAGGCTTTCTCCTGCATAGCCCTGATGGGCTGGATAAGATGATTGAAAAAATTGCGAACAGCCCATTCCAGGCTAATGCGCATGCCATCGGCGACTCGGCCAACCGCATCCTGCTCGACCTGTACGGAAAACGCCTGACCAACAATGCCGACCGCCGATGGCGCATAGAACACGCGCAGATCGTTTCTCCGGTAGACTTCCCTAAGTTCAGACAATTCAGCATCATCCCTTCCATCCAGCCAACACACGCTACTTCAGATATGTATTGGGCAAAGGATAGGATCGGCGCAGAAAGAATGAAGGGGGCTTACGCTTATAAACACCTGCTGAACGAATATGGCAAAGTAGCTATCGGCAGCGATTTCCCGGTAGAGCGCTTTAACCCTTTGTACGGTTTTCATGCGGCTGTGGCCCGCGTTGACGCTAACGGTTTCCCCGAAGGCGGCTTCCAGATACAAGACGCGCTTACCCGGGAAGAAGCGCTCAGGGGCATGACCATATGGGCTGCATATTCCTGTTTCCAGGAGCGCAGGCGCGGCGCTATCGAAAATGGTAAGGACGCGGATTTCATTATCCTGGAAGATGATATCATGACCGCTCCTGTAGAAAATCTGAGAACAGTAAAAACGATTCGGACAGTAGTGGGCGGGGAAACAGTATTTCTCCGGAAGTAACGGCGTATTCAGCCGGCTAAAATCATCCTTCTATGAATGCTTATTCATTCCGCGCCAAGCGGCATATTGTATTGACGATTGAGCTGTATCCCCACGCTACTTGCCCCTATTTGCCTCTACCGCTTTTTTCATTGTTTCGGCAATGCTTATATAGGCGCCGCCTTGTTTGATGCTTTCTTCGGCAGCCTGCATGAATGCATAGACTTCGATGGTTTGCTCCTTTCTCACCGGGGGCGTGCCGGTCTTGAAAAATTCGGCTATACGGACAACCAGGTTTTTGTAGCCGCCGGAAACGTCCAGGACAACATTTTCTTTGTCGCCGTAAACCGTTCCGCCAATGCCGTACTTCCCGTCGCGGGTTCCGCGCATCGTGCCCAAACGGCCATCCGACCAGCGGCCTACCGCAATATCCGCATTCTCCGTATGCGTGCAACTGACGGCCTCGCATCCCGAGCCCATCACCGTTAGCAGGGTCTCTACGCCATGAATGCCATACCAGAATAAGATGGGATGGGTCTTCTCGATATACGCGGGACTGAAAGTATCGGCGCCCAACACCTTGCCGGCCTGCCCATTGGCGACCGACTGCACGCCGTCTACAAATCGCAGGGAAGAAGAAGAGAACATCGGCGCTTTGTATTTTTCCGCGGTCTCAAACTGTAACAATACGTCCGCAAGGGATACGCCCATCGGCTTGTCGATGAATATCGGCTTCCTTGCCTTGAATACCGGCATCGCCTGCTCCAGGTGAATAGCGCCGTCATTGGTTTCCAGCAATACCGCATCTACCTGCTTTACCAACTCGTCAATGGAATCCACGATCTTAACGCCCATGGGTTTTATCAGCTCCGTGTACTTGGGAATATTGCTGGCATTGCGCCCTATACCCGGACTCCCCTGCGGATATGCGCAGGTGACCTGGTAGCCGTGATAAGTATCTCCGGCATTGGCATCATTCATCAGCTTGGTAAACTCCGTGCTGTGAGAAGTGTCCAGGCCGATAATGCCTACCCGCTTGCCCTTCGGCGGGGGACCGCTATGCGCAAAGGAGGAAGCAAGACCGGGTTCTCCGGGCGCTTCGTGGGCGTTAGCCCCGCGACCGCTACGTTCAAAAGGAACAAGCTCCGGAGAAAGCGCCAAGGTTAAACCGGGAACGGGCATCATCTTTAAAAAATCTCTTCTGGACCTTGACGGTTTTTTCATGTGCATTCCATTTTTGATTTGTGTAGCCTTAAAGGTATCTCTTTTACAAAGAAACTTATTAACTGCCTATTAAAACAAAGAACCATTACCAGGATCTCAGCGCCGGTCCTTTGTTTTTAAAATAATATCAATTATAGCCCCTGTTCGCCGCCCGCGCCTTTTTGATGGTCTCTGCCAAATTCACATAAGCGCTGCCCTGCTGCATACTTTCTTCAGCAGCTTGCATAAAGGCATAGATCTCTATTGAATCTTCCTTTCTCACGGGAGCAACGCCTGTTTTGAAGAATTCGGCGATCCGCATTACCAGGTTCTTATATCCGCCGTCTGCTGTTACCATCACGCCGTTCTGGTATCCGCCGGAAACATTTATGATAAAATTCTTTTTGTCGCCATATACCGTTCCGCCAATGCCGTATTTCCCGTTGCGGGTTCCGCGGAATGAACCGAGCCGCCCATCAGCCCAACGACCTACCGCGATATCCGCATTTTCCGTATGCGTGCAGCTGACCGACTCGCAACCCGGACCCATAACCGTAAACAACGTTTCTACTCCATGGATGCCATACCAGAATAAAACGGGATGGGTTTTTTCAATAGTAGCGGGGCTGAAAGTATCGGCGCCCAATACCTTGCCTGCCTCGCCATTGGCCGCTTGCTGTACGCTGTCGTTAAAACGCAGGGAAGAAGAAGTAAACATCGGCACATTGTATTTTTCCGCCGTCTCAAACTGCCGCATTACATCGGCTAAAGATACCCCCATGGGCTTGTCGATGAATATAGGCTTCTTTGCCTTGAATACCGGTAAAGCCTGCTCCAGGTGGATCGCCCCGTCATTGGTTTCGAGCAATACCGCATCTACCTGCTTTATCAGTTCTTCTATGGAATCTACGATCTTAACGCCCATGGGTTTTATGAGTTCTGTGAATTTGGGGATATTAGTGGCGTTCCGCCATATACCCGGACTCCCCTGCGGATAAGCGCAGGTTACCTGGTATCCATGATAGGTATCGCCTGCATTCGCATCGTTGAGCAACTTCGTAAACTCCGTACTGTGAGAAGTGTCCAGGCCGATGATGCCTACCCTCCTGCCCTTCGGCGGACCGCTACGCGCAACGGAGGAAGCAAGACCGGGCTTTCCAGGCGTTTCGTGGACGTTAGCGCCGGGGCCGCTACGCTCAAAGGGAACAAGCCCCGGAGAGAGCGCCAGCGTTAATCCCGGAACGGGCATCATCTTTAAAAAATCTCTTCTGGACCGTGACGGTTTTTTCATGAGTATTTTCTTTTAAGCCTAACTGAAATTTTATTTACCCAACTCATTCATGTGGTTTGATGAGCATTTCCTTTTAAGATGAGTAACCTAAAGATATTTCTTTTCAGACAAATTGAGGCGCGACAAACAGCATCCAGGAACACAGCCCAAACAAAAAGGCCATTGCCCAGACCCAGGCAACGACCTCTTGTTTTAAGAGAAACTGAATGATCAATTAATTATACCCGTTATTCTGCAGAATCACCGAAGGGTTGATATTGATCTCTGTCTGCGGTATGGGACATAATAACTGCCAGGGCTGTATGGTGATCGACCCGGCAAAATGGGCGTTCATCACCTCAACAGCTTTCCCGGTGCGCACCAGGTCGAACCAACGGTGTCCTTCAAACGCCAGCTCTACCTGCCTTTCATGCGCTACCGCCGCTGCAAAATCGGCCTTGTTCAGCCCCGCCGTCAAGGGGTCGAGCCCGGCCCGGTCTCTTACCTGATTCATCATATCATACGCTACGGTATTGGGGCCGTTATTGGCCTCATTCAGCGCTTCGGCATACATGAGCATGACATCGGCATAGCGGATCACCGGCCAGTTATTGTCATTATCGCTAGCGGCAAATGATACATCCTTGAACTTCAGGGTATATGGATTATACACGGTTACTCCGTCGGCATCATAGGTTTCGGCAAGAGAAGCGGCTTTCCGGATATCGCCTGTTTCATAGGCGGCGATCAGATCGGGCGTAGGCAGGTTTCTTCCGGAAGCAAAACCCATACCGGTAACATAGGTTCCGGATTCGCCTGGCGCCATCTGGTCATTGAATGAACTGCCTGTTCCCGTACCGCCTTTTTTATATTGCACTTCAAAAATAGATTCGGCATTGTTCTTATTCTCCGGCTTCCAGAGATCCGCATAGTTGGTCAGCAGTACATAAGTATGCGCGTCTACCACTTCCTTTAGTTTATTGACTGCGGCCGGAAAATCATGCGTGGTGAGATAAACCTTGCCCAATATTGATTTGGCGGCGCCGCTGGTGGCGCGCCCTATGTCTGTCCCCGAATAAGATGCAGGCAGGTTGCTCTCGGCGGTTTTAAGATCGGCAATGATCTGATCATATACATGGTCGACCGCTATCCTTCCCTGGTCATATCCTTCCTGTACAGAAGTGGTTTCCTTTAACACCAGGGGAACATCGCCAAAAGTGCGCACCAGGTTGAAATACATCAATGCCCTTAAAAATAGCGCTTCGCCGGTAAGCTGTTTTTTCAGGTTAGCGTCCATTTCCACAGGCTCAATACGATCCAATACAATATTGCACAACAGGATGCCGTGATAGGTGTCCAGCCACATAGAATTATAAATGGTATTGGATGTGGTTTCCTTGAACTTGTCCAACTCCGCCTGAGCGGCGTTTCCGCCGTATTCATAATTCAAAGTGTTGTCTGATCTTACTTCCCCTACCTGCCAGACGGCCTGCGTGTACTGCCCAACTTTAGTAAGCGTGGCATAGGCCGCATTTAAAGCGACTTTCATATCAGCGGCAGTTTTATAAAACGCCTGTACGTTGGCGTTAGACTTTGGGGCTTTTTCAAGAAAACTCTTGCTGCAGGAGAGAAGCCCAAGGCTTAATACTCCTATTATATATATTTTATTCATTGTTTTCGCTTTTGAATGACTGATTTATTGGAAAGTAAAATTGAGCCCTAAAGTAAATACCCTCGCCAGCGGGTAGCCGTTGAAGTCTACGCCTGGCGTAAGCGGATTCGCGCCATTTACATTCTGCTCAGGATTATACCCCTTATACTTCGTGAAAGTGTAGGCATTCTGGACAGAGAAGAAAGCCGCGCCATTCCTGACCGGAAGCTTGCCAAATACCTTCTGGGGCAGGTTGTACCTCAGGTTGATATTCCTTATCCTTAAAAAAGAAGCGCCTTCTACCAGGAAGCTGGAAACATTCCCATAGTTGCCGCCGGTAGGCACCAGGTTGGCGCGCGGCGTTTTGCCATCCCCGGGATTTTGGGGCGACTGCCACCTGCCTAATACGTCTCTCCGGCTATAAGAATAAGTGACAAAACTGATGTTCCGCCTGCTTCCGTTAAGGACCTCGATCCCTTCCACCCCATCGATCAGCACGCTCAACATAAAGTTTTTATAAGAAAAGCTATTCGTCATGCCATATGCAAAATCGGGATGATTGCTGCCAATGATCGTTCTGTCTGCCGCAGTGATCACGCCGTCGCCATCAACATCCCGGAACTTCAGGTCGCCCGGCTTAGACCCGGCGCCTCCCGGCACTACAGGGCTCTTGTCTATATCCGCCTGGTCGAGATAAACGCCTATGGCATCATATCCGTAAAAGCTCGCCATCGGCATGCCGATCTGCGTGATATGGGTTTGCGGAGTGAACGACCGGCTCCGGGAGATAATAGGATCGCCCTTGGGCCCCAGGGCCAGTACCTTGTTTTTATAGAATGAAATATTAAAATCGGTATTCCATTTAAAATCGCCGGTAAGGTTTTTAGAGCTCACCGTAAACTCCCATCCCTTATTGCTTACCTTGCCGATATTCTGAAGCGCCGAGGAAAAACCTGTAGACCCCGGAACGGGCACGTCTAATAACAGGTCGGAAGTGATCTTGTCAAAATAATCTACGATCAGGGATAGCCGGTTGCCAAATAATCCTACATCCAGGCCGATATCCGTTTGCTTCATCACTTCCCAGCCTAAACCAAGATTGCTGATGCCATTAGGCCCTAGCCCGTTTACTATGGAACCGCCCATTATATACCTGCTGGCGCCCAATAAGCCAATGGAACTATAATTGCCAATGGTATTATTGCCGGCATACCCATAGCTGGCCCTTAGTTTCAGATCGCTCACAAACCCTAAGGAGCGCATAAAATTTTCTTCGGAAACATTCCATCCTACAGAAACAGAAGGAAAGCTTCCCCATTTATTGTCTGCCCCGAACCGGGAAGACCCGTCCCTTCTCATCGACGCCGTTAATAAATATTTCGAATCATAGCTGTAGTTAACCCTCGCGAGATAGGAAAACAGGGACCATTCCGACCAGGTTGTTCCTCCCCCGGTGATCTGCCCTGCATTTAACGTATGTACAAGATCGTTAGGGAAATTGATGGCGTCCACATTGATGTTTTCCTCTTTCTGCGCCTGGGAAGTAATACCCGCCAGCGCGATCAGCCGGTGCTTGCCATTAAATGTTTTGTCGTAGGTCAGCGTGTTTTCATTGAGCCAGGTAAACACACGCTGAGAACCGGCATTTGCTTCCGGCGATACGGGCGCAGGCACGCCGCCCCGGCCAAGATCCGAAGGAGCATAATAATTGCTCCTGTTTTCATACAGGTCGCCGCCTACAGAAGATCTTAATTTAAGACCGTCGATGATCTCCCATTCGGCAAAAAGATTGCCCAATGTTCTGTAGGCCGTTAAACGGGAATCTCTTTTTGTGGCAATGGCTACCGGGTTGTCGAGAATACCGATATTATAAGGCGAAGGACTTAATAAGGAGGTAAAAGAACCATCGGGATTGTACACTGGCACGGTAGGCGGCATGGCAAGCGCAGAGCCTATAATTCCGCCGGTAAATACCTGGTCCTCCACAGTACTCCTGTTACTGTTTGAATAAGAGGGGGCCAGGCTTGCGCCGATCTTAAAGCGGTCGGAGAGCCTCGTGTCGATATTGAGCCGGAAGGAGTATCGTTCAAATCCTGTATGGATAACAATACCTTCCTGGTTAAAATATCCTCCGGAAAGCAGGTACTGGGTCTTATCATTACCGCCGGAAACGCCGATCTGGTAACTCTGTACCGGAGAGGTCTGGAAGATCTCGTCCTGCCAGTCCGTTCCCTTGCCCAGGGATTCCGGGTTTTCAAACATGGGCGGGATCTTAAGCCTGTCGGGACGAACCGAATTGGGGTCATTGGCATTACCCCCTATATCTACCCAGGCATTGTTCCTCGATTCAATATTGAATAGCGCATACTCGCGCGCATTCAGCATATCTATCTTTTTCGACACTTCCTGGATGCCGTAATAAGCGTCAAGCGTGACGCGCGGCTTTCCTGCCTTGCCTCTTTTTGTGGTGATCAGCACTACGCCGTTGGAACCCCTGGAGCCGTATATCGCAGCGGCAGAAGCGTCTTTCAATACCTGGATAGACTCTATTTCATTGGGGTTTAAAGTGGCCAGCGGATTCATGTCCCGGTTAAACCCTCCCTCAATAGGAAAACCGTCCACCACATATAAGGGCTCATTTCCCGCGCTGATGGACCCTGTTCCCCGCACCCTTACCGTCAGCCCCCCGCCGGGCGTTCCGGTGGTCTGCACTACCCGAACCCCCGCTGCCTGCCCCGCAATGGCCTGGTCTACCGAAGCCACCGGCTGGTTTTCTATTCCCTGCGTAGTGATGGAAGATACTGCGCCGGTGATATCGCGTTTTGACAACGTGCCATAGCCCACCACTACTACATCGCTAAGGGAAGAGTTGGTAAGCCTCATGACCACATTGACGGTCGTCCTGTTTTGTAAAGGAATATCTATTGTCTGGTAACTGATCAGGCTAAACCGAAGTGTGGCATCGGGAGATACTTCCAAACGAAAGGTTCCGTTCTGATCGGTCGTAACGCCCCGGTTGACGCCTATCACAGCAACAGAAACCCCTTCCAGCGGCGCGCCCGTGCTGTCCGTCACCCGCCCGCTGACCTCGATCTGCGGCGCCGGCGCTTCTTCAACGCCTAGATCCTCTTTCTTTGTAATGACAATGGTCTTTTTTACAATAGAATAGGTCAGCGGCTGATCCTTCAGGCAGAGATCAAGCGCCTCCGTCAAGCTCAGGTTCCGCGCGCTGACAGTGACTTTCGAAGCCTGGCTAAGCAGGGAATACTCATACCAGAAAAGATATCCGCTTTGCCTTTCAATGATTTTGAATACTTTTTCTATCGAAGTATTCTTTTCAGAAAGGGAAATTTTCTGCGCGTAACTCTTTGCATTGACCTGCAAACAAACGCCTAATAAAAAGATGGCTGTGAATTTCATGATCAACAGCGTTTTGGTTAGTGATCCCGCCCGCGGCAGGATGCTCGAGGAACTCCATAAAAGCATAACTTTGGTTTTTACCCGTCAGGGGAGTTCCCCCGACGGAATGGGTTAAACAATGTTTATATCCGAATCATTTCGGAAGCAGTTGCTCACTGTATAAATAAGTTAGCCCTGAATCGCCGGAAGTGTTTGCAGCGCTTCCGGTTCTTTTTTGCGCTAACAGATATCCTGAAAATTGATCCGCGCTATTTTTTATCTGTACAAAATATTTTCCAATAGCCAGATAGCGCCTCGTCGTTCAACGCCCATCGTATGAATATATCGTGCCGGCTCATGGCATCACGATGATCTTTTTTCCTTCAATGATAAAATGAACCTTGCTGAGCTCCAGTATCTTCAACACCTCGGAAACGCGGGTATTGCGCGGGACCTTGCCCACAAACTCCTTGTCGGAAAGCTTTCCGCGAAACTCTACTTCTACATCATACCATCTTTCTATCTGTCGCATGATCGTAGCAATATCCGCGCGGTTGAACTGAAAATATCCGTTCTTCCAGGCAATGGCTTCTTCCGTATCTACGTTGCTGACAATGCGCACATCGCCTTCCTTCCTGATCACCGCCTGCTGACCCGGCTTCATTATTCCCCTCATTGTTTGCTTGCTGATCTCAACAGCGCCTTCGAGCAGCGTTGCCTTGACTGTCTCATCTTTATATGCCTGTATATTAAAATGGGTGCCCAACACTTTTATTTCCGCTCCGTCGGCAAACCTTACCTTGAAGGGTTGATCGGGCCGATGGGCTACTTCAAAATAAGACTCGCCGGACAGCTCCACCACTCTTTCTTTGCCGACAAAGGCAGTAGGAAAACGTAATGAAGAAGCGGCATTCAACCAAACCCTGGTGCCATCGGGAAGGATGACCTCATACCTTCCTCCTCTTGGCGTAGCGATGGTATTGTACTCCGGAACAACGGCGCCGGCATGGTCAGCGCCTTGCTTGTAGGCCAGTTGCCCCGCATCCAGTTTGATCACTTTCTGGTTTCCCTGCGCAGCCAGCTCGCCGTTTGCGGCATTATCCAGCATTATGGTAGAGCCGTCGCCAAGGGTCAGCACAGCCTTATCTCCGCCGGGATCAATATCATTGGAAAGGGGCGCCAAAGGACCAGGCAGCGTTGCCGCCTCCTGCCGGGCATGATCATTGTTGCCGTTAAAATAAAGGAAGCCCAAAACAATAAGACCGATCATGGCAGCGGCTACGGCCAGGCGCTTCCAGCCCATGCCGCCTGAAATGCTTTTGTCCACACGGAGCGCTTTGTCTGCCAGGACCGGCAGCGCTTCCGCTCCCGCCATATCCTGCATCGCCGCAGCAACGTATTTATCCAGCTTACCTTCGTTGAGTAATTGGAAAAAAACCTTTACTTCCTCGTCCGTGGCTTTTTTTGCCAGGTATCGGTCGACAAGCTGTTTATAAAAAATAGGATCCTCCATGCCTGTGTAAAGACAACGCAACATTGATAGAGGGTATGTGGAAGGAAAAATTTATTTCCAGGAGAAAAACAGGATATAAATAATGACGGACAAGGTCAGTCCCATTTCTTTTTCAGCGGCATCCTTCAGGATCTTCATGGTATAAACCATCCTGTTCTTAACGGCATTCCGCGAAATACCCAGCTCCCTCGCAACCTCCTCGTAACTGCGGGTGTTTTCCCGGCACAATTGAAAAACCTCTCTTGATCTTGACGGCAGCGCTTCCAGGCGGCTCCTGATAAAGTGAAGATATTCCTTACTCTGCAACGACTCCTCTGTTATATTCTGCGCCTGGCGATAATGATGAAATATCTCGCTGAAAACCGCTTTGGAACTGGATGCTTTTTTAAGCGTATTCAGGACATGGTTGCGGGTTACAATAAAAAGATAGTTTTTGAAGGACCGTATTTCCGGCATTCTCTCCCTGCTTTCCCAGATCTTCAGGAAGATGTCCTGCGTAATATCTTCTGCAATGACCGCAGAATGGACCCATTGCAGGGCAAATGCATGTACGCCTGCACAATAATGATTATACAACAGGCTAAAGGCTTTTTCATCGCCTTCTGTCATACGACAAATAAGTTCCTTTTCATTCAATGGCGCGTCTCTAAACATACAAGCCTACCGGCATTTGATCTTCACTCGGCAATGTAATTTAAATATAATATTCTTATTTCAATGTGATCTCATCTACATATAACCATCCCGGCCGGCCTTTTGCGGATGACCACTCGGGTATCCTGGCGATGGGTTTGGCCAGCGCCCTCAGGTACCGAAACGGCTCTTTCGGAAGGTTCATCGTAATGGCAATAGCGCCGGTCTGATCGCCTTTTGCCGGCGTTTTCAGTCGTAGTATCTCGAGCTGTTTCATCTGCAAGGAATCATCGCCATACCAGATGGTTACCGATTCAGGAGGAAAAGCGCGGCGATTATTGCTAAAACAGCTGAGCGTAAACACGGACCCCTGTACAGGCGATGCAAAATCAAGCCATACATCTAATTGCTGTTTATCGGAATACCCAAGCCATTTCCCCGACTCCAGGGTCTGGCCGCCGAGCTCAAAATCAAAAAGCGTTCTTTCTTTTCTCCCCATGAAATGGGGATCAGGCGGCGAAAGCAGCGTTACGCTTTGGGGTTTCAGGCGGCTCTGGTAAAATCGCGACGACGCTATATCGCTGCTGATCCAGCCATCCCGGTAGGCTTTTGTTTTCAACACCGTGGGTTTATCAATGACAATATCGCCGCGGAATACCGGCGAATGAATGCTGTCGGGTTCGGCGCCGTCCAGCGTATAGCGGATCTCCACGCCATTAATATTGTGCTTTAGTTTCAGCGGCATTGATTCAGCAAAAACAAACTGCTCATGATCAACAATAGGAGGAGTAAGCTTTAACACCAGGGTATCGCCATTAAAGCCCGATTCGAAAACCATCTTTTTATTTAATTGCCGCAGCGCATTTATTTCTTCATTAGTTATGTCTGTATTCCATAAAAAGATTTTTTTCAAGGCCGGGAAATCTTTTAATGCGCTTAGCGAAGAAGCCTGCGCGCCCGTTCCGGATAAAGACAGCTCTTTCAGGTAAGATAAGTTCTTAAGCGCGCCCAACCCCTCGCCCCGGATATCCGTAAAGTTGAGATTGAGCTTACGAAGATTAGGAAACTGAGCGATGACCGATAGGTCTTCATCCTTCACCGGCATACGGCTCAGATCCATTTCTACCGCCTGTTTGTTTATCGGCTTCAACTCCCGCAGCTGATCTATGGCAAACTGTTCCCTGCCAAAAAAAGAAACGCTCAAAGCAGGGGAGTTTTCCGCCAACGGCTTGATCACGCGGTAAAAATTATTCAGCGATTCAATGGTTGTAGGGCTTACCGCTTCAAAATCGTAAGCTTCCTCCTGGTTGGAAAACATGGCAGCGGCCAGTATGGCCAGGGTATCGTTCTTGTCTAATTCGGAAACCTTAATGGTCATATTGCTTCCTGCTTTTATCCAGGCTTCCAATATAGCGATCTCCTCATCGGTGAGCTGGGGTTTTCCTTTCGGCGGCATATGATCATCATGCTCCAGGGGAAGATGGATCCTTTTGATCATCAATCCCAGGTCCTGCGCCGTGGTATCCCAGAGCTTGCCATTCTTGCCTCCCCGCATCATCAGCTCTGCCGTGGTCATGATGAGCTCGCCTTTTGCTTTTTTCTC
>JAEUVR010000002.1 GCA_016786785.1 Chitinophagaceae bacterium
TTAACGATGTTGTTACCGATCATCATGTGCCTAGTACGGTAAATATTGCCGGGGCCAATCGTTATGCGACTTCGTTCTTCTCTACCAATATAGGCTGGACAAATGAGAACACGCTGACCTATGAAAATACATTTAAGGATAAACATCGTTTAAATGTGCTGGCTGGTTTCACTGAGCAAAAAGGACAGTTCCAATCCCTTAGCGTAAGGGTGAATGATCTTCCAAACGACCTGGTGGAAACGGTAAATGCGGGTACTTTGGCAAGCCGAACCGCGTCTAAAACAGAATGGACCATGGCTTCTCTGATCGGAAGGGTCAACTACGTGTTTGACGACAAATATTATGTAACCGCAACAGTCAGAAGGGACGGTTCTTCCAAGTTCGGCGCCGATTCCAAATGGGGCACCTTTCCCTCGGCTGCTATAGCCTGGCGTGTTTCACAGGAAAATTTCATGAATTCAGTTCATGCGGTCAGCGAATTGAAACTGAGAGCAAGCTATGGACTGGTGGGTAATGACCAGATCGGAAGATATGCCGCTATCGGAGCAGTTTCAGCTTCCAATGCCATACTCGGACCAGGAGATGGCCAACAGCTAAATGGATTAATGGTGACTTCCCTGGCTAACCCCTTGCTTACCTGGGAACAAACCAAATCCTTTGATATTGGCCTCGATCTCGGTCTGTTCAATAATAGATTGAATATTACCGCCGATTATTATAATAAGCTTTCCTCTGACATGCTGTTTAATGTTCCTGTTCCGCGTCATACAGGGTTCGGCACTATTCCCAGGAACATGGGGGCCGTTAGAAACACGGGCGTTGAATTGACTATCGAGTCCAGGAATATCGTTAAAAAGGATTTTACCTGGAGCTCCAATTTCAATATTTCTTCCAATAAGAACAGGGTAGAAGCATTAAACCAGAATAATGATCCTATCCAGAGCATTAACGGGGGCGTGGTCAATTCGGTTACCCATTTAACCGAAGTAGGGCAGCCGATGTCTTATTTTTATGGTTATATCTATGATGGAGTATTCAAGAACTGGGACGAAGTCAATTCCTCTCCCTTGTTAGGGGGCGGGGTGCTTACTATTCCGGGAGATCCTAAATTAAGAGATATCTCCGGTCCCTACGGCAAACCCGACGGGGTCATTGATAACTACGACAGGACCAATATCGGAAGCAATTTTCCTGATTTTACCTATGGGTTAACCAACAATTTTAAATACAAAAACTTTGATCTGTCCATCCTGTTGCAGGGAGTACAGGGAGTGGAGGCGCTGAACCTGATCAAGACTGCTACTGCTTATAAAAACTTAAGCTCTCTGTTTACGGGGTATTGGAAATCAGAATCTGAACCTGGAAACGGATACGATTTCCGTCCCGGCTTTGCGCTGTTCCAGGGAAATAACCCCTTGATCACTAGTTGGTTGGTAGAAGATGCTTCTTTCCTGAGGGTTAAGAGCCTGACGCTGGGATACCGTTTCCCGAAATTGTTTGGCGGACAGGTGGTTAAAAATGCAAGGGCATACATAAATGTTCAGAATCTATTCACGTCTACCAAATATCAAGGATTTAACCCTGAAGTGAACTCGGTAGAAGGCAGCGGTAGTAGCGGTTCTATAACGCCAGGCATGGACTACGGAACCTACCCGATGGTCAGGACATTTACTTTTGGTTTGAACGTGACCCTCTAATCCGAAAACTATTTTTTGACAGACAAACTTATCAATATGAATCGTAACTATTATATCAAAAGAATATCAGCGTTATTACTGTTGGTTTCAGTAATATCATTGAGTTCCTGTAAAAAATTCCTGGAAACAAGACAGTATGACCGATCGAATGACGCTAATTTCTATAAGACCCTCGCCGATTTTGATCAAGGGGTAATAGGCGTTCTTGCCGTGCATCGCGAGATATACCGTATGCATTGGTTGCTTACAGATATGCGTTCGGACAATACTTCCGTATACGCTCGGGGAGGGGCAAGAGGCCCCTTGTCAAAGTCAGACTTTGATAATTTTTTTCTGACCGCTAATACAGAACATATCAATACAGTGTGGATCTCCTCATACACTATTATTGGGAGGTGCAATGATCTATTGGGACACCTGGAAAACGCAGATATACCCCAGGCATCAAAGGATCAATTTACCGGGGAATTAAAGACGCTAAGAGCTGCAAGCTATTTTAACATGGTTCGTTTCTTTGGCGGCGTTCCCCTGGTATTGGAGAGGTTTGCCAATATTGACGATGCTTACCAAAAGCCAAGGGATTCAGAGGATGCGATCTATACCCAGATACTTTCCGATCTGACATCTGCCATACCCCTGTTACCGGTCGACCGCAATACCGGAGTGAATATCGGCAGGGTGGATAAGGGTATTGCGCACACCTTACTGGGAGATGTTTACCTGACCAGGAAGGATTTTCCCAAGGCGGCGGCTGAATTTAAGAAAGTGATCGATATGAATCAATATGATCTGTTGCCAGAATACATGACTTTGTGGGCAACCGGCCAACAGGGCAATAAAGAAACAATTTGGCAAATTTATTTTATGGCAGACGTAGCGGGCGCTGGATCCAGCTTTCCGAGTTATTTTGCGCCGTTAAATAGCCAGAATGTATTGTTATTGCCTGGAACCGGCAATCCGTTTGCATGGAATTCTCCAACCGATGATATTTATAATGCCTATGACCCTACTGACAAAAGAAGAGAAGCTATTGCTGAAGGGTTTACAGGACAAAACGGTATATATTATGATTTCAAGTACATGAAAAGTTATGTTAATTCGGCCTTTGGAACCGGCGATAGCCGTTCCGGATCGGACTGGTATGTGTACAGGTATGCTGACGTGGCGCTAAGATATGCTGAGGCGTTGAATGAGGTAGAAGGCCCCGATAATGCCTATCAGTACATTAATCAGGTAAGAGCCAGAGCTGGATTGGACGATCTTTCAGGGCTTACCAAGGATGAGTTCAGGGAAGCAGTGTACGAAGAAGAACGCCTGGAATCGCCTTTTGAAGGAAAGCGTTGGTTCGATCTGAACCGTACAGGCAGAACCCTACAGGTAATGAATTCCAAGCTAGCGCCAGATGATGATCCAAATACGGTTGGACCTTCCATTCCGATTCAGGAACATCACAAGCTGCTGCCTATTCCTACTGTTATCATGGCAAGCGCCCCAGCGCTTACGCAGAATCCGGGTTATTAAACTTGGTGTAAAGATTATGCTTTGTATAAGGATATAGTCAATCCAAACGCTCTTTAAGGAGCATAGCAGTTAAAAAAGAGACCGCCTCATGTTTTTGAGGCGGTTTCCCTTTTTATATACCTTAGATGAAGATACGCTTGAGGGCGTAAGTTCTTTCGGGTCTTGGACCCCGGAGGGGTCAATATAAACGCGTTGCTGGATGAACGCGACCGAAAATTGTATTATGAAGAAACCTGTAAGACAGAACTAATCTGGATAGCCTATATCTTTGCTTATGCAGGCAAACCGCTTGTAACGGTAAAATATCTAGCCTGAATAATTTTCCGGTAATAATTTCTTCTGTGATCGTTCTTCTCGTAGAAATTTTACCAGATTAAAAACCATTGCACATGAATATGAATAATTTGAAGTTTACTGTTTTTTTACTGGCCTGCATATTCGGGTTCCAATCCGTCAATGCCCAAAAAGGCGCTAAATCGGCGGCGGATTACGAAGTGGTAGCAAAAGATGCCGCCTGGTGCTGGTTTTCCGATCCCAGAGCGGTATACCACAAAGGAAACCATGAGCGCATATATTACGGGTATATCAATAGCAAGGGAGACGTGTTGATCGGCGCCCGCGACCTCAATTCCGGGGCTATCCAGACTTTTATATTGCATGAAAAACTGCAGATAGACGATCATAACGTGCCTACTATTTTATTTCTTCCCGACGGTAAGATGCTGACCTTTTATAATGAGCATTCGGGAAACGTATATATGCGTAGAAGCGTTAACGCGGAAGATATCACTGCCTGGGAGGACGAAGTGAAACTTACCTTTAACGATAAAAACAGGTTCTGTTATACCAACCCTGTCATGCTTTCGGAAGAAAACAACAGGATCTATATTTTCGGACGCCAGGTGGGTAAGGGTTTCACGCAATGGTGGCAGTATTATTCGTATAGCGACGACCTCGGGAAGACCTGGAAGGAAGACAAGATATACCTTGATAACAAAGACAGGAACAACCCGCCTTACTTGAAGATCACTTCCGATAATAAGTCCAGGATCGACGTGCTTTTCACCGATGGCCATCCCAAGATCGGACCAGACGTTTCGGTGTATCACATGTATTATGAGAAGGGAAATTTTTACCAGACAAACGGCGAAATGCTCGGCCCCGTCAATGGAGCGCCTATTGAGATAGCCAAGGTGAACAAGATATACGACGCCGTCCCGAGTCAGATCCGCGGCTGGATATGGGATATCGCGCTGGACAAGAATAAAAGACCAGTGGTAACTTATTCCCGTTATCCCAGCGAAAATGATCATCGGTATTACTATGCTTTCTGGGACGGCTCCAAATGGGTCGACCAGGAAATATCAAAATCAGGAGGATGGATGCCCTCGCTTAAGCAGGATGATAAGGTAGATGAGGCGCATTACTCCGGGGGCGTGGTACTGGATCACCAGGACCCTTCCAATGTTTACCTGTCGCGCCAGATAGAGGGTTATTTTGAGATAGAGCACAAGCGCTGGAATGGCAGAAAATGGAAAGTTACTCCTATCACCAGCAACTCAACGAT
>JAEUVR010000025.1 GCA_016786785.1 Chitinophagaceae bacterium
TAAAAATTATTCCATATTACGCCGACCCTTGTCGTGCCGGTGCCGTCCAGGCCTTTGAACTCGCTCAGCGGCGAAAAACTGGCGCGGCCAAGAAAAAGATCTGTGGAGGATTCCAATATTGCCTGATAAACAGCGCCAAAATTATCGCCGCTGCGCAATGGCGAATATATTGCGCCGATAGCCGCATCAACTTCCGCGGGGGTATTGTAAAACGTTTCTACCGCGAGGGATTTGGGCTTTTCAACAAGTAATTTTTCACATGCGCAAAACAGGAAGGTCGCTAATATGCATATTATTGATAATGGTTTCATTTTTTTCAGTTTTTAATTAGAATCCAAGTTGTACGCCGAATGTTACCGATTTCGCAGTAGGATAGGTTGAAAAGTCTATTCCTTGTCCTAACGGGCTGGAGCCTCCCATTGAGTTCACTTCAGGATCCCACCATGAATACTTAGTGATCGTTAACAGGTTTTGGCCGCTAACATATATCCGCGCATTGCGGATCCAGCTTGCCCGAACCGGTATATTATAAGCCGCTTCTATATTACGGAGTCGCAGGTAAGAGCCGTCTTCCACATACCTGTTGGAGAAGAAAAGCGTCTGCGTCCGGCTTATCTTGGGATATTTTGCGTTCGTATTGGTCGGGGACCAATGATCATAAAAAACTTCTTTCAGCATATTATCGCCATATCCATAGTGCAACGTATTGCCAACGCTGCTGATATTCACTAAATCATTTCCCTGGGACCCCTGAAAAAATATAGACAGATCAAAACCTTTAAATGACATGACCGAATTGATGCCATAGAGAAAATCAGGATTGGGATCGCCTATAACGGATTTATCGTTCAGGTTGATCAAACCGTCTCCATTCATGTCTTTAAAAGCTATTTTACCCTCGCTGGTATAGCCGTCTTCCTGGTAGCCGTAAAATACGCCCATCGGCAGACCTTCGCGCAAGAGATTTACATTATCGGCAAAAATGAGCATATCCACATATCCGCCCAGGATATCCTGGCCTCCGTATAGTTTTAAGACCTTTGATTTATTGAAGGCAATATTGCCGCTAAGATTCCAGACAAAATCCCGGTTTAAAACATTTACGTCGGCGGTAAATTCAAATCCGCTATTGCGTATTTTACCTACATTCTGGATGGTGCTGGTAAAGCCCAGGGAGGAAGGAAGTTGAACGGTGTTCAATAGATCCCGCGTTACCTTATTATAGTAGTCGGCGGTGATGCGAATTTTATTGTGTAGAAGTCCAAGGTCAATTCCGATATCAGCCTGTTCCGTTGTTTCCCATTTCAGCCTGCCGGGTAAACGCGTGCTGGGGGACATGATATTATACAGGTTATCGCCAAAAACCGTTTTTCCCGACGACAATTGATTGAGCGTAGCATAAGCGCCGATGGCCTGGCTACCGGTAGCGCCCCAGCTTGCCCTTATTTTGAGGTCCGAAATGGTTTCATTGCTTTTTAAGAAACGCTCTTCTTTTATTTTCCAGGCAAGCGCTGCAGAGGGGAAATAACCCCATTTATCCCCTTCGCTGAATTTGGACGATCCATCAGCCCTGAAACTAAGCGTCGCCAATATCCGGTTATCGAAAACATAATTAACCCTGGCTAGCGACGATAACAACACCGACTTGGAATAGGACGAACTTGGGATGCCCGGAACGGCGGCGCCTCCTAAACCATAGGTTTCGGTAACATCGCTTAAAAAGCCGGAGCCCGATCCCCCAAGCGTTTTACTTACAAAATCCTGGTAAGTAAACCCTGCAACGGCTGTTAGATGATGCTTTTCATTAAAGGATTTATCATAGGTCAGGGTATTTTCATTCAAAATACTGGTATACTGCCCTGTGGAAACCGTCGCATTCCCGGTAGAGTTAAAGTATCTCAGCGTTCGATAATAATCGCTGCGATCATCGCTGTTTTCTACGCCGCCGTATACTTTTAACGTTAGTTCCTCAATAGGTTTATAGGAAACCGACGCATGCGCCAACACTTTGTTCGATATTGCGCGATCCGTGATCTCGTTTATAAAGTTCAACGGGTTTGTCAACCCTTCGGAAACAAATGGATAAGCAGTAGAAAGCACGCGATAAGAGCCGTCGTCATTATAAGGCGTTAAGGTTGGCGGCGCAACCAGCGAAGCGCTGATCAATGATGCGCCGAAACGCGCGCCTCCGGAATTCTGCTGGGACGTCGTATTCCTGGATAAGACAGAGGAATAATCTATGGAAAATTTATCGCTGATGGTATGGGAAATACTTGCCCTCAGCGCATATCGTTGGTAATCGCTTCCCCTGATTATCCCCTCCTGATCAAACAGCGTTCCTGATACGGCAAACTGGGTTTTTGCATTTCCTCCGCTTACCGTTAACGAATGACTCCGGATCGGCGCCGTTTGATAAACAAAATCCTGCCAGTCGAACCCTTTTCCAAACTTGGCAATATCCGCGTCTGAAAAATAGGCGGCCTGACCATCATTTAACCGTTGTTCATTATAAAACTTTGCGTATTCCTCTGCATTCATCAGTTCTAACTTGCGGCGCAGGTCCTGAAAACCATAGCTGGTTTCAAAATCCACCCTGGTTGCGCCCGACTTTCCTTTTTTGGTGGTAATAAGCACAACGCCGTTTGCTCCGCGGGAGCCATAAATGGCGATGGCGGAGGCATCCTTTAGTATCTCTATGTTTTCAATATCTGCGTTATTAAGGGCGAGGGCATTATTGACCGGAAACCCGTCAATAACATATAAGGGCTCGTTAATCCCCTGTATTGAATTGGTGCCGCGGATACGAACGCTTGCCGCTCCTCCCGGAGCGCCGGTATTTACTTTAACCTGGACGCCTGCCGCGCGGCCGGATAAGGCCTGAACAACATTTGCAGCCGGAAAAGCATTCAGGTCCTTTCCTTTAACAGAGGAAACAGAACCGGTAAGATCTGATTTTTTAACCGTTCCATACCCGATAGCCACCACTTCATCCAAACTAACGGCATCGCTAAGGAAGGTAATATTATAAACCGTCGCGCTGCCAACCACGACCCGTTGGGTTTTGTATCCTACCGAAGAAAAAACAAGCGTGGCGCCTACGCGCATCCCGCTGATGGAATAGCTTCCGTCTGCGCCGGTAGCAACGCCTCTTGATTCTCCGCTTACCTGTACCGAAACCCCTGCCACCGGCGATCCGTTTATGTCCGTAACGATTCCGTTTACAACCCTATCCTGCGCCATCCCCGCCTGGCCAACTAACGCCGTTAGGCAGCAGGCCAGATAAATTATCAATGTGACAAATTTTTTGTTGCTCATAAACAGTCAGTTTGTTTTATAATATAAAATAACTAATAATATTCATTACGAATGTAAAATATTTTACCTAAAAAACATTTTTTTATTATAATTTTATATTATAAAACGAAGGTCTTATTTTACATATTCAATTGCCATAGTGAATGATCTGACCGGAAGGACCGGTCAGATCGCACTGGTAAATATCTTTGTCAACAAACGCTAATCATTTATTTATGATACAGGTAATAAACAGGGCGCTGGATATATTAGAAGTCTTATCGCAAGACCTGAGCAGGGAATATGGCTTGCGGGAAATTGCCGATGGGTTAAAATTAAACCACGGCACCTGCGCCAATATCATTAAAACCATGATCAACAGGGGATATATCGAAAAGAGGCAAGGGTATAGCCTGGGCGCCAAAGCATATTACCTGACCAATAACTTTTCAAACAAAGAGGAATTGCTGAAGGTCGCTAAGGAACCCATAAAAAAGTTGAAAGCGACCATCAATGAAAGTTCTATCCTTGCTATTTTAAAGAATAACGCCCGTATCGTTTTATATAAAGAAGTCAGCTCGCATGAATTGCAGGCAAATACAAGAGACGAGAAAAACGCATACATGACCGCCACCGGGAGGATATTACTGGCATTCCTCGACTCATCCGAACAACGATCTTTTGTATCGACCTATGGCTTGCCCGGTAAAATGTGGCCCGAAATAAAAACCGAAAAAGATCTATATATAGAACTTTCAAAAATCAAAACAAATGGCATCGCGCTGCATCGCGCCGACTCAGACATTATTGGCGTCGGCGCGCCTGTTTACAAAAAAGACAAAGTAGTCGCGAGCATAGGCGTGTATTTGCCTGAAACTAGGTTCAAAAATAAAATACAGAAAATGATCTTAAGCGAGTTGAAGAAAGCGACCGAACAGACCAGCAAAGCATTATCTAAAACAAATTAGAAACGCCAGGGCTGCGCGCCATAAGGTAGCGGCTCATTTTTAATTTTATCCGCAGCCCTATGAAGCGTTAAGACTGAAAGAAAGCCACAACCGGCGCAGGCGGCTTCACCCTTGCTACTTTGTTGCTGAAGAGCTAAACTACATCATAAAAAGAAACTGAACCGCCGCCCGCCTGCCCCTCCAAATATTGGTAGCGGGTGAATTAGAATTTTGGGGCATTCGACCTCCTATTAGTCAACCGCCGGTTACCTATAAATTACTTAATTTCAGGGGGCATGGGAAATACGCATCCGCCAGACGCCTTCTGGCAATATGATACCGCATTCTGGTTTCAGCGCCTGAAAAGCAGCGAGGGCGGACTTAGCGCTGACGAAGCAGCGCTGCGATATAAGGCATTACATCAGCAGGAGCCGAAAAAAAGCGCTTTCCAAAAAGATATCCGCCTGTTCTTAACCCAGTTTGAAAGCCCGTTGATGCTGCTTTTAATCGGGGCGGTAATACTATCGGCTTTCCTGGGCGACGCTTCTGATGTGTTCATTATACTACTCATTGTTTTGTCTTCCGGACTGATGAGTTTTTTCCAGGAAAGGAATGCAGGCAAAGTGATGGAAAAACTGCAATCTTTGATCGCCCTGAAATGTACGGTTGTACGGTCAGGCTCGTCTGTGGATATCCCTTCGGGGGAGATTGTTCCCGGCGATGTGCTGCTCCTGCATGCAGGCGATATGATCCCGGCCGACTGCCTGGTCATTGAATCTAACCAGCTTTATATAAATGAAGCAAGCCTTACCGGCGAGTCTTATCCCAGCATAAAAACGCCCGGCGCCCTTGACGAACATACCGAGCTGATCCATCGCGCCAACTGCCTTTGGCAGGGCACAAGCGTGGTAAGCGGCAGCGGTAAAGCCCTGGTAATCCATGCCGGGCAGGATACGGTCTTTAAAAACATCGCTAAAAGCGTATCCACCGTAGCGCCCTCGTCATTTGAAAAGGGCATCCGTGGTTTTGGGTTTCTCCTGATGAAGATCACGCTGCTGCTATCGTCTTTTATCCTGATCGTGAACCTGCTTACCGGTAAAACCATCCTGGAATCCGGACTTTTTGCGCTGGCGCTTGCCGTAGGCATGGCCCCTGAATTGCTGCCTGCCGTTACCACCATTGCGATGAGCGCGGGAGCAAAACGCCTGCTGTCAAAAAAAGTGCTGGTGCATAAGCTGAATGCCATACAGAATTTGGGGGAGATAGACCTGCTTTGCACCGACAAGACCGGCACGATCACCGAAGGCGAGATAAAGGTCAACAATATACTGAATGCCGGCGGCCAGCCCGATGAATTTGTACGCGAACTAGCCTACTGGAATGCCGCTTATCAATCAGGTTATTCCAACCCCATCGACGAGGCGCTTAAAAAGATACCGATGAAACCCGGGATGCAGGCTGTTAAGAAAGGTGAACTTCCTTACGATTTTCAACGGAAGCGCCTGAGCATATATATACAATCGGAGAACCGGAATTACCTGATCACTAAGGGCGCTTTTAAAGAAACGCTTGGCTGTTGTACCAGGGTCCGCCTGGGCGAGGAAAAATTTTCTGCTCAGTCGACCGAAAAGCAAAACCTGGAAGCGCGCTTCGCGAATTTTGGGAACGGCGGACTACGGGTCATTGGCGTGGCGTATAAAGAAATAGAAGGAACAACCATCTCCGTTTCGGATGAAACAGAGATGATCTTTGCCGGTTTTGTTTTACTGCAGGACCCTGTTAAAGCGGATATCACAGAGGTGGTTGCCTCATTAAAACAACTATCCGTAAGCATTAAGATCATCACCGGCGATAACAGGAACATTGCACGATCGATCGCGCTACAACTGGGCATCGCGAACCCTGTCGTCATCGCGGGAGAAGAGTTGGCAGAAATGACTCCCGCCCTGCTTGCCGAAAATGCAAAGCGCGCGCATATTTTCGCTGAAATGGAACCCGGGCAAAAAGAGCAATTAATTAAGGCGCTTAAAACATCGCACACAGTCGCCTATATGGGCGACGGTATTAATGACGTCCCAGCCCTGCATGCGGCGGATGTTGGCATTTCCGTAGAGAATGCAGCGGACGTGGCGCGGGAAGCCGCCGATTTTGTGCTGATGGAAAAAGAACTTTCCGTACTGGTCGAAGGGATTAAAGAGGGAAGAAGGACTTTTGCCAATACCATGAAATACCTGTATATCAGCACCGGCTCTACCTTCGGAAATATGATCAGCATGGCGATCGCCTCTCTCCTGCTTCCTTTTTTACCCATGCTGCCCAAGCAGATCTTACTTACCAATTTTATCACCGATTTCCCCTACCTGGCCATCCCTTCAGATAAAGTAGACGAGGAACAGGTTGAAAAGCCCGGCAGATGGGATATGGGGCAGATCAAAAGATATACCATCATCTTTGGCATTCACAGCACATTGTTCGATATCCTCGCTTTCTTAGCGCTATTATATATGCTAAAAGCTCGGGAAGCCGTCTTTCAAACCGGTTGGTTCATTGAGTCGGTCATCACGGAATTGCTTATTCTCTTTATTATACGAACGCACAAGAACTTTTTCACCAGCGCCCCCTCCAGGCCGCTTGTGCTGCTTACCATTATTGGCATCATACTAACGCTTGCCCTTCCCTACCTGCCCTTTGTTTCCGATTTTGGATTCGTTCGTTTACCGCTGCTCCATCTTGGCGTTATGCTCGGGATCGTCTTACTCTACCTGATTACCGCCGACTGGCTGAAAGTCTGGTTTTTTAAGAAATATCAAAAACAAGACAACCTATCCATATCCTAAAAAATACATGTATTTTGCTTTTGCCGCCGGCATAACCGGCAAGCATATCTTTATGGAAAACATACACACATTTCTGCAGCTACTGTTCTTCAGCGTTATCGCCTTGTTTCCCGTGGTCAACCCCGTGGGAACGGCCTTTATCGTGAGCCCTTATTTCAGCGCGCTCAGCGATAGAGAGAAAAAAGCAGCCGTCAAGAAGATCACGCTCTATGCCTTCTGTATCTGCACGGTAACCCTTTTTGTCGGACGCTGGATACTGGAAATATTCGGGTTATCAATACCCATCATTCAATTGGCGGGCGGTATTATGATCTGTAAATTGGGCTGGGAATCGCTGGCCAACGACAGAGAGCCCGAGCATCCGTCTACCAGCGACGCCCGGAACAGCGGTTACGACGGTATCCGGGGGAAATTATTCTATCCCATTACCTTCCCCGTTACTGTCGGCGCCGGCACCATTTCCGTGCTCTTTACGCTAAGCGTACATAGCGCCAGCGCAGGCATCAGGAATTATTTTATCAATACCGGCGCAGTATTGCTAGCCGTGATCTGTATGTGTACCCTGATCTATATCTTTTACCTCAATACCAGGAGGATCGTCCGGTTTCTGGGGGCAGACGGCGAAAAGATCATTAACCGGGTATTTGCCTTCCTGATCTTCTGCGTTGGGCTACAAATCGCCGTGTCGGGCATCAAGTCGCTGCTGACCGATCGGTCGGTATGATTGCCCGTACCTACAGAAACTGTTAGTATGGCGCCGCCTCATTTGCGCAGTCATCCCGGCGATGAGATCATGCCGCGGCAGCAAGCAAACAAACGGAAAAGAATATGCGTTTTTTATCAACGGCTATACCAGCCGTAATGCGACGCGTTTAACCGATCGCAAGGCCGTGCGAAAGCCAGTCGACCTTCGTTATTTCATAAACAAAATTGAATTTCGGGGATTCGCCATGGTAAGCCACATTCAATTCGCCGGTCTTCTTTGCGCCTATCCTGCCAATAGCGATCTGGGAGCGGATATTGTCAGCGCCTACATGAAAGATAACGC
>JAEUVR010000040.1 GCA_016786785.1 Chitinophagaceae bacterium
TGGACATGACCTTAGTACGAGAGGACCGGGTCGTACGTACCGCTGGTGTATCTGTTGTGCCGCCAGGTGCAGCGCAGAGTAGCTATGTACGGACAGGATAAACGCTGAAAGCATCTAAGCGTGAAACCTTCCACAAGATGAATTTTCTTTTAAGGGCCGTAATAGACGATTACGTTGATAGGCTACAGATGTAAAGGTGGCGACATCAAAGTCGAGTAGTACTAATTGCCCGTACGCTTTAATTTTTTTTATACAATTTTATTTTATTAATAATTGTTAATGCTCGTTCTCAATATTTACGCTTTTTCCCAATATGTTAATTTATTTTATCCGCCAAGCGTTGGCGAAAGCGGATTACCTTTTTATGGTGGTTTTACCGAGGGTGTTCACCTCTTCCCATTCCGAACAGAGCAGTTAAGTCCCTCATGGCCAATGGTACTGGATTTAGTTCCGGGAGAGTAGGTAGCTGCCATATTTATTAAGCCTTTCAGTTTTTTCTGAAAGGCTTTTTTTTTACCCCTCCCGATCGCTATCTTAGCGGCCTGATCTTAACAGCGCGTTTGCAATGCGGCGCCCTTCCCGCGCCTTGCGATTACCGACAAAGGCCATCGGTTTAAAACTGTCGCATGAGCTACAACGTTAAGTTTCTGAATTTTAAATCCAATATCAGCTTTATGCCTGCAAACAATCAAACCGGGCTTAAGCGCCGCAGGCGTTACGCCTGCAATGTTCCGTTCATCCTTTTAATTTTAACGTATATGCGCAAATTCTTATTGGCTCCCGTTTTAGTCCTGCTTTTTTCTATTCCGTCCCATGCCCAGGAAGCGGGGTGGACAAGCCTTTTTGATGGAAAAACTTTTAACGGCTGGAAAAAACTGGCGGGTAATGCTGAATACCAGATAGAAAACGGCGTTATCATTGGCGTTACGGTGAACAATGAACCCAATACTTTCCTGACTACAGAAAAAGAGTATGGCGATTTTGTGCTGGAAATGGAAGTCATGTTGCAGGACTCTACCCTGAACTCGGGCATTCAGTTCAGAAGCCATTTTAACCCGGAAGCAAATAACGGCAAAGGCCGGGTTTACGGGTACCAGTTTGAACTGGACCCCTCTTCCCGCAAATGGTTTGGCGGCATATACGACGAAGCGCGCCGCGGCTGGCTATATCCCCTTAGCCTCAATACCCTGGGGGGAAATGCTTTTAAACCCGATGTCTATAATAAAGTGCGGATCGAATGTGTGGGAAATATTATCCAGACCTTTGTTAACGGCCAGAAAACCGCTTGCCTGATCGACGCTGAAGACGCTAAGGGATTCATCGCCCTGCAAGTGCATAGCATCAACAAGACTGAACAGGCGGGGAAAAAGATCTATTGGAAAAATATTCGCATCAAAACCGATAAGCCATCGCTTTCCCCTACGGCGAAAGAAATATATGTCGTTAACCTTATCCCGAATGATCTTTCTTCTATAGAAAAAAAGAACGGCTGGCGTTTACTGTTCGACGGGAAATCGGCCAAGGGATGGAAAAAAGCCTATGGCAAAGGATTTCCTGAAAAAGGATGGACGATCAAGGATGGGACGTTTACCGTGCAGAAATCAGATGGAGGCGAATCTACCAACGGCGGCGATATTGTAACGGAAGAAAAATTCCATGCATTCGATTTTACCTTCGACTTCAAACTGACGCCCGGCGCCAACAGCGGTATAAAATATTTTGTGACCCTCTCCGAAAACAACAAGGGCTCTGCGATCGGCCTTGAATACCAGGCGCTGGATGATAAGGCCCATCCCGATGCAAAAGAGGGCGTTAACGGCAACCGCACCCTGGCTTCCCTGTACGATCTGATCCCCGCGAACAAGAACGAAAGATTTGTAAACCCTCCCGGACAATGGAATCGCGGTCGTATCATCGTTTATCCCGACAATCATGTAGAACACTACCTGAACGGCATGAAAGTGCTGGAATATGAACGCGGCTCTCAACAGTTCCGCGACCTGGTGGCCGTTAGCAAGTATAAGATCTGGAAGAATTTTGGCGAAGCGGATAAAGGGCATTTGCTCTTACAGGATCATGGCGATGAAGTAAGCTTCAGAAGTCTTAAGATCAGGGAACTTCGTTAGGAGCATTTATTACGGGATCATTGTCTTGAGAAAGACCATGATTATAACAAGGTAACCGCGAGCCTTCCTGTGCCGATCCCGGCGTATAAAATTGTCTGCGGCGCGTTCGGCTACTTCCCTGCTTTGGAAGCAAGACGTATAAAATCAGTACTTGTATTTATCTCCCCAGAGATTTTTTAAGAATTTTCTCAACTCCTCCTCCCTGGGATTTTTGCCGGGGACATAAAAAGAGGAGCCTGAAAGTTTTTCCGGCAGATATTCCTGCCTGGAGAAATTTTTATCATAGCTATGCGAATATTGATAACCCTTGCCGTAATCCAGGTTTTTCATGAGCCGGGTAGGAGCGTTTCGGAGATGCAGGGGCACCGGCAGATCGCCATGGTCTTTTACGGCTGCCAGCGCATCGTTGATGGCCATATAGGAGGCATTGCTCTTGGGCGATGAAGCGAGATAGGTAGCGCACTGCGAAAGAATGATCCTCGACTCCGGGTAACCGATCTTGTTTACCGCTTCAAAAGCGGCGTTAGCCATCACCAGGGCGGTTGGATTGGCATTACCTATATCCTCGCTCGCCAGGATGACCAACCTGCGGGCAATAAATTTTACGTCTTCGCCCCCTTCGATCATGCGGGCAAGCCAGTACACGGCAGCATTCGGGTCGCTGCCGCGGATAGATTTAATAAAAGCGGAGATAATATCGTAATGCTGCTCGCCGCTTTTGTCGTAACGCGCTATTCGCTGCTGCGCGATCTCCATTACTTTTTCATCAGTGACGACGATGGGCGATGGCGGATCGGTTGTGAGCGCAGCGGTTACGATCTCCAACAGGTTGAGCAGTTTACGCGCATCGCCCCCGGATATCGCAATCAGCGCCGCCGTTTCCTTTAATTCGACAGGCAGTTTATTCAATATCTCGTCTTTCTCCAGCGCTGTTTTCAGCAGACCGTTAAGATCGGCTTCCGATAAGGGTTTGAGCACATATACCTGGCAGCGGCTGAGCAAGGCGCTATTGACCTCAAAAGACGGATTTTCCGTAGTGGCGCCGATCAGCGCCACCACTCCTTTTTCTACCGCGCCCAGTAAGGCATCCTGCTGACCCTTATTGAAGCGGTGTATCTCATCGATAAAAAGAATGGATCTTTCCTGGTTTTTGGACTGTTCGATCACTTCCCTGATCTCTTTGACGCCGGAGCTGATGGCGCTCAGCGTATAAAAAGGAACCTGCAGGGTATGCGCGATAATATTCGCAATAGTGGTTTTTCCTGTGCCCGGAGGACCCCATAAGATCATGGAAGGAACCTTTCCCTGCTCTATGGAAGCGCGCAAAATACTTCCCTTCCCTGCAAGGTGTTCCTGCCCGGAAAGATCGTCGAGGCTAACCGGTCGCATGCGCTCGGCAAGAGGTATATTAGCAATAGACATAAAGTATTAAAGCAAATGAACGCATCTACAATGTACGATACAAATATCGTTCATACAGGGGAATATCATTTATATTAGAACGGACGTGGACGCCGGCAAACGACAGGGCGTTCTGTTTTTCCATTTCAGGTATGCAGGCAGACTTTAACGCAGGTTGACAGTTTTAACTGTATCAATCACATCCTTATCATATTCAGACAAGAGCAAGCGTTAACGTTTGCTCTTGGTAATCTGGAATCGTGCGGCCCGGTTACGCATAAGCAATGCCTTTGTTACGCTGCTTTCTGCGGCCCTTATTTTACTCCTTCCAGCGAAATAATAAAGGATTGGATCTTGTTGAAAGAATCGGTTAGCGTATCGCCCTCCCATCCATGTCCCTGCCCGGGATATACAACCAGCTTATTGGTTACTTTCAGACCGTCTAATTTTTGCTGCAGGGCGACAGCCTGCGTCAGGGGAACCAACATATCGGCGTCTCCCTGTAATAATAAAGTGGGCGCCGACGAAGCAGAAACATATTGGATCGGGCTTGACTCTTTGTATATGGTTGGATTTTCGTCAACAGTAAAACCGGTTATTGATTTCAATACGGTCGGAAGAGAAGAAACATATAAGGCGGCAAGGTCCGTAGGTCCGTAAAAAGAAACTACTCCCTTGGGTTGAACGATGTCCGCATGTTTATACGCCTGCAATAACGCCAGATGCGCGCCAGCGCTTATTCCTAGTAATATCATGTCGGAAGAGACAGTATAGCTGGCAGCCTTATCCTTAAGATAGGTAATGGCTGATTTTATATCATTCTCCTGCGTGGGAAACCTGTTGCTCTGGTTAACGGCAAGCCGGTAGTTGAGGTTTGCTATCGCATATCCCGGCAAACGGGTTTTAAATTCCGTTACATAATTATTAAAATCCGATTTGTCGCCGGCGCTCCATCCTCCGCCATGAATGATGACGATCAGGCGCGTCTGTTGGGTTCTGTTAGCAGGCAGATAAACATCCATTGTTTGTTTTTCATTTCCCCCATAATGAACATTGGCTAACGTACTGTCTGGTAACGGGGCTTTAGGAAATAAGGAATCCGGGGATTGAAACCGTCCGTTTTTGTAGCAGCCGCTGGCGAGCAGCCCGACGCATAACACGCATAAAAAATAACCTCTCATTGATTCGTATGGGATTACATTAATGGAATATTACCGCATATTGAAATGCAAAATACATGCCGCTCCGTCGCAAAAGCAGTATGGGAGCGGCCAGCGTGTTATTTTAACTTTTTAACGGAGCGGAAATATATATCTGGAATATGCTGTAAAGCGCTATCTATCAGATCGGTTAAAGTTCTATCGGTTCAATAATCATCAGCGCAACCGGCCATAAACGCGGGTAAAAATTTTTATTCCTGATCGCTCAACACACGGCGCTGATCGGACCGCTTTTTCCGTACTATACCGTTTTAATCCCCAGTTCGTCCAACTGCTTGCCGTCGATCGCAGAGGGAGCGTCCAGCATAACGTCTCTTCCGCTGTTGTTTTTGGGGAAGGCGATAAAGTCGCGGATGCTCTCGCTTCCCCCGAGGATAGCGCAGAGACGGTCGAACCCGAAAGCAATCCCGCCATGAGGTGGAGCGCCATATTCAAAAGCGCCCAACAGGAACCCGAATTTATGCTGGGCTTCTTCTTTGGACATGCCCAATGCCGAAAACATTTTTTCCTGGAGATCGCGTTGAAATATCCTGATGGAACCGCCGCCGATCTCATTGCCGTTTAAGACCATATCATAGGCGTTGGCTTTGATGCCTGCATAGGGATGTTGCAGATAAGCCGAGGCATTTTCAATTACCGGCGAATTGCCGATCATGATATCGATATGTTCGGGTTTGGGAGAAGTGAAAGGATGATGCCGCGCAACCCATCGGTTCTCTTCTTCGGCATATTCAAATAAGGGGAAATCAAGCACCCATAGCAGCTTAAAATCATCTTTTTTCCGCAAACCCGCGCGCTGTCCCATTTCCAGCCTGAGCTCGCTGATGGCTTTGCGGGTCCTTTCTTCGGGTCCCGCTAAGATCAATACCAGGTCGCCGGCTGCGGCGCCGCAGGCATCGGCGATATTCTTCAGCTTTTCCTCGCTGAAAAATTTGTCTACGCTGCTTTTATAGGAACCGTCCGTATTGCATTTGATGAAGACGAGCCCCTTCATGCCTATTTGCGGGCGTTTAACCCATTCCGTTAGCTCATCGGTTTGTTTGCGGGTATAGGAGGCCGCGCCCGGAACGGCTATGGCCAGCACGGTCTCTGCATCGTCAAATACGGCAAAGCCGCTTCCGGCGATCAGTTCGCCTTCAGCCGTTATCTTACCGTTTTTCAGGTACGACGATTTAATGTTCAGCAGTTTCATGCCAAAACGGATATCGGGCTTATCGTTCCCGTAATGCCACATTGCCTCTTCCCAGGTCATTCGCTGAACAGACTCCTTGATATCAATGCCTTTTACTTCGAGGAAGATCGATTTGATCATGCCCTCGAACATGTTCAGGATGTCTTCCTGTTTCACAAAGCTCATCTCACAGTCGATCTGGGTGAACTCCGGCTGCCTGTCGGCCCGCAGGTCCTCATCGCGGAAGCATTTGACTACCTGATAGTAGCGATCGTAACCGCTTACCATCAGCAATTGCTTAAAGGTTTGCGGCGATTGAGGCAGCGCGTAGAACTGGCCGGTATTCATACGGCTGGGCACTACAAAATCCCTTGCTCCCTCGGGGGTAGACTTAATTAAAAAAGGCGTTTCAATATCCATGAATCCTTTTTCGTGCAGGTAGTTGCGCGCTGCGCGGTTAACGGCATATCTCAGTTCCAGGTTTTTTTTCAACTCATTTCTGCGCAGGTCGAGGTAACGGAATTTCATGCGGAGATCGTCGCCCCCATCCGTGTCGTCCTGGATGGTAAACGGAGGCGTATTCGACTTGTTCAGGGTTTCGAAAGAGGTTATGCCGACCTCGATTTCTCCCGTGGAGATATGCTCGTTTTTATTGCTGCGCTCCCTCACAATGCCCTTTGCCTGGATCACAAACTCACGACCCAGGGCGCTGCGGTTTATCGCTTCATTCAGCTCTTCGCCGATCACCAGTTGGGTAATGCCATACCTATCGCGGATGTCGATAAAAGTAATGCTTCCGAATTTTCGGATGGTCTGAATCCATCCCGCAAGGGTTACTTCAAGACCGATATGTCCTGTTCTGAGCTCCCCGCAAGTATGCGATCTATACATATTTTTATTTATCTGTTTAATGGAAGGTCCTGGCGATCAATTTCTTAGACGCTATCCGTCAACGACTTAGCGTAAATCGTCGCAAATGTACGTCAAAACAGGTTAAGCAGTTTTCCACAGGGGCTTCCATTTTCCAGATTTTCTTTTTATTTTGGAGTAATTCGTTCCTGCTATCCTCCCTGTTTTTTTCAGTTTGAAAAACCATTTTTCTGATCCCTATCTGTGTTAAGCCTGCGCTTATCGTACCTGATACACATAGAAAAATGGACCCTTATGGAAATCTTAGTCATTTTCACGGTCGTTATGGCCATTATTATTTTACACGAGCCTGTTGCGCAATGGATCGGTAAATTCAACGAAAGAAGATTACACAAACAGTTTCTCGCGCAGGAAACATTTTACCATGCCGTTGTTTCCCGCTACTTTAAATATTATAACCGCCTTAGCTTACAGGAGCAGCGGCGGTTCCTGTTCAGGGTATTCCTGTTCCGGCGCATAAAAAGATTCCACTACATAGAAGTGGCTGAAACGCCCGAGATGCCTATACTGGTGAGCGCCGTCTCCGTACAGCTTACCCTGGGACTTGAAAAGTTCCAGATGAATTATTTCCGCGATATATACCTACTCCAGGATGATTATCATTACGGGTTTTACTCGCGGCCTTTTCAGGGACATGTGGACCATAGCGGCATCTACCTTTCCTGGGATAATTTTTTAAAGGGACTCAAAGGCATTACGCCAAATTGCAATGTCGGGCTGCACGAGATGGGGCATGCGCTTGCATACGTGAATTTTATCACCCAGACGGAGGAGGACAAGCATTTTAAGAAGGAGTTTAAAAATTTCTCCAAAGTGGCAAGACCTATTTTTAACGCTATCCAGGAAGGAACAAAAACAATCCTTGGCGATTATGCGGGGGTTAACTACCACGAGTTCTGGGCGGTTAGCGTGGAGGTCTTTTTTGAGAACCCCATCCGCCTTAAACATGAGCTGCCCGAACTGTACCATGCGATGGCGCGCTTGTTGAAACAGGATCCGCTGGAGGTTTTTTTACATGCAAAAATGGCCGCCTGATAGAACTTTACGTCATTGATTGCAGGGTGGTCCACGCTTTCATCGGCAGATGTCTTATTGGCAACCGGTAAGGTTTCGCAATAAGCAGGTTAATGTCAGGTGTTTTGTTTTAAGCCGGTCGGCTGACCGATACTTGAAAGTTTCGCCTTTAAAATTACTGGCCGATATACGCTATGTTAAGCGCTCAACTGCCGGGTCTTCCTGCTGAACAGCGACGAGGGAAGCCGAAGCGACCAGTTTTCTATGCTGCGGCGCGTATACCAGGTAATAATACAACAGTATTGCCAGTCCTGCGCCGAACGGGATAAGGCAATAGTATTTGAATTCCTCATCTGTCCCCGTAAATTCAAAGATCATCCACAGGGAGTTGGCCAGTATCCATAGTGCCATGGCCAGGTTATGCGCCAATTCCGCCATGCGGGCCCGGTTATGCCAGGTAATGTATAAAGCCATTAAAAACGTGGGAAAGATCATGAGTACGCCCAGCGGTTTAAAAGACAAACACCAGCAGATATCCTTTATCAGCCAGAACAGGATATGCAGGTTTTCCATACGCCGGAATTTTGCCGGTACGGAATAGGTTTCGTTTGATGATGTTGACAAGGGAGAAGTATTATGATATAAGAGATTGGGAGTAAATATAAAAAATGCCTGCAATTTTTGTTTATTACCTGCCCAATATTCTTCATATCCTGTTTTGCATTGGCTGATCGCCGTAGCTCCAGGCATACCCGTCCCTCTCGATGCGTGTTTTGTATTGGCTGATCGTCGTATTGCCGAGAATACTCGTCTCTCTCTGCTTCTCCGGGCGTATTTTACATTGGCTGATCGCTGTAGCTCCAGGCATATCCGTCCCTCTCGATGCGTGTTTTACATTGTCCGCGCGTCCTTGCCCAATATTCTCCTGAACCGGCTTACGTCCGCTTCTTCCATGATGGGCGCGTTTTTGACAAGATGATCGACGAGCTGGTCGGCGAAATAGGGAGCCAGCGAACAACCCTTGGCGCCCATGCCGTTTAATATCGCTATCTGCGGATGATGGGGATGAATGCCTACAAACGGTTTTCGTTCAACGGTAGCAGGCCGTAGCGAAGCCAGGTGATCTGTTATTTCAAAGGGGCTTTTGATCCATTCCCTCAAATGCTTTTCCGTTTTTTGGCGAAAGATAGCGGAAGGCTTATCATCCTGGAAATCCCATTCATAGGAGGAGCCTGCCCAGAACAGGTTTCCTGCTAACGGCGCCAGGCTAAGGCTTTTCTTAAACACCTTATCCGTTGGCAGATGATCGCTTTTGATGATCAGCGCCTCTCCCTTGTTGCAGGCAAAGGGCAGGTTCCTGAACCAGGGATTATGCATGGCCCCGGCGCCATCGCAGAAAATGATCTTTTTCGCTCGTATATCCTTATACGTTATGCCTTCGTCGGTTAGCTGTAAAAGAGAATGATCAAATGTTTCTTCTATCAACCGGTTATTGTTCTTTATCCTCGCGCGAAGCGCGGGCAGTAGTTCTGCAAGGTTCACGGCGTAACAGGGGCTGATCTCCCCATACCCGAAATCGTACCGGAACTGATTGCGGTATTTTTCCTGGTCTGCCGGAAAGGAAAGATAAGCCGCATCCTCTTCCAACCGCCCGATAAAGGCTTGAAGCATCTGTGGAGAGGGGAAAAAGCTGACGCTGTTTTTCTGCGTCATGGCTTCGACGTCCAACGCCTCGCCCAACTGCGCATAGGCTTTACCGGCATGATCTAATAAGGTGTCGATCATCCAGGTCTGCACGATCCTTCTACCGGTAACCGGGTTGATGATGCCCGCAGCCACGCGGGAGGAGGACAGGGGATCCGGCTTATCGATCATGATAAACGACTGGTTGGCTTTTTCCAGGTTCCAGGCGACAAAGCTCCCGCAGACGCCCTGCCCGACGACGACATAATCGATCGTTGTCATCGCTCTTCCACATTTATTTTAATGCCCTCGCTATGGCTGCTGAACTCGGGAGCATACATGCTTTGGATGGAGGTAACGCCATTGCTGAAAGTCCCGCTATGCGTTACAAACAGCGTATATTCAAAAACGTAAGTCCCCTTGCGCAGGTAGTTGAAAAAGAAGCTGGCCGACGCGTCTTTCGTGGTTTCATAATATCCCAATCCGCCCTGCCAGTTATACCTGCTGATCACGTTGACCGGCTCCATACAGGCGGCGCGCATATCTTTCATATGCACATACTCCATATCCCTGTCCGCTCTTAATTCGATTCTTACCCTGACCTTATCGCCTACGTATAGGGTATGGGCGGCGTTCAGCGGTTGCAATACCGGGCCCCTGTCTGTATTTTTTTCGACAAATAACTTCTTATCCAGCTTCAGCGGGGTGGCTGCGGAGGTGATCTTGTCCAGGTCTTCAAAATACTGCCAGTATACGGCTCCCCAGGCCGGGCGATCGACTGCGCCGCCTGATGCCTGCGAAAGCGTAACTTCAATATTTCCCATAGAAGGATCGATCTTGTCGCCCGCTATTGTTCTTTTGAAATAGCCGGTTCCCGCTTCGGCGCCCGGACGGTCGTTGGGAGAAAGGGTTTTGCCGGCCTCGCCCTGTTTGTCGCCTGCATCCTGATTTTTATTATCAGCAGAAGAAAAGGCGAGCGCACCCATTTTTATGTTTACTTCCGGAGCGTCCGACAGCCAGTTCGTTCCTTGCAGCAATAGCGCATAACAGGCGTCAGCAGTGGCTTTAGATGTTTTCCAGCTATTGGTCTGTTTGTTTTTGATCAGCCATGTTTTCAGGTCGTCCGCCGCCCGGGTATCTTTGGTTATTTCCGTAAATGCCTCGATCATCAGCGCATGCGTTTCCACAGGCGCCTGATGCCAGTAATAACCGGCGACCATATCTTTCCAGGACATGCCCATTTCATTGCTCACCGTCGCATACTGTTTGATGGAAGCCATGATGTTTTTGGCGGCCTGTATATCGCCCGACCGGTGCAAGGATAATGCGATCAGCCCCTGCATATACCGGTTTTGTTGAAGCCAGTATTTTTTTGCCTGGCTGCGGAAATACTGGTAGGCGGGAAGAACATCCTTCGGCGTTGCACGGTCGCTGAAAAAGCTGCGCATGTATAAATACTGGATCTGTAAATAATCCGGCGACAGGTTGGTGATTGTTTTATGGCGTTTTTTCAACGTTTCATAATCTTCTTTTATCTTTTTATCGAGATAGGAAAGGCCTGCCTGGACAATGCTTTCCAGTTGGCTCGCGCCCGCTTCCGGAATGGCCTGCATGTTTTTCAGCCTGCCGATGCCCGAGAGAATATACTGCGTCATATAGCGATCGTCGGGGCCGCCACGGAACCATACAAAGCCGCCATTAGGCGATTGAAGCTCCTGCAGCCTCGACAGCGCCGACTCCAGCTCGCCGGACATGCGGACCATGTCAAACAGCAGGGCGATATTCTTTTTTTGTTGCGATTCTGTTTTGGCTTCCAGGACCCAGGGCGTTTCTTCCAGCAATATGTTTTTCAGCTCTTCATTTTTTTGCAGCGCGCTCAATAGCGCCGTCGTGTCGCTGTTTTTCCACTGTTCTACTATTTCCCTGAGGCGGGGAGAAGCATTGGCAATTTTTACCGCAAGCGCATTGGCATAATAACGGTTAAAAAATTGTTCGGCATTGTCATAAACGTTTTCTGCCAGGTAGGGCAGGGCCTGCACGGCATACCATGCCGGGTTGGCGGAGAATTCCATGCTTAGGGAATAATGTTGCAGGGTTTCGCTGCGGCCGCTTTCCAGCAGCTTATCAAAGCGGAAAGAATGGGCGCCCCCGCCTCTTATCGCCAGCGGCAGGGTTTCGGTTACCAGCATGCGATTGGTGATAACGGGCAATAACGACTCTTCGCCGTCGCTGACGCGGGATATATGGTTTGCCGAATCGGTTATGTTGGCGCCGGCGATGATCCGGTAAGCAACCGGTTTATTGTATTGAAAAGGGATATCGATACTAAATCGGACAGGCGCGCTCTGGCCGGCGCCCGCCGTAAAATATTGATTGGGGATCACATTTTTAAAATAGCCGTCTACCGACTGGCCGGTCGACGGATCGATAAGCTGAAGCTCAACCTGGCCGGTGATCTCGCGATTGGAGAGGTTAACGATCTTCGCGCTGAGATCTATCCGGTCGCCCTCCCGGAGGAACCGCGGCGCATTGGGCTGAACCATCAGGGGTTTCTGCGTGACCATCTGTTTTTCGCTATATCCGAAGGCAAGCCCTTTGTCGTGCGCCAGCAGCATCCATTTCCATTGCGTTAACGCCTCGGGCGCCGTAAAAGAAAATTCCAGGTTGCCTTCAGCGTCTGTTTGCAACTGCGGAAAGAAAAAGGCGGTTTCATTAAAATTTTTCCTGATCTGTACGCCTTGCGGAGAGGCGTCTGCTTTCTTCTCTCTGGCTTCCGCTTCGGGCGCAGCCTCGGTATCCAAAGCTTCGGCGACCATGACTATTTCTTTTTTTGCGGATTCCCCCGCTTGCAGAGAGACATTCGGCGCCGGCGCGCTCATCATCTGATCAGCGTTTATCCTGTTTCCCCTTTTCATCGCATATCGATATGATGGTCCGGCTGCGAAAGACGTGTTTAACCGGTCGTATTGTTTTACAACAGGATCGGGAGATTGTTCGGAGGGGTATTTTTCCATGGAAGCCTGCACGCTGAAATTCAAACGGCCCGACCATCGGCCAAGCGAGACATCAGTCGACCAAATTGACGGCGCCGCCCAGCGATGAGGGTAGAACTGGTCGAGCGAAGCGTCGTACATCGTCATTAAAACCTCGGCAGCCGCTTTGTCCTTGTTATGTCCGCGGATCTTTATCTTCCACTGTTCATTGGCGCCGGGCAGGGTTTTGTCGCGGTATGTAATATAATCGATGGAAAGTTCTTTGTTGCTGAATGGGATATTGATGGCGCGCTGGTCGGTATATACCCGGTTGTGTTTCACAAAGCTCATGTTCATGAGGATGACCCCACGGTCATTTTCAGCGATCGGTATATCAAAAGCGCGACTGCTGTTGTTCAGCGTCAGGTAATCTGTTTTTTCACCGGCAGTCTTCCTCGCCAGCTCATGAATGACAAATACATTATCGAGGTTGGTATTGATCCGGTATCGGACCGTTTCTCCGGGAGCGGCAACGGGGCGGTCGATCTCAATGTTTCCCGATGCAAAAGAAGACTTCAGCTCAGGGTTGTACAGCTGCAGGTAGCGTTTGCTGGTTACGGTTTCGCCGTATTTGTCTACCGTTGACGCCTCGATAAGATACCATCCCGATTTCCAGGAAGCGGCTTTTAGCGCAAACCTTTGCTTCGAAGATGCTTCTCCGTTAGCCTCAAATACTTTCTCTTCTTTTGCCCAGCTGGTTATCTCGTTTTCGTTTGCATAAAGATCATACGGGAACTGGCGGTAATATTCTTCCCGGCTCATGATGAACTGGTCGGGTTGCTGCCAGTATCGCTCGCGGAATATTTTATCGGGCATTGCCAGGCGGTGTATGGCGACGGTAGCCTGCGTTGCTTCCTCTATATCGTTCATGTTGGTCGCCAGTACCCCGATCGTTTTCAGGCTGTCTGCCGATATTTTCTCCGGCGCGTCGATGGTTAGTTTTAGCGCCTGGTAGGCAATGGTCATGGATGCGGCGCCGCTCCTGGTCTCCCCGTTGATATCGGTTATATCCGCGTTGATCTCATAATAAAACTGGGGCTGGTTTTTTTTGTCGATGGTATTGTCGGGTAGGGCGACAAATGTTATCCTGAACCTGCCATCGCTATCGGTGGACGTAACGCCATGGGCGATCTCTGCCTGCTGTTGCCGGTAAGGCGGCCATATCCTGGGAAGATAACTGGCGGGGAATGCATAATAAGGAATGATCGACCTTCTGGTCACCCGGTAAGTTACGGTTGCATTATTGATATTGTTTCCCGCATAGGCTTTGGCAAAACCTTCCAGTTGAATACTGTCGAGTAGTTTATAGGTTCCTGCGGGCTTGGGTATCTCTACGTAAAATTTAGGGCGCTTGTATTCCTCCACGGCAAAATAGATTTCGTTTTCCGTGGTATTGTCCCGCAGCGTAAACTGGCCGTTCAGCCCGGAGGAAGGCAGGGTGAATTTTCCCGCGTAGGACCCGAAGGCGTTGGTCGTAAGCGTTACCGAGTCGACCGGCTCCCGGTTGGCGTTGTATAATATAAGGGTAGACTTACTGTTAGCTATGATCGAAGATTCGGCTCCGCTTTTGCCGCGCAGTATTTTTATTCCTTTGAAATAGACGATCTGGCCGGGGCGATACAGCGACCTGTCGGAGAACAGGAAGCTGTGCGCTTTTTCTGTTGCCCCGCTCAGATCTGGGCGATAATTGTACGTATAGACCTGATCGTCGAGGAACAGCCTGTCGTTGGGCGTAGTGATCTCAAGCCGGATGGCGTCGTTTCTATCTTCGCGAACCTCCGGCGTTTTGAAAAAACCATTCTTGTCAGCAATCAGCAGCTCGCCTTTTTGCAGGAGATACCTGCTTGCATTGTAATCATAGCGTTGCCGCCAGATCTGTATTTTGGCTCCCGGGGCCGGCGCGCCCGATTCGCGATGGAGAACATAATATTGATTGCCCTTGCTGATATAGGCCAGATCGGATACATGGAATGACTGAAGCGACAGCATGCTGCTTTGCAGCGCGAAGCTTTTTTCCGTACTGGCGATCAACGCATATTCTCCGGAGGGGAGCCCGTCTACCTTCAGTTCTATGCGATGCTGCTGATGATCTTTTGTGTCGGGCAGCGCATTTGCAAACGACCGGGTAGCGGGCATTTTCAGCAGCTCTTTCCAGTAGTCTTCCTTCCAGGTTTCCCTTTCATTCTTCTTTTTAGAGATATTCACTACCCGGAAATATACGGTAGGCGTATTGCGGTAGGTCAGCAGTATCCTGAAAGCGCTATTGGGCGTATTCACTTTTTCCGCCTGGATCTTTATCTCCTTTCTTTCAATCGATTTGAGCAATAGAGAGCAGTCGTATTTTTCGGGGCTTTCTCCTTTTTGCGCCAATACGGGTTGGCAAATATCTTTTGCTTTTAAATAAGCGTATCGGTTTGTCGTATCCGTTAGCGGGTCATAAGCCGCGGCCAGCGAAACATACCATTCGGCCAGCAGGTATCGGGCCTGTGCGGAGGCGTCGGGATATTTTTCTACCAGGTTTTCCAGCGCTTGCTTATACAGCTCGTCTTTGTTCTCCTGCGTTCCAAAGGAGCGCGCAAATTGGATCCTTGCAATATCTGCGTCAATCAAAGCGTCGGGCGCGGCATCGGAGAGATGAAAGCGGATCAGCCGTTGAAAAAGCTGTAAGGCTTTATAGTGGATAGACAGCGAGTCGGCCGATACAAAGCGATAAGCGGCAAAATCGGCCGCGGGGGCAAATGCTTTTTTATCGTTTATTTCAAAAGCGTAGGCCGGTTTTTGGATATCCTGTTCATTGTTGGCGAAATATTCCAGGGCGCGATGCGCCAGCAGGTCAAATAATGTTGGCCGCAGGCGACGGGCATTGCCTTTAATAATGATGGGGTCATAGGCTTCGAGCCGCGACTGCTGTAATTTTTTTTCCTGCCGGATAGAAGATAAATAAAGTTCGCTGATCTTCTGGTGAAGGTCTGCCATGCCCCAGGTAGCGGGGTCTTTTTTATCGTATCCGGCAGTTGCCGTACGGTTATACAGTTTCCAGCGGTTCTGCTGAAGATAGCTCCAGTATGCTTCGGCGGTTATGCTGTACAGGATGGAGGCGGCGGGTTCTTTTGCGCTTGCCGTTTCCTTTTCCAGTTCGGCGATGTTTTCCAGCGCCGCGGTTTCCGAAAGCTGCTCCTGTAGCGAGATCCGGTAGAGCAGGGCCTTAATGACCTGGGGGTCGTTCTTTTCTTTTTTGGCGGAGAGATATATCCTGTTCACTTCTTCGAGCGCAGTTTTTATAAGCCCTTTTTTATTGACCAGGGTATCTATTTTATTCCAGGACTGCTGATAGGTGTTCAATTTTTTTTGCGCCATTAATATGGATATAAAAAAGAAAAAAGACAGGAGAAGAAGCATTTTTTTCAATAGCATACCTGTGGGTTGTTATTTAAAGATACTCTTTGTTGTAAATACGCCGGTCGGGCGGTTTAAAAAAGGAAGGCTTTTTGCCGATAGTAAAGATGCCGCTCCGATGGTATTGCATAATCAAGGATTTGTTAAAAAGGCCTGTGTTTCTGTAATTCGCGTTTCTTTTTAACATACCTGATTTGAAATGCTTCAAATCTCTATTGCGACGTTTTTAAATTTTGGAGGGGATCAACAAGTCCTGAAATTCCAGTTTGGCGCGTCCGAATATGGGAAGGAGGCCAGAAGGTATGGCATTTTAAAACCATCGATAAGGGGAGTTTTCCAAGGGGTTGCCAGTCAGCGCCCGATTGCTTTTCTGCCAATTCGCATAAATTTCCTGCACTTTCAAAATTTCCCGGGTTGTTATTCCTTTATATCTTTCAGCTTCATTTTTTGAAACGTCTATCAGGAATGGGTCCAATGAGGTATAAGCGGTTGCTTTTATAATTCCGTCCACAATCCATAGCAAACCTTCTCCCAATATAAAATAGCTTCTTCCTTCGGGGAAAGGTGAACGGGAAGACATTGGGTTGACAGGAAAATTTTTTATGTGCGTGGTGTCTTTTGAAAGCGCTATGAGCAGGGGGATGTGCGTTTCGCTGAATTTAGGCATCTTCAGCCATAGGTTTTCGCCTTTATCATTCGTCTCGTACTTATTATACGTTCCATCTTTCAATTGTTTCACGAAAGTTTCAACGTCCGGATGGTCGATGTCGAAATTGTCTTTTTTACAACTATTGCAGAACGCGGTTAAAACGATAAAAGTAAGAAACAGCATTTTCTTCATGCCTGCTCCATTTATTTGATCAGCTTAGCCATCAGCGTGCCGATATCCGCAGGGCTATTGGCCACATGGATACCGCATTCGCTCATGATCTTCATTTTAGCGGCGGCAGTATCGTCTGCTCCGCCAACAATCGCGCCGGCATGTCCCATCCTTCTTCCCGGAGGCGCTGTTTGACCGGCTATAAAACCGACAACAGGCTTATTGCCATTCTTTTTATACCAGCGGGCCGCTTCGGCTTCCATGCCTCCGCCGATCTCTCCGATCATGATCACGCCGGCGGTTTCGGGGTCGTTCATAAACAATTCCAGCGCTTCCTTCGTGGTGGTGCCAATGATGGGGTCGCCGCCAATGCCAACTGCGGTAGAGATGCCTAGTCCGGCTTTGATTGCCTGGTCGGCGGCTTCGTAGGTCAGCGTGCCTGATTTGGAGACTACGCCGATATTGCCTTTTTTAAATACAAAGCCAGGCATGATGCCAACTTTGCATTCCTCGGCAGTGATCACCCCGGGGCAGTTGGGGCCGATCAGCCGGACGGGTTTCCCGGAAATAAAATTTTTGGCTTTCACCATATCCTGAACGGGGATTCCCTCGGTAATACAAACGATCAGTTCTATGCCTGCGTCGGCGGCTTCCATGATGGCGTCGGCGGCAAAAGCGGGGGGGACAAAGATAATAGATACATCGGCGCCGGTCTTATTCACTCCTTCCGCTACCGTATTGAATACATCCCTGTCGAGGTGACGGGAACCGCCCTTGCCGGGAGTAACGCCGCCTACGACCTGCGAACCGTATTCTATCATTTGACTGGCATGAAAACTGCCTTCCGTACCCGTAAATCCCTGCACTAATATCTTTGAATGCTTGTTGACTAGTATGCTCATGGAAGAATTTTAAATTTCCGCAAAAATAGGGCTAAAAAGGTTTCATTGAAGCGCCGGGCCTTCATTATTCATCAGATCATCCATATTCCGGTGATTGGCGATCTTGCCGCTCAGTTCCAGCATACGCATGTCTTTGGCGTCTTTGAGGAATTCCGAAGCAAAAATAAATTCATTCAACAACTCATTTTTGCTGAAAATGATTT
>JAEUVR010000053.1 GCA_016786785.1 Chitinophagaceae bacterium
AAGGGCATTGATATCATGTTGCAAAGGACGGGCAAAAAACGGGCCGATCATTCCCTTACGCGCGGCCCGGGAAATGTATCGAAGGCCATGGGTATTTTTAAATACCATACAGGATGCGATCTGTTTGGAAAAGAAATAACTGTTTTTTCGGATGGGATAAGCTATCCGGACGACCAGGTGATCGTTACGCCGCGAATAGGGGTCGACTATGCGGGCGAAGACGCCAAACTACTGTATCGGTTCCTTGTGAAAGATAATCCCTACGTAAGCAAAATGCCATATGACAAAAACAAAAAGTAAAGATTTCCTTAATCTTGGGGCCCTTCTGGCCGGTATATTATCGTTTGTATTCATGTTGTGGGTTAATCCGTTTGAACTGGATAGCCTTGGTTCGTCAACCCTTGCCGTAGCGGTACTGATGGTGGTATTGTGGGTGTCGGAAGCGCTGCCGATGGCGGTAGTCGCTTTTCTTCCTCTGATACTTTTTCCCCTGCTGGGCATCAACTCGCTAAAGACCACCGCGGTGAGTTACGGCGATTCTATCATCTTTCTTTTTATGGGCGGGTTCATGATCGGCCTTGCTATAGAAAAATGGAATCTCCATACGCGCATTGCATTAAACATTATCAGGATCACCGGCACCAGCGGCGACAAGATCGTGCTGGGCTTTATCTTCTCCACGGGATTTCTTAGCATGTGGCTGAGCAATACCGCCACTACGATGATGATGTTCCCGATAGCCACTTCAATTATACATGTGGTGACTGAAAACCGGCAGGGCGAGGGCAACATCAAGAATTTTTCGCTCGCGATCATGCTGTCCATTGCCTATGCGTCTAATTTTGCAGGCATCTCCACCATCATCGGCACGCCGCCGAACGTGGCTTTTGCATCCTTTATTAAGGAAAAATATGATTATTCGATAGGGTTTGCCGACTGGATGATCATCTGCGCGCCCATTTCCCTGCTATTGCTGATATCGCTTTATATCGTGCTGACCAAATGGCTGTATCCGAACAGGATGAAGAAGGATCTGGCCACCAGGGAGCTGATCAGGACAAAGATTGATCAGCTTGGCCCGCTGAAGGCTACCGAAAAAAGAGTGTTGGTCATTTTTGTATCGACGGCTCTTTTATGGATATTCAAAGACCTCGTGAATGCGATCGGATGGATCAAATTAGACGATACCATTATCGCCATGCTTGGCGCTTTGGCGCTGTTTATTTGTCCCGCGGGCAGCATAATGGAAAGCCGCAGGATACTGGAATGGTCCGATACATCCCGGATGGCCTGGGGTATACTCTACCTGTTCGGCGGAGGCATAGCGCTGGCGGGCGCGCTGGAGAAGGCCGGGTTGATCGAGCGCATGGGCTCCTGGATAGCCGGCATGAGCGGAGCCGATGGAGGCATTATGCTGATCTTTGTCGTAGCATTGTTTTCCATCTTTATCAGTGAAATGATGAGCAATATCGCGCAGGTCATTGTTTTCTCTCCGGTGATGGCGGGAATCGCCGACGCGATGGGCATAAATCCGCTATTACTGGGTTTTCCGATGGCGCTCGCGGCCAGTTGCGCCAGTATGATGCCCATGGGAACGCCACCGAACGCTATTGCTTTTGCGAGCGGGCATATCAAAATGGGTCAGATGGTGAAAGCCGGGTTTGTCATGAATATCATTGCGATCATATTGATCACGCTGTTCTCTTATTACGTGATCCCGATCCTGATTCCAACCGTTGGGAAGTAAATACAATAGCGGGCCTCAGGATTCCTGGCCTATCCAGACGGCGCCGCCGATGCTGTTGCGGGAAGCGCCGGTCACGGAAGCCAGCGCATTGTCTTCCTCGCGCCATCTTAATACGCCGATCAGCGCCATGATGATGGCTTCTTTATAATCGACCATATCCTTGTTGGGTACGGTTGTATCTATGTTCAGCGGCGCTAACTGCTCGCTTATTCTCTTAACGAGAAAATGGTTCAGCGCTCCGCCGCCGGTGATCAGCATTTTTTTGTTTTCCTGGTCTGCGCTTGCATTAAACTCCGATTGCAGCGCGGCGACGGAACGCGCTACCTGGAAGGCAATATGTTCCACGTATGTTCTTAACGCATCGGGCGCGCTTATTTTTTCCTGTTTGATCAGGGGGTAGACGACGCCTGTTCCAAAATCATTGGACAGGGATTTCGGGCGCGGCAAATGATAATAGGGCAGCTCATTCAGTCTCTCCGAAAGCGTACCGGATACCCTGCCTTTTTCGGCGATCTGCCCCCCCTCGTCGAAGGGTTTGCCTGCATCCGAGGCAAGCATGTTGAGCACGCGGTTAGCAGGACAAACATCGTACGCGATATACTGACCGGGATGGTTAAAAGAAAGATTGGCAATGCCGCCGAGGTTCAAAAAATAAGCATAATCGCCCAGCAATAATTTTTCCCCAATAGGCACGATCGGCGCGCCCTGTCCGCCCAGGGCAATGTCCATCGCCCTCAGATCGCTCACCACATTGATGCCGGTAGTGGCGGCTATTGCGGCGCCATTGCCGAGTTGCGCGGTCATTTTTTTTGCCGGGATATGAAAGGAAGTATGCCCGTGCGAGGCAATCAGCTGGGCCTGGTAGTGCAGGTTATGTTCGTTGATGAACCGGTTCGTCTGTTCCCCGATATAATGGCCATAAGCGGCGTCAAGCAGTTGGTATTCCAATGCCGTTAAGGACGGGGCCTTGCGTAATTTCTCCGCCCATTCCTCTTCATAAGGATAGCAGGATGCGGCTTTCAGCGTATAGGACCATTTGCCGGCGGTCTCCTGGAGTTCAACAAATGCCAGGTCAAGCCCGTCAAGGGAGCTGCCGCTCATAATGCCTATTGCCCGGTATACCATGGTATAAATTTTTGATTGCCAGTTTAAGATTTTAGCTTTGCCCAGGCAAATTAAGCGATGAAATTCATTTATCGGCAGATTTTGAATGGCGCCGTAACCGTTTGGGATCTGAACGGACGGTTCGGGTCTGAACCTGCTTAAACCTTTTGTATTATGGTCATCAATTTGAGCGAACGTTACGCATTACTCAGTTCCTGGTTGTGCGAATTGAGAGAAATACAATCGCAGTCCGACAGGATGCGCTTCCGGTATAACCTGGAACGCGTGGGCGAACTGGCGGCGCTGGAGATCAGCAAACAATTGGAATATGAAGACAAAGAGATACAGACCCCGCTTGGACTGTCTACCGGTAAGGTCTTAAAAAGCCAGCCTGCCCTGGCCACGATATTGAGGGCCGGGCTGCCCTTGCATAATGGAATGCTTCGCATCTTCGACAAGGCCGATAATGTTTTTATTGCCGCTTACCGCCGGCATATGCATGACTCGTCCCTCGAGGTAGACATAGATTATATTTCCGCTCCTGAAATAGACGGCCGGGTATTGATCGTTTCGGATCCTATGATCGCTACCGGCGCTTCCCTGGCCAAAACGCTGCAATATCTCCTGGAAGAAGGAAGACCCAAGGAGATCCATGTGGTGGCGGCGGTAGCCTGCACGGTGGGAATAGCGCATGTGCTCAGCGCTACGCCCGATATCACCATCTGGTGCGCGGGCATAGATGAGGAACTGACCGCAAAAGGCTATATCGTTCCCGGATTGGGAGACGCCGGCGATCTTTCCTTTGGGCCGGGGGTTCCTCTTTAGCGGCGCCGGTTCGGGTATTATTTGGGTCAGGAGATCCTTCACTTCTTCTCAATCCGCTTTTTCCCGCGCAGTTGGTTCCGTCAGCGCCTGGAAATTCCCTTTAATGGAATTGTTTTAAAGCCCGTTTTTATTGCGCTGAAAACCATAGGAATAACCAAGGGTTCATTTTATAACTGCTATCTTGGCATTCCTGATTATGCCGGGTAAAGATAGGGGAGCTCCGGTCGCGGCATTGTTGTTAAACTAGTTCGGGCATACTTCTGTGAATAATAGCAGGGATTCAGCTTTTTTTGTATTTTGGGTGTCTTAAGATGATAAGTTAGCCTGATGCGAAAATGTTTGTTGTGTATATTATTTTTTGCCGTTACAAAGATGGGTCTTGCGCAGGATCCTAATTTTTCCCAGTTTTTTGTTTCCCCTCTTACCTTAAACCCCGCGCTGACGGGGAAATTTAACGGGGATCTGCGTATTGCCGGCAATTACCGCGATCAATGGCCGGAGATCAGCAAAGCCTTTATTACTTCTACCGTTTCCTTTGATATGGGCATTCTCCGCAATAAGCTGTCTGATATTGACGGCCTGGGGATAGGGGTCATGGCGATGACCGATAAAACAGCCAACGGTATCTTGTCGGGCAATTTTATTTCGTTGAGCGCCGCTTATCATAAAGGGCTTGATGAAGACGGCTTGCACCAATTGGGTATCGGCTTCCAGGGCAGCTATTCCAATAAGCGGCTCGACGGAACCAAACTTAATTTTTTAGACGAGCTCGACCTGAATGGCGGCTGGACGATCCCCAGCGCCGAATCCATTGATAACCGGCAGGTGAATACCAGCCATTTTGATTTTGCCATTGGCGCCTTGTACAATGGTTCAACAGACGGGTATAATAATTTTTACCTGGGAACATCTGTTTACCATATCAACCGGCCAAAGGAATCATTTACGGGCGATATTTTTTACCGGCTGGAGCCGCGGATCACGGTGAATGCTGGCGGGGCGATACCTCTTGGCGATGGTTCAAAGACGACTTACCTGAGCGCTATTTTCAGTTCGCAGGCGGGCGCCATCAATATGGTCGGCGGGGGAGCTTTGGGGTTTTTATTGAATGATGACGAGGAAAATCCCACCCAGTTCCTTGCAGGCGTTTGGGCCAGGGTGAATAATGTGAATGACGCCATCATCCCCTATATTGGTCTTGAGTACCAGGGGCTTCGTTTTGGCGCTTCTTATGACGTCAATGTGTCGACGCTTAAGACGGCCTCCCAAAGCCGCGGCGGTATTGAGATATCGCTGATCTATATTAAACGTCCTCCGGGTTATAAGGCCATGGCCTGCCCGAAATTCTGATCTTGCAGCGGCGGTCAGCCCCCCGACGCTCCTGGTCAGACGTCCAACACTTCTCTCAGCCTGGCATAACCGCTTTTGCTTACCGGTATTTTTTCGCCTGTCTTTAATACGGCCAGTCGCCCTTCTTTTTCATAAGGTTCGATCCTGGTGATCTGCTGGATATTCACCATAAAAGAGCGGTGGGTCCGCACGTACTGATCCCTTTCCAGCAGGTCTTCAAAGTAGGCCATGGTGCGGTTTTTCAGAAAGCCTCCCTCTTTCGTATATATCTTAACGTAATCATCGGCGGCTTCCAGGTAATAAATATCTTCTACCCGGATGATCTTGATCTTTCCTCCTGTTTTGACCACGATGCGTTCCCGTTGCTGGGGAGAGAGCGCCGCCGCGGATAAAAGCGGTTGGGTTGCCGTTGCGGGCAAGGGATCGCCGGCATGTTCCATAAATTTTTCTATTGCCTTTGCAAATCTTTCCTGGCTGAAAGGCTTTAGCAGGTAATCAACGGCGTGCTGTTCAAAGGCCCTGATGGCATATTCGTCAAAAGCGGTAATAAAGATCACCGCGGGAGGGCGTTCAATGAGCTCGAGCATTTCAAAGCCATTGATCTTGGGCATCTGGATATCGAGAAATATAAGACGAGGCTGGTATTGCATGATGGCTTTCACCCCTTCGAATCCGTCCTGGCATTCCTGGACGATGCGGATCTCGGGATAGCGTTCCAGGTATTCTTTGATAAGGGACCTGGAAAGCGGTTCATCATCTATCAGGATAGCCTTGATCATGGCGGGGAATTTTCAGGATGGTCAAAAAAATATTGTTTTCCGCAGATGCGCTAAGCAGGTCGTTGCGGGCGAAAAGGAGGTATAGCCTGCGTTGAACGGAGCTCAGTCCAAATCCTGCGCCCTGCTTTGGCGACGCTGTCGCAGGGTCAAAGGGGTTTTCTACGGAGATGGTCAGCAGATCGCGGTCGACCGACGCCTTTATCCGGATCACCGCATGATCGGTGGTATCATACAGTCCGAATTTAATGGCATTCTCTACCAGGGGCTGCAACAACATAGGAGGCAATAAAAATGCCGGGCTTTTTTCATCATGGATGATCTCGGTCGATAGCCTGTGCCCAAAGCGCATCTGTTCCATTTCTAAATATAATTGCAGGTGTTGCAGTTCGTCGGCAAGCGTTACCCATTGCTGATCTTCTTTTTTTAAGGCGCCCCGTAAAAATTCCGAAAGGCGCTGGATCATTTTCCTCGCCTGTTCGGGCTGGCTAACGGTCAGGGCGCTGATGGAATTAAGGCTGTTAAACAGGAAATGAGGTTGCAGCTGCTGGCGAAGCTTGTATAATTCGGCGTCCCTTTCCAGCTTTTCGGCATAGCGTTTCCTGGATTCCTGTTGCTTTTGTTCTTCCTGACTATACCACAGCATGCTGGTAATAGCGGCGCATCCCGCGGCCAGGAAGGTGATATCGAAACGGAGAGGCATTGATTTTGCCAGGAACAGGAGATAGTCGGGCTGATCGTCAAACAGGTTAGCCAGGCTGATCTTTACGATAACCGCCCATAAGCCGCTCAGCGCAAGGCACCAGACCAGTAGGAACAGGTACTTTTTTTTCTGTGGACGGTACAAGCCGAGTATATAGATGGTCAGCGCCAGCATGGCCGCAAGCAGCGTATTGGACAGGCAGGCGTCTGTGAGGGCGATGGCGGGGTCTATCTGAAACTCCAGCAGCGTCTGGTATTGAACGGCGATCCACAGCAGCCAGCAGGCTGCAAAGATCAACCGGTTGCGGAAAGGCGCTAATGGAGAGGTTGCCAAGTATTAACTGTTTTTAGCGCGCCGGCGCCGGTGTGAAAATAGCCGACCGGATCGTTTCCGCTTTATCGTTGATCAGTTCGATATATTGCTCTGCTTCATCGGCTTCGTGGATATGAGAGAACAGCTCTGCGCCATGGTCTAATCCCGATAGCCTGTTCAGCTCGGCCACGTTGACGAATTGCCATTGCACTTCCTGCCGGCGATGGTTTAGAAATATGATCTCGTTGGTTTCGCCTATTGATCTCGCTTTTTCAAACGCTTCATTTGCATCAGTCGCATGTATCAGTCGAATCTGTTCTTCAAACTGAGGCGTATGGTTGCCTTCCCCACAGATGATCCTGAAAACAATTTTTGCCATATACCAGTTCATAAATAAAGAATTACCAGTTATTAAATCATTATTCGTCTGCTACGTTTAAAAGCTTATGATCTCTATTCCTGCAAAGATGGAAGTACCCTTGAGGATGAGTGTTTTTTCTGGCAGAACGTTGCCTTGCTGATACCGTTTATCGTCGATTCCGCCAAAAACGGCGGCGATCTCCGAACGGATCTCCCAGTTGGCCGGAACGACCAGCTTGGTTCCTCCAAATATTTGTACAACATCGATTACAATGGGGCTTTTAAAGTCGGCGTGCATAAGGTTGATCTCGGCGCCTCCAAAAATGCATACGATCTCTCCGCCTGTAAAATCCTTGGATAACACGGTCTTTTTTATGCCGCCGAATACGGACACAATATCCATTGTCCTGTCATTGACGTCTCCTTTTTCCTTTCCCGGGGTATCTTCTGCAATAATATTGCCGGATTGGCGGCGGGGGCATCTTCCCCTGTGATGAAAGAACCGCTTTGGCGAAAAAAGCAGGAGTAAGCCCAGGAGAATGATCACTACCGGCATTACATAATGACGGAGAGAGATGCCGGGCCAAATATCGTCCGATAAAAATACGAAGCCGATAACGATCATGATCAGCCAGCTCAGGTCGCGGAATTGATGCCGGATGCCGACAAAAAGTCCCAGGATGATCAGCAGGATCTCCCAGCTAAACACCCAGGGGGGAACTGCGTACCCCGATTGCCTGAGCAGCCATACCGAGCCGATGGCTACCAGTAACAGGCCTGCCCATATATTCCCCCGCATGCGCTTTTTTTTGTTGTTACCGCTGGTTATTTCCTGATCCATAGCGAGCTTATTTTTTACAAAGCTATTGCCTGACCGAAACCGGGGCAAGACCAAATAGGCCATAGAAGCTAAATAACCGGCGAATGGCATTAAATCGCCGGTGAATGGAATTGATAGGGGTCAACGCGGCATTTCTGGCGGCGAGGGCTGTCGGATTTGGGAGATTAAATCACAATTCATCGCGGCGATGCGATAGGATCTATTGATTTTGGATTTGTCAGGGGCCAGGCAAAGGGAAACTTACCGCGGCAAGATATTGATGCTGTGTTTTGGTCAGGGATAGACAAACCGGAATTCGTTCCCGTCGAACAGGCCCCGGTCGCTCAGTTTAAGAGCGGGGATCACCAGCAAGGCCATGAAGGAAAGGGTCATAAAAGGAGCTGCCAGGCCCGATCCCAGCGATTTGGCCAGCCGGTCGATCTCGGTATAGGCCCGGGCGACGGCATAACCGTCGCCATCGCTCATGAGCCCGGCTATAGGCAGGGCGATCACGGCCTCTTTTCCCTGCGCTACGCAACTGACGCCTCCTTTTTCTTTAATGACCAGGTTGATGGCGGCGCACAGGCTTTTATCGTCGGCGCCCACGGCGATGATATTATGACTATCATGAGCAACCGAAGAAGCGATGGCGCCGGCTTTAAGTTGAAAATTCCGGATAAAGGAGATGGCGGGGGCGGCCTGGTTATAGCGGTTGATCACGACCATTTTTAAGATATCCCGATCGGTATCGCTGACGATAAAGCCGTTTTCCAGTTTGGGCGGTAGATCGAGCCGGCGGGTGATCAGCTGTCCGTCGAGCGCTTCGATCACCGGCAGCTTTTCGTTCAGGAGATGGTCGGCTGCCGGGCATAGCAGGTCTGTTTCCTTTATGATTTTGCAGGAAAATTTGTTGATGGAAGGTATAGCGCCGCTCCTGATATAGGAGACGCCATTTTCTGCAACAAGCTCGCCATTGATATAGGTTTTGAGAACCTCAAAATCCTTCAGGTCTTTTACCGCGATAAAATCCGCCCGATCGCCGTCGCGCAGGATTCCCAGGTCGAGCCCATAATGGCTGACCGGGTTCAGGCAGGCCGCCTGCAATACTTTGTACAGGTCGATCCCCCTGGCTACGGCTCTTCTGCAAAGTTCGTTGATATGGCCCTGCGCCAGGCTGTCGGGATGTTTGTCATCGCTGCAGAACATCATCTTATCGGGAAAATCATTTACCAGGTCTACCAGCGCTTCAAAGTTCCTGGCGGCGCTGCCTTCCCGGATCAGGATCTTCATACCGTTCTGCAGTTTGTCGAGCGCTTCATCGCGGGTAAAACATTCGTGGTCGGTAGTGATGCCTGCGGCGGCGTATTGTTTGAGCGCCTCGCCCCTGAGCCCCGGCGCATGGCCGTCGACAGGTTTGCCGGCTTCATGCGCGGCTTTTATCTTTTGCATTACTTCTTCATCGTTTGATAGTACGCCGGGGAAGTTCATCATCTCGCTCAGGTAGAGGATCTCTTTTTGTTGCAGCAACCGTTTGATATCGGCTGCGGTGATCGCCGCGCCAGCGGTCTCGAACGGGGTTGCCGGCACGCAGCTGGGCGCGCCGAAATAAAATTTAAAGTTGACGGTCTGGCCGTTGCGGATCATGAACTGTACGCCATCCATGCCGCAGACGTTGGCAATTTCATGCGGGTCGCTGACAACGGCGGTTGTTCCATGAACGACGGCCAGCCGTGCAAATTCGGCGGGCGCCAGCATGGAGCTTTCGATATGCACATGGCTGTCGATAAAGCCGGGAAGGATATAGGGGAGATGAGGACCGGCGGTTCCTGATAATGGCGTTATCTTTTCGATGCGCCCCCTGGTTACGGTTATCTTCCCCGCATATGTTTTTTGCTGCGGGATATCAACGATATTGCCTTCGATGCTGAAAGAAGCCATGCGCGGTTTTTGTATGCTTGACAGATAGGTTAGGTTCGAGATCCAAAGATAGCGCCGCGATCAACAGCTAACGCTATGGTCAATGAATACCCCTGTGAATGGATCTTGCTGTGATAGGCAGGAGTAACGCCGTGATCAACAGCTAACGCTATGGTCAACGAATAGCCCTGATGAGTGGGTTTTGCCGCGACGAATAAGGTTGCGATCAACAGGAATCCTTTGATCGGCAGGGGCCGCTCGAAATACTCCGCAGATGGTCTATGGCATCAGGTCGGGCCGTCGTTCCCGGGTACGCTCCAGGGATTGTTCGTACCGCCATTCGGCTACGATCTTTGGGTCGCCCGACAGCAGCGCTTCCGGCGTTTTCCAGCCCCTGAAATCTGCCGGTCGCGTATAAACGGGAGGCGCCAGCAAATTGTCCTGGAAGGAATCTGTCAGCGCGGAAGTTTCATCATTTAATACGCCGGGGATCAGTCGACCTATAGCGTCTACCAGCACGGCGGCCGGTAATTCGCCCCCGCTGAGCACGTAATCGCCAATGGATATTTCCCTGGTAACAAAGTGTTGCCTTATTCTTTCGTCGATGCCTTTATAGTGACCGCAGATGATGAGCAGGTTGTTTTTGAGGGAGAGCTGGTTGGCCATTTGCTGGTTCAGCCTTTCGCCGTCGGGGCTCATGTAAATGATTTCATCGTACCTAACGGCGGAGGATAGTTGTTCGATGGCGTTTGCCAGCGGCTCGGGCATCATGACCATGCCCGCGCCCCCGCCGAACTGGTAGTCGTCGACCTGACCGTGTTTATAGGGGGTATAATCCCTCAGGTTATGCAAATGGATGGAGAGCAGGTTTTTTTCTTTTGCGCGGCGCAGTATGGAATGCGAAAAAGGGCTCTCCAATAGCTCGGGCAATACGGTGATGATATCGATCTGCATGCTGCAAAATTAGGAAACCGCGGCGTAAAACACCCGAAGCCCCGGGTTGGCTTGCCTGAAGAACCGCTAATGAGGCGTGTGAAGGGTAAATAAGATGTAAACGAAGGCTAATACCGCGTAAATGCCGCGTAAATGAAGCAACGAAGGATGGGTGAAGGATCACTGAAGGATCACTGAAGGATCGCTAATGGATGTCTCGTCCTGTCTCGTCCTGAAAAAACTATACAGGTGAAGAATAAATCCTGTAATTCACTATACAGTTAGGACGTCTTAAACCCATCTACCCATATGCTGCTCTTTGCCGGCCATGCCGGAAAGCCGCATATAAGTGGTCTTAACCCTATATACTCTTATTCCGATTCAGACGCTCCTTTTCCAGGCCATTAATTTTCCCGTTCTTAACCCCATAAGCCCTTATTCCGAACCGGTAAAATCTTCCAGGTCGCGGCGTTGTTTTTTGGTAGGCCGGCCAATTTTGCTTCTTCGCTTACCCGTAAAGAAAGCGGCGGCCTGGAACTGTAGTCTTTCTATTTCCTCTGCAGGCGTAATATCCAGGTAATGGTTAACGGCTTCGCTGTATTGAAACCTGGTATGCATCAGGCCTGTCAACTTGATCATCCAGCGTTTGGCTTCCGTCTATACCTCATAATACTCTCCAATATGCACCTGTTTGGAAGCATTTACGTG
>JAEUVR010000063.1 GCA_016786785.1 Chitinophagaceae bacterium
AGATGTCACTTTGATCCCATGCGGTTTCATTTCATCGCGAAGATTGGCGGTAAACCCCGCTAATGCGTACTTCGTAATGCTATAGGATCCGCCATTCGGATAAGCTTTTAAAGAAGCGATAGAACAGATATTAAAAATATGTCCGCTTTTCTGCGCCATCATCGCCGGCAATAATGATCTCGACAGATGATACGCGCTATAAAGGTTTGTCGCCATCATTTGTTCAAGAAGCCCGTCGGCTTCATCATGAACATTGCCAGGCGTGAAGCTACCTGCGTTGTTCACCAGGACTCCCGGAACGGATGTTTTGGACAACACCCATGCGGCAAATCGCAGAACCTCTTCCTTTACACTAACATCGCAGGGAATATGATGTACGGTAGCGCCCGGGTATTGCGTTTCCAGTTCTTTCGCGAGCGCTGCCAGCGGCGCTTCTCTGCGCGCGCACAAAAAAAGCGTATGACCATTGGCGGCAAACTTTTCCGCAACCGCCTTGCCTATTCCCTTCGACGCTCCGGTGATGATAATATCCATAAGCATTAAACCTGTAACAATAATTAATCAATAAGATCCGCCTGTCGGATCCGCATTATCCGTTTTAAAATTAACCAATTATATAATAATAGCTCATTTAAGACCTGCAACTATCCTAATATCCTCCCGGGCTGGCGACAGAAGCTTGAAGCAATACCCACCCGTTTATTTATATTAGGCATGAGATTAGTTGGGATAGCGCCACAAATACATTTTATGTAAGGAATATTATCGGATAGTAAACACTCCTACGGTTTATTTATTTGCCAGAAAATACGTTTTCGTATTTTTTCGGAAATAAATATTCATTGGTCTGAAAAATATCCATAATAATTAGTTAGATTCATTTATCGATTATCCCACCCTGTTATTACACGTTTAACTCCTAAATCCTTTGTATGCTTATACTACCCCGTATAGCATTAACGGCTGTTATTGTCCTGTCCTTAACGAATGCCTTCGCCCAGCGGCAGGATTCTTCAGGGCTGTATGCAAAGGTATATCAGTTGCCCGACAAGCTTTTCGGCGCCATTCATAAAAACTCCTTATCCCTTCAGCGAAAGCTCGAGTCTTCCACACAAAAATGCTTTGCAAGATGCCTATGCTCATAAAGGAAGGCATGATGTTGGGCCTGGTCATATTTGGAATGACTTTCATGGAAATACTGCGACTTCTTATAATATCTCATCGTCTGCTATAAATGTCTATAAATTATTAACGAACGATTTTGAAGGACTTAAAACTAATAAGGATGGCAAATCAATGACTTTTGATTTAAATGGAATGTCAGGAGAACAAAAGTCGCAGGTAATTGCAAAAGCATTAGAATTCCTCAGATCAAAATAATAACCTAATGATAAGAGTTAAAAATATTATTATTAATATCCATGCATTTTTTTTATTGCTATTGTCGCTTTATCTGCTATTTCTTTTTTTAGCAAGCGGGCACAGATTAAACTTTAAAGATTTTGCACAGATTAAACTACTGTTTGAAATATTGGTATTCCTTGTAGCTTCAATTGCCTTATTCTTTAGAAAGAGAAATTTTTTATTTGGGAGTACAGTGCTTATTATTTTACTGATACTTGTTCAATTATCTTTTATAGATTTTTATATTGAAATATCAGACGTTGAATATGGAGATGAAAATCCTATAATCATTTTGATGCTACTTTTTATAATTTTTGTTAGTAACCTGTTTTTGATTTACTCACAAATTAAACTAAGAACAAAGCCCGATAGCAGGCCGATTAGATGAAGAAGTAATAAACAGTTGAAATAACACAAAAGCCCCTCACGGGGCTTTTGTGTTTTATACAGTTAAGTTTTTTGCTTTAGCTTTTTAGTAGCAAGTGAAGCTTTATCATTTTCAGGAAAGAAAGAAGGCTGTCTCACAATTAAGTTAATTATACATAACCAATACTCTTAATAGGGAAATACAAGGCATTTACGAAATCGCCGCAGGTAAAGAAACCATCCATGTAACAGCAGAGCGCCCGTTCTATGTATCGGGCAAAGGTTGGGTAAAAGCAAAAGATCTGCAAGCTGGTGATAAACTGAAATCTTCCGATGGAAATTTAACGGTTAAAATAACGGCGATAAAACAAGTCAGTACAAAGGCTATTGTTTAAAATATGGAAGTGGACGGCAATCACAACTATTTTGTAACAGGCAGAGCGATACTTGTGCATAACAAGAATATTACTGAAATCAAAGAAGTTGAAAAGCCCAGGCAGCCCGAAACATTAAAACAAAAAAAAGATGAATAATGCTGAAGCAGAAAACCGATTTGCAGAATTGGTTGCTTTTATAAGAGACAAATCCGGCGAACATGAAATACCTATCACGAGAGAAACATTGATAGAAGATAATTTAGGAATAAGCGGAGATGATGCAGGGGATTTAGTAGTAGAGTTTTCAAAAAAGTATAAGGTTGATATAAGCAATTTTAAGTTTAGAAGTTACTTCCATGGTGAACCAAGCATTCTTGATGTTATTGGTATTAATAGTCGGAAAAAAAAGCCTTTTACAGTCGGTCATTTAGAAAAAGCGATAATAGCAGGGCGATTGGATGAAGAAGTAATAAATGGTTGAGAATATCCAGCAGCTTTAACAAGACTGCAGGCATTGATTTTAGCGTCTCAGCCATTACCTACGATTACAATGGCAACCTCAAAACTATGCAGCAAAAGGGCTTGAAGGGAACCAGTTCTCTGCTCATCGATAACCTCAGCTATACGTATATAGGCGCTAGTATAGGTATTACCTCCAATCGACTGGCTAAGGTAGTAGATGCTGCGGCCAACCCCAACTCCACCCTGGGAGATTTTGTGGATGGCGCTAACTCCGGCGATGATTATGCCTATGATGGCAACGGCAACCTGACTTTAGATAAGAATAAGGGGATCACTTCCATTCTCTATACGCACCAGAACCTGCCCTATGAGATCAAAATAGCTGGCAAGGGCAAGATCAACTATATCTACGATAACCTGGGACGCAGATGGAAGAAGATCGTTGTAGACAGCACCCAAAGCACGGTAAAGACCACTACCTGGCTATACATGCTCAACACGGTCTACAAGAACGATACGCTACAGTTCTTCACCCATGAAGAAGGAAGAGCCCGGTACGATACCACAGAAGGCACAGGAGAAGCCAAGGCTTTTTATTTTGATTATTTCCTGAAGGATCACTTGGGCAATACCCGCATGGTGCTCACCAAAGAGACCAACACGCAGCTCTATGATCAGTTGAACCTGGAAGGCAATCCGGGCAGTCCGGAAGTATTGCGGCAGAACGCCCAGTGGGAGGACAAGACGGGGGCCAGCATCAATGTAACCGCTACCAGGGTCGCCAGGCCGGGGAGTTTTGGAAACGCAGGTTCCAATGGCTCCTATGTGATCCTGGCGCGCAAGAGCACAGGAGCCATCGGGGCGGCTAAGCTCTTAAAAGTGATGGCAGGAGACCGCCTTCACACAAAGGTGGAGAGCTTCTATACCGTCGCCAATGCCAACAACAGCGGGGCTTCCGGCATCAACAGCCTGGTAGCCAACCTTGCCAGCGCCATCGGAGCCAGTTCCCAGGTGGGAGCGGCTTTAAAAGACGGGACGTCCTCCATTGCTTCAGGACTCTCCGGAGTAACAGCGTTAGTCAACCTGCTGAACACCGCCAACAATACCAGCGGCGGCAACAATGCGCCCAAGGCCTACCTGAACGTATTGTTCTTCGACGAACAGTTCAAGTACGACGCCAGCGCCAGCCTGGTCAGGCCGATCCCCTACGGGCCTAACGCGCCACAACCGAATAACCTGATAGGCAGCAATGCGGTAGAAGCCAAGAAGAATGGTTATGCCTACATTTATGTCAGCAACGAG
>JAEUVR010000074.1 GCA_016786785.1 Chitinophagaceae bacterium
CGGCCCCGATGAAATAGACCTGGTCAGGAGCGGCCTCGAGGAAACCATGATCGCCGCTACCCGGGAAATTATGGAAGTATGGAAAAACAACCCCGGCATACCCGATATGCGAACAGCCGCCTATGTGCTGGCCATCGACAAAGTCGCCACCAGTTATGCGGAGCTGGGCATATTCCCTTAAGCAGGGTATACCCCGACTCCTGCACCTTTGGTTTCGTCGGGCCTACCCATCACAACGCGAGGCGTAAATTCGATGAAACGGATGGAACCGTGGGATTCAACCAGGACCTCTCCATCACAAAGCGAGGCGTAAATAGCCATTCAGGAAAACATAACAAACGCTCAGGTATTGGCCAATGAATATACCTTAAACCCTTCGTTTATCAGGCAACTTCTCAAAATCGGGAAGCGCGGGTATTGACCAGGCGGATATGAGTCAATTCATTGTTCAGCCAGCTACTCCGCAAAGTCGGGAAGCGCAGGCAATGCAGACAAGCTATCGTCTTTTTTCTGAAAAACAACGCAGGCATTCCCGTTAGTGATGGTCAGGTAGGGAACCGGAACGGCTATATTGTAACGCAATACCTGCTCCAGCGTGGGACCGCTAAGCGGCACTTCCATCGCCTTACATTCTATCAGCATCCAGGGTTGATGGCGCCTGTCGTAGACGAGAATATCAAATCGCTTGAACAGTTCGCCGACAAGGATCCTCTTTTCCAAAGCCAGCAGGGAGGAGGGGTACCGTTTCACCTGCAAAAGATATTGCACAAAGTTTTGCCTCACCCATTCTTCAGGCGTCAGGCGTAGCCATGATCTTCTGATCTCGTCAAAAATAAATTCTTTGCCGCCCTCTTCTTTCATCCGGAAATGATGGTCGGGATACTCAATCTGGATCATAATTCCGCAAATATATCATTAAATGATATTCTTAGCGGAACTCAACGGATGCTGAGCGTTATCATTCAATAAATACATTGTTAAATCAACGGAGATTTTCTATACCTATAAATGGGAGGATGAGGTATCATCCAACAAATACAGTATTAAACCTGCGCCGGCGTAACAAACCGATAGCCATATGGCGTTGCCATCCAATAAATACATTGTTAAACCCTGCATAACCCAAATGTCGTAAGCGCCGCGGCACGAGTTATCATCCAACAAATACATTATAAAGCGCCGCGGTATTAAAGAGAAATGGTAAATTAGTTTTCCATGAAAACAAAGGAAGATATTATCAGGAATTGGCTGCCGAGATATACCGGCGAAAAGCTGGAGAATTTTGGCAAATATATTTTACTGACCAATTTCCGGCATTATATCCGGTTGTTTGCCGAATGGAACAACGTAGAGATTGTCGGCGCCCACAAGCCCATGCAATGCGTGACCTCGGGAGATATCACGCTGATCAACTTCGGAATGGGCAGTCCCGCCGCCGCTACGATCATGGACCTGCTTGCCGCTATCGAACCGAAAGCGGTATTGTTCCTGGGCAAATGCGGCGGGCTAAAAAAACGCAATAAGCTCGGCGACCTGATCCTGCCCATTGCCGCTATCCGGGGCGAGGGCGCTTCTAATGATTATTTTCCTCCCGAAGTGCCGGCGCTACCGGCTTTTGCGCTTCAGAAAGCGGTATCCACCACCATTCGCGACCATGGAATAGACTATTGGACAGGAACCGTGTACACGACCAACAGGAGGGTATGGGAACACGACGAACTGTTCAAAGAATACCTGCAGAAGATCCGCGCCTATGCCATCGACATGGAAACGGCCACCATTTTCACCGTAGGCTTTTTTAATAAGATCCCGACAGGCGCCTTATTGCTTGTCAGCGACCAGCCTATGATCCCCGAAGGCGTAAAAACAGAGGAAAGCGATGAAGCGGTTACCGCCGACTTTGTGGAAAGACATCTCCGGATCGGCATTGACTCGTTAAAGCAATTGATCAACGACGGGTTGACCGTCAGGCACCTGCGATTTTAAGATCATGAGGCTATTCTTTGAGGCTGATTTAAGCTTGCGCCTCAATTTAAAATCTGGCGCCCGATAAAAGGTCATGTTTAATATGAACAAACCATCTCCCGAAAAAGAGAAAACAAATGGATTACGACCATCGTTATTGGAAAAGGGCTTTCAAATTCCAGACTAATTTCAAACCAACACGCTATCTATATTTTGTTTCCCTTACTGACCATAAATAACCTGCGCATCGACTTTGTCACGGAAGCCGGCGCCCATACTGCCTTAAACGGAATATCTTTCCAGGTAAACAGGGGCGAGATCGTTGGGATCGCAGGAGAATCCGGGTCAGGGAAATCCGTGAGCTCGCTGGCCATCTTACAATTACTGGCCTCCCCTCCCGCCCGTTATGTGAGCGGCGAGATCCTTTTTTCGCCGGATGGCCTGAGTCGGTTCAATATGGTCGGACTGGACCGCCCGTCCCTGCAATCGCTACGCGGAAGCCGTATCGCCATGATCTTCCAGGAGCCCATGACCTCCCTCAACCCTGTCTTCACCTGCGGGGACCAGGTGATGGAAGCCATCCGCCTGCACGAAAAAATATCCGGAGAGCAGGCGCGTCGTAAAACGATCGAACTTTTTGAAAAAGTAAGACTGCCCAATCCCGCATTGATCTTCCGGCGGTATCCTCACCAGCTAAGCGGAGGTCAGAAACAACGCGTGATGATCGCCATGGCCATCTGCGGCAACCCTTCGCTGCTGATCTGCGACGAGCCCACTACTGCGCTCGACGTGACCGTGCAGAAAAGCGTGTTGGAACTGCTGGCCGAACTCCAGTCGCAGACCGGTATGGGCGTTATCTTTATTACGCACGACCTCGGTGTGATCGCCGAGATCGCTCATAAAACGATCATCTTATACAAGGGCAACATAGTAGAAGAAGGAAATACCGCAGATGTCTTAACCCGCCCTGCTCATCCTTATACCAGGGGACTGCTCGCCTGTCGCCCCGTACTCTACAAAAAAGGAGAGCGATTGCCGACAGCCGACGATTTCATGGAGAAGGCGGAACAACATAGCGGGGAGGAAAATTACAGTTACACTTTAACGCTAAACAATATACGAAATACAGAAGCATCCGAAAAAAAATCCGCCGGAACCGATGAAACGGCGCGGGCATCTGTGCCGGAAAGCCATCCGGGTTCTTTGCCGGACGAAACCAAGGAAATAAAAGAGAGCGCTCCTGAAGCGAAAGAACGCGCATCCGCCGCAGTAAGCGGCCCGCGCCCTGTTCTATTAAAAGTGGAAAACCTGGAACTATGGTTTCCATCAAAAAAATCATTCACCGGCAAACCAATCGATTTTATAAAAGCGATAGACAATATCAGCTTCGAAATATACGGAGGCGAAACCCTGGGGCTGGTGGGCGAATCGGGCTGCGGCAAAACTACCCTGGGGCGCGCGCTGCTTCGGCTTATTGACCCTACCGGGGGAAGGATCCTGTACCGCGACAAAAACCTGGCCGGTTATTCGGGAGCCCAACTGAAAGCATTCAGAAAAAATACCCAGATCATTTTCCAGGACCCCTACTCTTCCTTAAACCCTGCAATACCTGTGGGGAAAGCCATAGAAGAACCGATGAAGATCCACCGCCTCTACCCTACGGCCAAAGAAAGAAGGGAAAGGACCATAGCCCTGCTGGAAAAAGTCAACCTGCAAGCGGATCACTACAACCGTTATCCCCACGAATTTTCCGGGGGGCAACGCCAACGTATTGTCATAGCCCGGGCGCTGGCGTCGCAACCCGATTTTATTGTCTGCGATGAATCCGTCTCCGCGCTTGACGTAAGCATACAGGCGCAGGTCTTGAACCTGCTGAACGATCTTAAAAAAGAACTTAGGTTTACCAGCATATTTATTTCCCATGACCTCTCCGTAGTCAGGTATGTAAGCGACAGGATCATGGTCATGAATAAGGGTAAAATAGAGGAGATCGGGGAAGCGGAACAGGTATACCGCCATCCCCAAAAAACCTATACGCGCCAATTACTGGAGGCGATCCCGGGCGCCCGCCTCGATCCCGCTTTGGAGCGACAGTAATTGTTTCTTACATCTATGTATGCCATTATCCCACCAATAAAAAGCGGCGCCGGCGGTAATGGAAGTGATTGATCTTCCATCTATTCATCCCCGGGCGCTCCCCGGGAAATTAGCAATTGATCTCCTTTCAGCCTGTTACGACCGCCCCGAAACAACCGGACAGCGCCTGCCCGCTCAACCCCCGGCCGCTCATGTGAATGGAGTAAAATTTGGCAGCGATGCAGTTTCATTCTCAACGCTTTACGGAGCTACTGCTAAAAATTCAAAACGAGTCGCTTTTTAAGAAGTAATGGAACCGGCGCCGCGGAAAAAATAAACGGGCAAAGGTTAAAAAATCATTACCTTTGCCCGCTTGAAAAAGTAAGCATACATGATATCAACCTGGTGCCGTAAGATCAGGTTAGTGTCGGATCAAACCCGATCAGCCCTCCCGGCTCCCCTCGTTTGATATCATGCGGCAACATATAAAATCATTGTTTACATGAAGTTATCCCAGTTTAAGTTCGACCTGCCCCTCAACCTTATTGCCCAACATCCCGCGAAGAAAAGAGAAGATGCGCGAATGATGGTTATTCACCGCCAAACCGGGCAAATTGAAAACAAACATTTCCGCGATATCATAGACTATTTCGACGACAAAGATGTTTTTGTAGTCAATAATACCAAGGTTTTTCCCGCGCGCATGTATGGCCGAAAAGAAAAAACAGGCGCGAAAATCGAAGTCTTCCTGCTGAGAGAACTGAATAAACCTAACCGGCTTTGGGACGTCATCGTTGATCCCGCAAGAAAGATCCGCGTGGGCAATAAATTATATTTTGGCGAAAATGACGAGCTGGTAGCGGAAGTGATCGACAATACCACTTCCCGGGGAAGGACCATCAGGTTCCTTTGGGAAGGCAGCGATGAAGAGTTCCGTCAAACGCTGGAAATCCTGGGCGAAACGCCGCTTCCCAAATACATCAAACGCAAACCCGACGAAGAAGATAAAGAACGTTACCAGACGGTTTACGCCAAACACGAAGGCGCCGTTGCCGCGCCTACCGCAGGACTTCACTTCAGCAAGGAGCTGATAAAAAGACTCGAGATCAAGGGTATTCGTTTTGCAGAAGTTACCCTGCACACCGGCCTTGGCACGTTCCGGCCTATCGAGGTGGAAGACCTGAGCAAACACAAAATGGATGCGGAATATTATCGTATTGACGAGACTGCCTGCAGGGTAGTCAACAAAGCCATTGAAGGGCATCACCGTATCTGTTCCGTCGGCACCACCACCATGCGCGCTATTGAATCTTCCTATACCGCGGAAAAGCTGCTGAAACCGTCCGAAGGATGGACGAATATTTTTATTCATCCCCCTTACAATTTTAATGTGGCCGATTCGCTGATCACCAATATTCACCTGCCTAAAACCAGCCTCCTGATCATGGTCTGCGCTTTTGCAGGATACGACCTGGCAATGGAAGCTTATAAAAAAGCGATTAAAGACAAATACCGCTTCTTCAGCTATGGCGACGCCATGGTAGTGATATAAAAACGGGGCCAGATCATCCAGACAGAGACATCATCATAGCCTTTTACCGGTTCTGAGAAACGCGTACTTCGCAGGCAGGCTGTCATGTTCATTATAAATATCATGGCAAGTTCAATAGCGGTAGGCGCAGATATATAGTTTTCGGTTATACTTCATCGTAAATGTCCAGCGCCTGCCGGGCTGCATTTTCCCAGCTGAACAGCCGCGCCCTTTCCAACCCTTTCTGCCGGTACGCCGCGCGCAATTGCTCATCGGCAGCCAGCTTGTCTATCGCCCGGGCTATTTCTTTATACGCATACGGATCGACCAGCAACGCCGCATCGCCCGCTATTTCAGGTATTGCCGAAACATTGGAAGCGATCGTGGGAATACCGCTTGCCATGGCTTCCAGCACGGGCAGGCCAAAGCTCTCCCTGAGCGAGGGATATACAAACAAACGGGCGTTATGGTACAACAAGGGCATATCCTCCATCGGGACATATCCCGGGAAAATAAATTTATCCATCAGGTCCATCCTATTCCGCGCCCTGAGCATCTGTTCCACATGCCGTTTATCATAGTCGGTGATCGCCAGCGGCAGGGCGCTCTTGCAGTTGTCGCAGTATTCCATATAAGCCCTTACCATACCAGGAGTATTTTTTTTAGGCGCGGTATTGCCGAGGAAAAGGATATAGGTTTCCGGCAGCGCATACTTCCGGCGGAACGCATCGGCAGCATCCTTATGGTGATCCGGATGGAACCGCTCATCTACTCCATTGTATACCACCCTGATCTTGTCTGCCGGCGTCTGACATCTTTCGATAATAATATTCTTCTCGTACGTGGAAACGGTAATGATCAACCGCGCCTGTTTGATCGCCTGCGGAACCACGGCTCTCCGGTAAAGATTGCCCAGATTCTGGTAGGCGGATCCGCCGAACCCTGTTTTCTCAAGATAGATCACATCGTGGAGGGTAAGGATCAGCGGAACCGGACAAATCAGCGGGGCCGTATTGGCCGTGCAATGAATAAGATCAGGCTTGGTTCGTTTCAGGGCCAGAGGAAGGCCGACCTGTTCCCAATCGGCATAGCTAAGAGAAGGAATATACCGGATGCTCAGGTTCGGCGTTTCGGAGATACCCGAGATCTCCGTATCCTTTTTTACAAAAAGCAGGTATTCATTTTTTTTATCCAGGCGCTGGATACGCCTGATCAGTTCCAGCGCCACGACCTCCATGCCGTGTTTTCCGGGCCTGAACAACCTTTGCGCTTCGATGCCGATTTTCATACCGCTACTTTGTAATTGATCGGCAAGTTTACTCCATTTACCAGTATCCTCCTCATTATTTACGGCATAACATTTATATTTCTCTTGAATATTTATTGTTTTTTTTTAGCAGAGAGGAACTCCCATAAAGTTTTTCATTCATCCTTTGTGTATTTTATGAATGAAAAATTTTATGTACGTTTGAAAGGAATATTTTCTGCCGGACCTGGAGCCGCCGGCGTTAAAACAATGCTATTAAGATGAGATCAATCATATGGTTAACGCTGGGCTGCTTCTTTGCTACGGCGGCATTTTCCCAGGAAATATATCCCCTGTACCCCAGGCAGATCCCCGGCGCCAAACCTTCCGTTAACGCCGAGACCTCGGAAATCAATAAAGACGGGGTCCTGATCGTGCATAAGGTAAGCGTCCCCACGCTGACGGCATATTTTCCCCCGCCTGAAAAAGCTACAGGCAAAGCCGTGATCATTTGTCCCGGCGGCGGCTATTCGATACTTGCGACTAAGCATGAGGGATATGATGTTGCAGAGCGTTTTATTCAATCGGGCATAGCCGCGTTTGTGCTGAAATACAGGATCCCCGACGACCAAACCATGGAAAACAAGGAGATCGGGCCGATCCAGGATGCTCAGCGGGCAATACAGATGGTAAGGGAAAACGCTAAAAAATGGGGGATCCGCAAAGACCGTATCGGCATTATGGGATTCTCCGCAGGCGGCCATCTTGCCTCCACAGCGGCCACCCATTTCAAAAAAAATTATATCCCCCGCAAAAAAAAGATCAGCCTGAGGCCTGATTTCCTGATCCTGGTTTATCCCGTGGTTAGCTTTTCGGATAGCTTCGGCCATATCGGCTCCAGAAAAAATTTATTAGGCGATCATCCTTCCCCCGAGAAGATAGCGGAATATTCCAACGACCTGCAGGTTACTCCTGAAACGCCTCCCAGCTTTCTGGTGCATGCAAAGAACGATCCCGTAAAAGTAGAGAACAGCCTGGCTTTTGCCGAAGCGCTTAAAAAGAATAATGTGCCTGTTGAATTGTTTCTATACGAAGACGGCGGTCATGGTTTTGGCATGATCAACCCCTCCAGCGATATCAGGTGGATGGACCTGGTCGATGACTGGCTGAAAAAAATGTTTCCTTAATAAATTGCGATATTATTCCAGCCCGAACAATCCTTTATTCAACAATTGAAGGGTCCTGGTCTTATCTTCCGAAGAGGTCAATATAGAAACATTGTGTTTGCTGCCTCCGTAACTCACCATACGCACCGGTACGCTGGATAAGGCGTCAAACAGTCTTTTCAGCATGTCGGGCGTTTGAACGATCTCATTGCCTACCACCGAAATAATGGAATAGTTTTTTTCCACGCTGATCGCGCCGAAGGGCTCCAGTTCCCGGACGATCTCATCCAGGTGGCCTGCGTTGTCGATGGTTACGGACACAGCCACTTCCGATGTCGTGATCATATCTATCGAAGTGCGGTACTTTTCAAATACTTCAAATATCTTCCTGAGGAAGCCGTAAGCCAGCAGCATGCGGCTGCTCTTAATGTTGATGGCGATGATGCCGTCTTTTGCCGCTACCGCTTTTACGCCCACGGAGCCGGCTTCCTCCGTAATAAGCGTTCCTGCCGCCGAAGGTTCCATCGTATTCAGCAATTTCACCGGCACTTTAAAAAATTGCGCAGGCCATATAGAAGCCGGGTGCAGGATCTTGGCCCCGAAATAAGCCAGTTCGGCGGCTTCTCCAAAACTCAGCTGTTCGATGGGCCGGGTCTTGTTTACGATCCTGGGGTCATTGTTGTGCATACCGTCAATATCGGTCCATATTTCGCAAACGGAAGCGCCAACGGCGGCGGCGATCAGCGACGCGCTGTAATCGCTTCCACCCCGTTTGAGATTATCTACCTCTCCTCTTGCATTTCTGCAGATATATCCCTGGGTGATAAATAGTTTTTTACCGCTGTGCTGTTGTAATAACCGGGACAGTTTTATTTTGATTTCCGGCACATGGGGCTCGTCATTTTCGTCGATAGCCATAAATTCGAGGGCCGGAATCAGGGCATGATCAATTTTCTTTTCTTTCAGGTAGACGGAGAACAATTTGGTCGACAGCAGTTCGCCCTGCGCCAGGATATCCTTGCTCAATGCCTCGCTGAAAGATATTTTCAGGATGATGTTCAGGAACTCAAAATGTTCCGAAACGATATTTTTTGCTTTGGCCAGCGTGGTTTCTGCCTTCAGGAGATCCGAAATAAATCCCTGGTAATGCGTTTCAAGCTTATCGATATGCTGCTTCGCAAGCTCCCTGTTGCCGGACGCCATCGCTTCGCCAATGCTTACCAGGGCATTGGTGGTGCCGCTCAACGCGCTTAATACCACTATAACGGGCTCGTCTGTGCGGGTGATCAATTCCGATACCTGCTGCATTCTCTCGGGTTTGCCTACGGAAGTGCCTCCGAATTTCATTACTTTCATTCAAAAAAATTTAGGATTGCAAAGATAACCGAATACCCCATATTATACGCAGGGAAACGAAGCTAAGCGGAACAAATTAAGGCGACCGTTGAAAGCGCGTTGCTTACGAGAAGCTGTTCAATGACGAAGGCAGGCAAACCAACAAAGACAGCTGGCCGTGAAGGTGACAAATTAAGGTAAACTACGAAAATGACGGTTTTGAGAAACTGTTCATTCCTGAGTAGCTGTTCAATACCAAAGGCAAACAAATCAACCAAGACAGCCGGCAAAAAGGCGGAACAAATCAGAGACCGTTTAAAAAATATCAAAGCGCAATGCCGAACTTATCGCTCAGCGCCTGCAGGTCTTTCACTACTGCATTCAAAAGGGGAATCCCTTTTTCAAGACGTTCCGATTCCATTATTCTTTCGGGGTCGCCAGGCACCAATACCTGTTCATAGCCTTCCATTGGGCGGGCGGACCGGAACCGCCGGATCCATTTATCCATATTTTTTTTAAAGTCCTCCGCAGGACGGAATGCATCGATCCGCATGGCGCCAAAAAAATGGCCTATCCCCTTTCCGGGCATTTGTTCCGGCATCGCCATAAAGGCGGGAAACGGAGGCACCCAGGGTCCGTAATTGGCCCCGCTTAAAACGGCTGAAAATATGTCTACGATGGCGCCCAGGGCATACCCCTTATGGCTTCCATGCTCCTTATCGCCGCCCAGCGGCAGTAGGGCCCCTCCATGCTTTAGCTCATGGGGGTCCGTAGATACCCGGCCGGTTTTATCCTGTATCCATCCTGCAGGAGCAGACTCGTTTTTTCTTTGCAATATTTCCAGTTTGCCGTTAGCCGCCGTGGTAGTGGCCATGTCCGCTACAAACGGAGGCTCTTCCCCGGCGGGGATGGCAACGCAGATAGGATTGGTGCCCAATAATCTTTCCGTGGAAAAGGTCGGGGCTACCAGCGGGCTGGCATTGGTCATCGCAATACCGATCATATCCTGTTCCACCGCCTGCAAAGCATGGTGCGCGGCAATGCCAAAATGATTGGAATGCTGAACGCTGACCCAGCCCGTACCCGCTTGCTTTGCCTTTTCAATAGCCGTATTGATAGCAAATGGCGCAACGACCAGCCCCAATCCGCTATCCCCGTCTACTACGGCAGTGGAAGGCGTTTCATGAATAATCCGGATATGCGGGGAGGTATTGGCCCTACCGGCTTCCCATAATCGAACATACCCGATCAAACGGGCGATCCCATGCGAATCAATGCCTCTTATATCGGCGCTCAATAATCCCTTTGCCGCCATATGCGCATCTTCCTCGCTACAGCCGATACTCCTGAATATACCCCTGGTAAACGCCGTCAAACGCTCGTAAGAAAATACTTCTTCTGTCATAGGAACAAAACATAAATGCAACCCTATTCATACCTGCATGACAGGCTCGCGCGCTTCATGCCAGCATAAAGCACGGGTAAAATGCAATTACTAGAACGGAAGATCATCGATCGGTTCTGACATGTAATTGCCTGAAGAAGCCGAAGACATCTGGCCCTGGGACTGCTGCTGATAAGTATCCGGCCCGCTTCCGGAATCGCCGCCCCTGCTTCCCAGCAACTGTACGCTGAATACCCTCAGGGAAAGCGAAACGCCCGTAGTGCCGTCGTTTTTAGGATAGGTTCTTACATCGGGAGCGCCCTCTACATATACCTGCGTGCCCTTTCTCAAATAGTTTGCCACGGCAGTGCGATCAGTCCAGTAAGCGCATTCCACCCATATCGTTTTATCCCGCTGAACGCCCTGGCTGTCCCTGAACTTTTCCGTATGGGCCACATTAAAATTGATCACGCTCTTGCCATTGACCGTATTCGTCAGACAGTCTTTTCCGAGATTGCCAATTACCTGCATTTTTATCATAATCTGGTTTTTTTATAACAGTGAACCTGCAAATTAACCATTTTGGCAGGTCCTTTCCCCTGTGTTTAAACTAATTTCTCATCCTTTTTTCCCCATAGTCCATACCGGAAAAACACCCCCGCCCCTTATACCATTATTTTCCTAATATAGCAAAGTCTCTGCAACCCTTACCGTTCAAAAAACTTCTATGCAATTATTTTTCCCCCATAACGTTAAACCATCATGAAAAAGATTATCCTTTCCGCTCCAATCATATTGTTTTTTCTTGCCGCTTCCGCGCAGGAATTTCCAGGCTACCGCACAGGCGCTTATACCGGGGTTAACGGCGTATTTTTTAATCCGGCAAATATTGCGGATAGCCGGTACCGTTTTGACATCAACCTGTTTTCCTTTAACATGCTGGCGGGAAACGACAATGCCTCTTTTAACCTGAAGAACATTTCCGAATCCTTCGATGAGGATAAATTAAAGGACCAGTTGTTTGGCAAGGATGCCGGTCCCTCCAGCGCCCAGATCAACCTGGATTTTCATGGCCCTTCCTTTATGCTCAATATCGGCAAAAAGAACGCTATCGCGTTTACCAGCCGGGCAAGGCTTTTTGTAAATGCCATGAATATCGATGGAAAACTAGCGAATAAACTTTCGGAAGATTTCGAGAATGACCCCGATCTTCCTTATACCCTTTCATCCAAGGAAAACATGCGACTGGCATTAAACGGCTGGTCCGAATACGGCTTTAGCTTCGCCAGGGTCATCTCGCAGCGGGGAGCCCATTTCTTTAAAGGAGGCATTACGCTTAAATACCTCTCAGGCGCCGGCAATACCTATATGAACATCAATAATTTTAACGGCACAATCGATGACGACAATTTTGTCCAGAAGACCTACCTGGCAAATACTACCGGGCGGATAGCTGTTGGCATAGGCGGTATCAACATTTCGGATTTTCAGGTTTCCGACCTGCTCAATTCCAAAAGCTCGGGCCTGGGAGGCGATATCGGGTTCGTTTATGAATACCGGCCCGGCGGCAAAAAGTACAAATTTAAGCTTGGCGCATCGCTCATGGATATCGGCAAGATAAAATACGAAAAAGACGCCGATAAAAGCGGAGCTTACGATATCCATATTACCAATGCGCAACGCCTGTATTTAGAAGAACTGGCTGAACAGGACCTGGAAAATTACAATGATTTTTTTCTTTCCCACCCCCAGTATTTTACCCCTGTCGGTTCCCTGGAAAACACCTACACTGTATCCCTGCCCACTACTTTACAGGTGGACGCCGATCTTAATATACTTGGCGGCCTGTATGTAAGCCTGGCCGGGCAAATAGCGCTGAATGGAAGCGATGATAAGGTATTCAACAACTACGCCTACTCGGCGATAGCCATTACGCCGCGTTATGAAGGCAAAAGGTTTGGCGTGTATCTACCGCTCCATTATAACGAACTCTCCAAAATGAATGCAGGCCTATCCCTCCGCATGGGTCCGCTGTTCATAGGATCCGGCAGCATACT